>DAIRGS010000009.1:0-50179 GCA_036794395.1 Tepidisphaeraceae bacterium | reverse complement strand
GCGGGCGCCAGCGTGGCTCAGGCACCGGCGCAGATTCCCGCCCAGATGCCGAATACCGGTGGAGGGAGCAGAGATAGAGCATCACCGCGCGATGGAGGCGGTGCTTCGTTGGTGAGCGGCTCGCGCAGGGGTTTTGGCGCTTCCTCGCGGGAGAGGAACTGCATGGTGCGGGCGTCATCGACGAGGACGCCGTACACCTGGGCGGGGATTTCATCCACGATCTGGAGTGTGGATTCGCCTTTGGCCTGATGATTCAGCAGGCGGTTTCGGCGCGTGAGATCGAGCAGGCGACGGCGAATATCCTGGAGTTTGGTTTCGACCAACGTTACGTCCTTTGTTGGGCCGCCAGCGTGGGGCGACCGGGAATTATCGGAGCGGCGACCGTTGGACTGAAGATCGAACTGCGTTATGGGACCTGGCCTGGTCGAGGCTCCGTTGGGGAATGGTTTACCACGAAGGCGCGAAGACACGAAGGGAAAGGGCCGGCGGGAAAGCAAATGATTGCCGGGAGGTGGCCAACCTTTGGGGTTGGTTTAGAATCGGGGTGATAAAATCGTTCGCGTTTTTTAAGAGATTCGAGTCCGTTCGGCGAGGGTGAGTACACCCTCGCACTCACGGACTCGATGCAGACAAGAATGTCCGCACCACCTTAATGGGCGGGCGAGAATCATATCGGCCCCCAAAAAAGCGCTATCGGGACGTGCTATGACCAAAGCGATCGTGACATTGGCCGTCGGTGATGAATATCAGGCGCTTTGGGAAACCAAAGCCCGGCCATCGTGGGAGCGCTACGCTGCGCGGCATGGCTATGAAATCATTGCGCTTCACGAACCGATAGACCCTTCGCCGGAAGTCCAGCGTTCGATGGCGTGGCAGAAACTGCTGATCCTCGGGCATCCGAAGGTCAGCGGATTCGATCGAGTTGTGTGGCTCGACTGCGATCTGATTATCAATGCGGAGGCGGCGCCGTGCATTGTGCAGCATACACCTGAGGAGAAAGTTGGGGCCGTGCTGGACATGGCCCTGCTTTCGCATCCGGGATTGAGTTTGCCATTTGAGCTGGTGAACAACTGGCGGGGCTCGAATGCATCGTTCAGTCAGAAGATATATGAATTGAACGGCCTGCGGACGCCGGCGCCTTATTTCATCAACGGCGGCGTTTTGGTTTTGAGCCGGTCGCATCGCGAAGTGTTGGAGCACGTTTATCGCACTTACCGCCAGGGACAGTACAGCTACTACGAGCAAATCGGCCTGTCGTATGAGCTTTTGACGCGGGGATTGCATCACGCACTCCTTCCGCAATTCAACGCGCTGTGGCTCGAATATCGAAGCGCGGCGTATCCGTTTGTGGATCGATTGCCGGCCATGCTGCCGATGTGCATCGCGGTGGCGTTGCGAAATTCGTTCTTCCTGCACTTTGCGGGGCATCGTCGCGATATGGAAGCGTATGACCCGGACGTGGTAGCGCGCGATCGTTCTGTTGTGATGGGCCCAAGGTATATTCAACGCGTGGCATCAGAATGGACAGCACTGGCGGAGGCCGGTGCAAAAACCGAAAAGCGGGAGACTTGAAATGAAACATCAGCCAACGCGGCAATGGGGATGGATCGGATTTGGGCTGTTGGTCGGGGGAATGATCACCTGTGGCGTTGCCCATGGCGCGGATCTGACGGATCGGGCCAAGGCGTTTGTGGCCGAGCATGAGAAGGCGGTTCGCCCGCTGGAAGTGACGGCATCGCGGGCGTGGTGGAATGCCAACACCTCGGGAAAAGACGAGGATTTTAAGACCAAGCAGGCCGCGGAGGAAAAACTGGTCGAGACGCTGGCGGATCGAAAGGCGTTTGCCGAAGCCAAATCGCTTTACGATCATCGAGCGGAAATCACCGACCCGACGATGGCGCGATGCATTGAGGTGATTTACCTGCAACGGCTATCGCTCCAGACCGACCCGGCCCTGTCCAAGGCGATCATCGCAAAAGAAAACGCCGTCGAGCAGGCATTTAACGTCTACCGCGCGAAAGTGGATGGAAAGGAACTGACCGCCAGCGCCGTGACGGAAGTATTGAAGACCTCGAAGGATTCGGCCCAGCGAAAAGCGGTATGGGAAGCGAGCAAGGGCGTTGGGAAAGTTGTCGAGAAAGACCTGAAGGAACTTGTGAAGCTGCGAAACGAGGGCGCCCGGCAGCTTGGGTTTAAGAACTTTCACGAAGCAACGCTCTTCACCGGCGAGCAGACAACCGCGGATGTGATGAAGCTGTTTGATGAACTCGATCAGCTCACGCGCGGCGCGTTTGATAGTGCCAAGCGCGAGATGGATCAGAAGCTGGCGGCCAATTGCGGGGTGAAGGTTGAGGACCTGCGGCCTTGGCATTATCACGATCCGTTTTTTCAGGAAGCGCCGGCGGTATTTGGCGCGGACCTGGATGCCCCCTACCGCCACGCCGATCTGCTGAAGTTATCGCGAGACTTCTATGCGGGGATCGGTCTGCCGATTGATGACGTGCTGCAACGTGGAGATTATTTCGAGAAGCCGGGCAAAAGCCCACACGCATTCTGCTCGGATATCGATCGGGAAGGCGATGTGCGGGTGCTGGCGAATGTGGTGCCCAACGAATATTGGATGAACACGTTGCTGCACGAACTGGGGCATTCGGTTTACAGCAGCAAGAATATTCCGAAAACGGTTCCTTACACGCTGCGCACCGCCTCGCACACACTGACGACCGAAGGCCTGGCAATGATGCTTCAGCGGCTGGCGGATTCGGAACTGTGGATCAAGCAGATGGGCATCACCATCGACAACCCCCAGGCTTTTGCACAAGCCGCGGCGCGGGCGCGGCGCAATGAGCTGTTGGTGTTCTCGCGGTGGTGCCAGGTGATGCTGCGGTTTGAAAAGAGCATGTATGAAAACCCCGACCAGGACCTCAACGCGCTCTGGTGGGACCTGGAGGAAAAGTATCAGGGCATCAAACGGCCGGAAGGACGAAACGAGCCCGATTATGCCAGCAAGATCCACATCGTGACTTCTGCCTGCTATTACCACAATTACATGATGGGCGACTTGTTCGCATCGCAGGTGCATCACGCCATCGCCCGCGATGTGTATCACGGGGCCGACCCGCGCACGGTCACGTATGTTGGCAATAAAGCGGTCGGACAGTTTCTTCAGGAAAAGATTTTCAACGCGGGGAATTTGAAGAGCTGGAACGAGCTGACAAAGTTTGCCACGGGAGAGAATCTCAATGCCAAGGCGTTTGCACAGGATTTTAAAGGGCAAGGCTTCGACATGGCTCCGTGATAGACATCGTTTGCCGGCGCTCGGTGGAAACCTCCCTAGGACCTGCTGCACATCGAAATGACCATGCGCGCTGATCCGAATCTTGGCGGCAGTTGAAATCGGCATTGTGGTGGTTTTGGCGAGGAGAATTGCCGCGCTCTGAGAATCCGGGGCGGCGCGGGGTACCGCTCTACCCCGGCGTGGGGGCTTATCGGGGTGGGCCGCGGCCTTTAGGGTGGGCGGGGCGCAGGGTGAATTCAGCGAGCCGCGCGTGATTCGGCAAATTCCAGATCCTTCGCTGCGCTCCAGGATGACAAGATCGAGGATTTCAGTTGGGGGGGTTCACCCAAGCGTTTTGCCGCCGTTGATAGCGATGTTCTGGCCCGTGATGAAGTTGGCGGCATCGGAGGCGAGGAACGCGACGGCCGCGCCGATATCGGTGGGAACGCCCATGCGCTGCATGGGCACATCCGCGGCATACGCATCTTTCGCCGATTGCGGGTCGTTGACGTGGCGCTCGGTGGGGATCCACCCGGGGGAGATGGTGTTCACGGTGATCTGAAACGGCGCCAGCTCGCGCGCCCATGAACGACTGAGGCCGAGCTGCGCGCCCTTGGCCGAAACGTAGTTTGAAAACTGCGGGATGCCCAGGTCAAACACTTCGGATCCGATTTGAATAATCCGGCCATACCTCCGCTTTTTCATCTGTGCCAGCGTCGCCTGCATCAGTAGCACCGGGCTCTTAACGAAAAACTCCAGTTGATCGAGACAGGCGCGCCACGTCAGTTCTTCGAGCTTGAGCATGGGCTGAGGGCCGGTCGCGTTGATGACCAGGACGTCAATCGGGCCGAACTTTGATTCGACGGCCGCGACCATTTGCTTAACTTGCTGTTCATCACGCACGTCCGCCTTGAAAGCCGCGGCGCGAGCGCCGGACTTTTCCAATTCCGCGGCGAGCGCTTCAGCCTTCTCGGGCGAAGAGAAATAATTCAGCGCCACAGCCGCTCCGGATTCCGCCAGCGAGCGGGCAATAGACGCGCCCAATCCACGGGAAGCGCCAGTGACCAGGGCAACGCGGTTCGGTAGTGCGTGTTTCATGAAGTAGAGAATGTAACCGCGGGTTACACGCCGCGACAATTCTTCGAGCGACTGCTCGGGCGGAAATTCAGTTCAGGAGGACTCATGCGTGGTGCAATGCGAGGTTTGATCTGTGCCGTGGCGTTCATGGGTAGCGTTGGGCATGGGTCTGTCCGCGCCGAGGCTCCGCCCAAGCAAGAGTCCGCGACTGGAATCACACACGGCTTCCTGGCGCTTGGAAACGAAACCTACATCATCGACGAAGCCGGCAAGGTCACCTGGAAATATCCCCGCGGCACGCGCGATGGTTGGGTGCTACCCAACGGCAATGTTCTGTTGGCCGTGAACAAGGACCGCGAGTTTCCCGGCGGCGCGGCCATTGAAGTCACACGCGAAGGAAAAGTCGTATTTCAATTCAAAGGCACGCAATCTGAGGTGAATACGGTTCAGGCGCTGGAAGGCGGCCGGGTCATGCTGACCGAAGCGGGATCGCATCCGCGAATCCTTGAAGTGGATCGGGAAGGTAAGATTGTCGTCGACGTGCCGATTGCGGCGCAAACAAAAGATCTGCATCTTCAGACGCGCATGACGCGAAAATTGCCGAACGGCAACTATCTCGTGCCCCAGTTGCTCGACAAGGTGGTGCGCGAATACACGCCGGCGGGGAAAATCGTCTGGGAGGCCAGGACCCCCGAATCGCCGGCCGAGTGCTGGCCCTTCACCGCCATCCGCCTGGAGAACGGCAATACCCTGATCGACTGCACCCACGGGAAGATCAGCATTGAAGTTGATCCGGCGGGCAAAGTCGTCTGGCAATTGTCCAACTCGGATTTGCCCGAGCCCCTGCTGAGCGATCCCTGTGGCGCTCAAAGGCTCCCGAACGGCAATACAGTGATCGCAAGCTACGGATCATCAAAGCCCGGTGAAGTGAAGCTGCTGGAAGTGACACGGGAGAAGAAAGTTGTCTGGACGTACCGAGACAGTAAGAATCACGGCATCCACGAATTGCAGATCCTTCAAACCAATGGGCAGCCGCTGGCGGGAAATCTGTGGAAGTGATATGCCGGGCCGCGAGTTTTAAGAACCGCCCGTGAGCCGGCCGATTTCTCTTCCTTGCGGCGGCTGCGCGCCGCCACCTCCCGCTGGCTAAATGAGTCGCTGAAATACCGCCCAGAGTCACAAATGAAAGGCCTCCGGGGATAGGCTCTTTCAATCGGCGCTGCATATCCGCTTTAATGTGATCGCCCGATTAAGAAAGTGTTTAGATTTTGCTTGACGGATTCTCACGGCCGCCGATAATCGCGGGTGGTTAGGTGCAATTCTCCGCTCCTGGTGCGCGGCGCAACTTGTCCGGCGAGCGAAGCAGTTTAACTGATTGGGAAGGACACATGCCGTTCAATTTGGACGGTGGGTTCTGTTGTGTCCAGAGCTTTGCTTAGGGTGTGAGACGGGAGTTGTGATGCATCGGTGGGATGGCGAGTGGGCGTGCGCGGGGAGCGCGCGCCACGACCCAATTGACAGGGCTGGGGAACCCGACGCCACTTGCGGGCGCGTGCAGGTTTCCGGGCGGTTCTTCACCTGCGCCGGGTCCAAATGGTATGTGGCGGGGCTTACCTATGGGCCGTTCGAGCCCAATGCCGCCGGCGAACCATTTCCATCGATACAACAGGCAGTCCATGACTTAGCGCACATGCGACGTCTGGGTGCGACCGCGCTGCGACTCTACCATCCCCCGCCGCGATGGCTGCTGGATCAGGTTCAGATTAACGGCCTCAAGGTGCTGATCGATGTGCCCTGGCAGAAGCACCGCTGCTTCTTTGAGGATTGGTCGGCCCGAAAGGATGCGCTGGCTTCAGTCCAGAGGGCTGCCGCATCGTGCGGAAGCCATCCCGCAACGTTTGCTTTGAGCGTGGCCAACGAGATCCCGAAGGACATCGTGCGCTTCTACGGCGCTCGGCGCGTCGAGCAGTTTCTTGCCGAGTTGATGGATGCGGCCCGTGAGCGGGCGCCGGAGTGCCTGGTTACCTATACGAATTACCCATCAACCGAATTCCTCAGTCCGCCGGGCGCCGATTTTTTGTGCTTCAACGTGTACTTGGAGCGACAGGCTCAGTTAAGTCCTTATCTGGATCGCCTGCAGCATCTGGCGGGCTCGCGGCCGCTGATCCTCGGGGAATTTGGGCTCGATGCACTCCGGAACGGCGCACAGGTGCAGGCGCAGGTGCTTGCCGAGCATGTGCATTGCGTATTCCGCCGTGGCCTGGCCGGTTCGTTCGTGTTCTCTTACACCGATGACTGGTTTACCGGCGGGCATCGCATCAAGGACTGGGCCTTTGGAGTGACCGACCGGTCACGAAACGAAAAACCGGCTGCCACGGCTTTGAGCAAGGTATGGGCGACGGTTCCGGATGTGGGTCGCGAGCTACTGCCAAAGGTGTCGGTCGTGGTCTGCTCCTACAACGGCGCCCGCACTCTGACAGACTGCCTTCGCGCCATCTGCGTGCAGGATTATCCGGATTATGAGGTGATCCTGATCGACGACGGATCAACCGATCAGACCCCGGCCATCGCGGCTCAGTTTCCCAAGGTCCGCTACCTCCACCAGTCAAACCTGGGGCTCAGCGCCGCACGGAACACCGGTGCGCGCGTGGCGTTGGGAAGAATCGTTGCATACACCGACTCCGACTGCGTTGCCGACGACAAATGGCTTCACTACCTCGTCACCGCGATGGTGGATCAGGAGGTGGATGCGATCGGGGGGCCCAACATTCCACCGACCGACGATTGCATGATTGCGCGGTGCGTGGCCGCCAGCCCCGGCGGTCCGAGCCATGTGATGCTCGACGATCGGTACGCCGAGCATGTGCCTGGTTGCAACATGGCGTTCGATCGCGAGCGGCTGCTGGCGCTGGGCGGCTTCGACCCGCAGTTTCGCGTCGCCGGGGACGACGTGGACATATGCTGGCGGTTCACGGATGCCCGGCTGCGCATCGGTTACGCGCCCGCGGCCCTGGTGTGGCATCACCGCCGGCACACCGTGCGGGGCTATTTCCGCCAGCAGAAAGGTTACGGCAGGGCTGAAGCGATGCTATCCTTTAAACACCCCTTGCGATTTAACGCCATCGGACAGGCGCGATGGCACGGCGTGATTTATGGCGAGGGCGCGATCGGGCTGCCGCTGGCCCCTCACCGCACATGGCATGGACGATTCGGTACCGGCTTGTTCCAAGTTGTCTATGCACACAATCAGTACAGTCTGTGGGCATGGCCGACCATGCTTGAATGGCACGCGGTATGGCTGGTCCTGCTGGCCAGCGGCGTATTTTGGAAGCCAATCGCGTTTCCGGCCGTTCTCATGGCCGCGATTTCGCTGATCGCCGCCTGGCGTTCCACACGATCTGCTCCGCTGCCAAGCGGGGCCCCGCGGCGCTTCCGCGTGCTGGTGTATCTGCTGCATCTGTGTCAGCCGGTCGTCAGAGGGGCGCAGCGATACCGCTATCGGCTCGAAAACAAGAGCATTCCCAGTTTCCCGCCGGCGGGCGAGGCCAAGTATTCCTCCGTGAAGCGGATATCGGTCTCACAACGTGACATGTATTGGAAAAGCCGGCTCGGTAAGAAACGCGAGGACTTGCTTTTGGCATTTGTCGAGGTGGTTGGCCGGGCAGGGTGGCGCGGGGTATTTGACTCCGAATGGGAGCGGTGGGACTGCTCGTTGTTCGGCGGGCGCTGGCACCAGTTGTATCTGCACACAGCCACCGAGGACCTGGGCGGTGGGCGATCGTTCACCCGGCTGCGTTGCACCATTCGAACGACGCGGCTGACGCAAGTTCTTCTGGCATGTGCCTCGGCTGCACTGGCCGCCGCGTTGGCGGCAGGCAGGCCGATCGTGGCGGCACTCGCCGCCACCTCGTTGCTTGCCGTCGGGACGGCCGCGCTTTTCGGACGGCAGCGCTGCTGGCGTGCCTTCGTGGCGGCAGCGCGTACGGCGGGGGCCGAGGCGGCCCTCGAGCCGGTGTCAGTCCGCGCCGGCAATGATCACGTTCCCGCCCAGGATTTTCAGATTCAGGAGCCGGCCAACGTATTGGCCAGATGATCATGCAAAACAAATACTCTTCGAGGGTTAATACCATGAATCAATGTGCTTCCTCTTTGCGGCTGGGGCGCGGGGGCCGATCCGGATTTACGCTCGTCGAGCTACTGGTGGTGATCGGAATTGTGGTGCTGCTCGCGGGCCTCTTGCTGCCCGCGGTCGCCGGCGCCAGAGAGCGGAGTCGGCGAACAGCTTGCCTGTCGAATCTGCGCCAGATTGGCATGGCGATGATCATGTACGCCGGTGAGTCGCGCGGCCGGTATCCCAACGCCAACCCGCCGCAGTCGGCTAAATCGTACGTCCCCACCAATCAGCTCTTCACGTACATCGCCGCCCGGTATTTGTCGGGGTCGGCCGCGGTGTTCCATTGCCCCTCGGATCGAGACCCGGTGCCGGAACGGATCGAGACGGCCGACTATACGCTGCCCAACTCCGCCCGCGTCAGCTACGACTTCTACACGATCCGCTGGCAACCCGAGTACGGACCGCTTCTGGGAAAGCTCAAGGGTGAAGCGCCGTTGGCCTGGGACCTGGATGGGGGCAACCCGTTGGTGGACCCCAGCCAAAACCACGGCACCCAGGGCGGGAATGTCGCTTTCGCCGATGGTCACGGCGAATGGCAGGTACAGAATGCCTGGGACGGGGCCGACTGGCCCAGCCCGGCCCAGCGATACTACAACAGGTAAAATGCGAGGCGAAATGGCAGGCTCATCGAAGTGAAAGACGCGCGCTACAATACCCTGGAGCTCTACCGCCGCCTTCTCGCCCAAGCCCGCCCCTACGGGGTGCTGGTCGGGTTGACGCTGGCCGTGGAGCTGCTTGCCGCTCCACTGGCTTTACTGATGCCGGTTCCGCTGAAGATCGTGGTGGACAACGTGTTGGGCGGGCGGCCACTTCCGAGATTCGCGTGGGCGATCGTCGGGGGCTCGCCCGCCGCGCTGCTGACCGCCGCCGTGGCGATGCTCGTCATCGTCACACTGGCCGCGCTGGCTCAGCGGATGGCTAGCGCCTGGCTCAACGCCTACGTCGGGGAGCGCCTGACGCTGGACTTCCGCACGCGACTGTTCGGGCACGTCCAGCGGCTGTCGCTTTCGTACCACGACGCGGCCGGCACGGCCGATACTACGTACCGAATCCAATACGACGCTCCCGCCATTCAGTGGGTCCTGGTGGATGCGCTCGTTCCGCTCCTGGGCGCCATCGGCAGCTTCTGTGCGATGCTCTACGTCACCGCGCGGATCAACCTGAGGCTCGCACTGGTCGCGCTAACGGTGTCGCCGGTGCTGGCGCTGCTGGCCAGGCTCTACAGCGGTTCGCTGCGCAAGCGGTGGCGCTCGGCCAAGAAGCTGGAGAGTTCGGCCATGGCAGTGGTGCAGGAGGTGCTCTCGGCCGTCCGCGTCGTGAAGGCGTTCGGCCGCGAGCAACGGGAGCAGGAGCGTTTCGTCGATCACTCGGCCAAGGGCGTCCGCGAGCGGCTCCGGGCCACGCTCCAGGAAGGCGCGTTCGCCATGTTGGTGGGCCTGACTACCACGGGCGGGACCGCGGCGGTGCTCGTCGTGGGCGCCTCCGCAGTCCGCGCCGGCACTTTGTCCCTGGGCAGCCTGTTGCTGGTCATGTCGTATCTCGCGCAACTCTACGAGCCGCTCAAGACCATCGGGAAGAACGCGGGGTCGCAGCAGAAGGCGCTGGCCAGCGCTGAGCGCGCGTTCGCGCTGCTCGATCAGGTGCCCGAGGTTGCCGAGCGCGAGCACGCGCGGCCGCTGGCCCGCGCCGCGGGCGCCGTCGTATTCGAGGATGTCGGCTTCGCCTACGCCTCCGGGCAATCGGTCTTGCGCGACGTCAGCTTCGTCGCCCCGCCCGGTTCGCGGGTCGGCATCGGCGGTGAGACCGGCGCCGGCAAAACCACGCTCCTCAACCTGCTGGCGCGGTTCTATGACCCCGTGTCTGGTAGAATCCTGCTGGACGGCGTGGACCTGCGCGAGTACCGCCTGCGCGACTTGCGAAATCAGTTCGCCATCGTTCTTCAGGATCCAGTGCTCTTCCCCACCAGCATCGCGGAAAACATCGCCTACGGGCGACCGTCGGCCGACGAGGCCGAAATTGTCGCCGCGGCGCGCGCGGCCCACGCACACGAGTTCATCGAACGCCTGCCCGACGGCTACGACACGTTGGTGGGCGAGAGGGGCATGAGGTTGTCCGGTGGCGAGCGCCAGCGCATATCGATCGCGCGGGCGTTTCTCAAGGACGCTCCGTTGTTGCTGCTGGACGAGCCAACCAGTTCGGTGGATGTGGCGACCGAGGCGGTGATCATAGAGGCGATCGAGCGATTGATGAGCGGCCGGACGACGTTCATGATTGCGCACCGGACTTCGACTCTGGCGGCGTGCGACCTGCGACTGGAGCTGGGCAACGGCCGGCTCGTGGAAAGACGGGCCGCTCCCCAGCGACCCGACGCGCGTGCCGTCGCTCTTGCCGCACACGCACAGGGGCCAGAGCCCGCAGGTTCGGGGGGATTGGCCCTATGACAGTAGCCGCCGCACCAGGAATACCCGAATCCGACGTTCTCGCCGGTACCCTCGCCAGCGTGCTGGGGGCCGAGCGCCGCGAGCACGTGACCATCCTCGAGCGGCGGGCCTTGGGGGAGGGAACGTTTCATGGCGAAGTGGTCAAGTATCGCCTTGCCCGCGGACGCCCGCGGACCTTGTTCTGCAAATACGGGAACTCCGAGGACAACTTCGGTTACGGGCACAGGGGCGGCCCTCCGTACGAGGCTGCGGTGTACCATCGGGTGCTGCGCCATTCGCGGTGCACTTTGCCGACGTTTCGGGGTTGCCGCACCGACCGCGACGGGAGGGGCACCTGGCTGGTCCTGGAGTTCCTCGAAGACAGCTACCGCGTCAATCATGCGCCCGACTACCGGCAAGCGATGTTGCTGGCTTCGGCGTGGATCGGGCGATTCCACGCCGAGCGCGAGCCGGCCCTGCGCCGGCGCGTGCCGCGATTCCTCAAGCGGTACGACGCGGACTACTACGTCGGCTGGGCGCGCCGCACCCGCCGCCTCGCCCGGCCGCTGCGCGACCGGTACCCCTGGCTGACCGACGTCTGCAAGAAATACGAAAGTGTGGTGGAGGAGATGCTCGTGGCGCCGCCGGTCGTGGTCCACGGGGAATACTATCCGAAGAACATCCTGATTCACGAGGGGACGATCTTCCCGGTGGACTGGGAATCGGCCGCCATCGGCTTCGGGGAGATTGACGTCGTAAGCCTGACGGACAACTGGCCGCGGTCGATCACGCAACCTTGTGAGGAGGAATACGCCCGCCACCGCTGGCCCGCCGGCGCTCCGGTCGACTACCAGCGGCGGCTCGATCTTGCCCGTCTCTACGTCCATTTGCGCTGGCTCGGGGATCTCCCGGAGTGGACGCTGGAGACCAGTATGTTCCGCTACCAGCAACTCCGTCGAACCGCCACGCGCCTCGGGCTCCTCGCGTGACCGCGCCGCGACCCATCCTCGTTGTGCTGGGCATGATGGGTGCGAGCCCGTTCGCGGGCGTGGCGTGGCAGGTGCTGCATCACATTGAGGGATTCCGCCGCCTCGGGTTCGACGTGTACTACGTCGAGGACACTGGCACCTGGCCGTACGACCCCGCGCGCAACGCCGTCACGGGCGACAGCGACTACGCCGTCAACTACATCGCGTCGATGATGAACTGGTGTGGACTGTCCGATCGGTGGGCCTACCGCTCCACCGCGCAGGCCGGCCGGGTTTACGGGCTGTCGGCGGCGCGGTTCGACCAAGTCCTTGCCGAAGCTGAAATTCTGGTGAACCTCACCGCGTCGACGGTCCTGCGCGAACAACACCTGGGGATCCCGATCAGGGTCTATCTGGAAACCGATCCCGTCCTGCCGCAGATCAAGGTCGCCCAGGGCGATGCGAAAACCATCGGCATTCTCGCCAGCCACACTCACCACTTCACGTACGGCGAGAACTTTGGCGCCCCCGACTGCGGCGTGCCGCTGGTCCGATTCCATTACGTGCCCACGCGCCCACCCGTCGTCACGGAGTGGTGGACGCGGGACGGTCAGCCGGACCAGGTGACCGCGCCCGCCTCCGATCCTGACAACTGGGCCGCTGATTTCACAACGATCGCGAGCTGGGCTCAGAACGGGAAGGATTTCCTCTGGCAAGGGCAACTCTACACATGGAGCAAACACCGCGAGTTTCTCAAGTTCCTCGATCTCCCTCTCCTCACGCCTCAGACGTTCGAGCTGGCGCTGGCCCGCGTTCCCGCCGACGCCCGCGAGGCCCTGCTGTCCCACGGCTGGCGCGTCCGCGACGCGCTGACACTCAGCAGGGACATCGGCCCGTATCGAGACTACATCATGGAGTCCCGGGGCGAATTCACGGTGGCCAAGGACCAGAACGTCCGCATGCGGAGCGGGTGGTTCAGCGACCGCAGCGCCTGCTACCTGGCCGCGGGCAGGCCGGTCGTCACGCAGGACACCGGTTTTGGCAACATCCTGCCGACCGGGGAAGGTCTGTTCGCGTTCAATACAATGGATCAGATCCTGGCGGCGTTCGACGCGATTCGCTCCGACTATTCGCGGCACAGCCGCGCCGCGCGGGCGATCGCACAGGAGTATTTCCGGGCCGAGACCGTCCTCAGCCGGCTCCTGGCCGACCTGGGCCTTTAACACGAGGGTTCGATCTTGGCCACCGTCCGCCACCTCATCGTGAATGCCGACGACTTTGGCATCAGTCCCGGCGTGAACCTGGGCATCATCGAGGCGCACGAGCGCGGCATCGTCACCAGCACCAGCCTCATGACCCGTTGGCCTGCGGCAGGGGAAGCCGCGGCGTACGGCCGGGCCCACCCGGAGTTCGGCATCGGCCTGCACATCGACCTCAGCGAGTGGGTCTGCCGGGACGGCCAATGGGAGGCGCTATATGAAGTGGTCCCGTTGTCCGACGCAGCCGCTGTGGGTGCGGAAGTCCGACGGCAGCTCGAGGACTTCCGACGACTACTCGGTCGCGACCCCGATCACATCGATTCTCACCAGCATGCCCACCGCAACGAGCCCGTACGCTCGGCAGCCCGCCAGCTTGCACGGGAGCTTTCCATTCCGCTGCGCCATTTCTCGCCCGCGGTTCGCTACTGTGGCGAGTTTTATGGGCAGGACGAACAGGGGCGATCCTACCCCGAGTTGATCGGCGCCGAGGCGCTGGTCCGCCTCATTGAAGGGCTTTGCCAGGGCGTCACCGAAATCTGCTGCCATCCCGCTCGCGGCGCCGATCTGGAGACCATGTATCTTCACGAGCGCCGGCGCGAACTGGAGTCGCTCTGCGACCCGCAGGTCCGTGTTGCGATTGCCGCCGCGAAGGTCCATCTCTGCACATTCCAGTCCATTGCCGTCTGACGGCATCAACGGACGAGCTAAATAGACAAACCCGCGGGGCCAGGCCCGCGGGTTTGTCTGATTGCAGTCTTAAATCTTAAAGCTCAATCGTTTCGCTGAAGAATCAGTGGCTGAACCGACTGGGCCGACAGATTGAGTGCACCGCGCGCTTCAGCGGCCGCCGAGCGAATATCCAGGTTCTTTTCGCTGGTCACCACCTGCTGCAAGTCGTTGACTTGATTGCCATCCAGGTGATTGCCATGGAACTTGGCGCTGGTGGCCAGGCTTCTGTAAAGGCTGATGCGAATGGGTGCCGGAGTGGCGGCAGCCGATGCTCGATCGGCCAATGCGCCCTGCGATCGGGGCGAGTTGATCAACGCAACGGCTTCACCCACCGCCTGCACGATTTCAGGCCGCTTGTCACCCAGAGCCGACAGCAGCATCGGTTCGGCAACATTGAGATTAAACACCTGTCCCCGGCTGATCGCCAGGCGGGCCAGCAGGTTGGCGGCACGGAGCGAGAAGTCCGAAGCCGATCCGCTATCCATCGGAAGCCCACCGGCCTTTTTGCGTGCCTGCTCGATGGAGTTCACCAGGCTCTCGCCGCCGGTGGCCTGGGTGTAGCTGATCGTCGGGTCGTTCACCGACATCCGAGCCCAGGGCGACGCCAGGGAATGCACGATAATGAGCTTGGCCGCCCGCGCCAGCCGCGGGTTCTGAGATGCCAGGTCGATGGCATGGCTCACTTCGGGATTGCCCATGTCTTCAGACATGAGGATGACATCCACCGCGGGGATCGAGGTCGATTCCGCGATGGCCGAGGCCGAGTCGTTTCCACCGGCCGTGCTGTAATTCTTAAGCTCGGATGCCAGCCGTGCGCGGTCATTTTGCGGTGCGATGATCAACACGCCCGACGAACCACTCTGCGACACCGCTTCGGCCAATAGCGGAACAACCAGTTCCTGCCCCTGGAAGGGCCGTTGAGGAAGAGCCGCGGCCAGCGCGAAAGCTGCCTCAAACCTTACTTGTCGATCCGAAAACCGCATGGCCCGAACCAACGGATCGCCCTGACCGCCCGAAAACAGATTGCTCTGACCGACAATGCCCTGAAGGGACTTGATGGCCGCGAGGGCGACCGCAGCGCTGGTGGGTGTATTGTCTTTAAGCGAGCGATCGAGCACGACGTTCAGGTATCGAGCGCCTTCGGCCACGTTGTAATAGTGAGCCTGGGGTTCATCGGGCATGCGGGTCGGGTCAGGTTCACCGGCTGGCAAATCAATGCCGCGACGGATGTTGGCCGCCAACCACAATGCAACCGATTGGTCCGGCGACGAAGGCGCAGGCTGCTGCCGGAGCGCGTGCTCGGTTTCACGCATCGCCATGATGTCATTGAAGATCTGAGGCGGCACCGCCTTGTAGCTCAGGCCCCGATCGACCCAATACCAGATAAAAGCCTTGGGGCTTCGAGGATCAGGCTGAATGGACGACCTTCCATAATAGAAGGCATCGGCAAGCCCGTAGAACAGATCGCCCGCATTTGAATTTGGGCTGGCGGCACGCAACCGGGCCAGCGCGCTGGTGGCGGCTTGCTTGACCTGATTGGACGACTGCGGATTGCGCGCCAGCGCAACAAGGTAAGGCTGCACTGCGTTCTTGTAATCAATTTCGCCCAGGATCCCGCAGATGGTCGTCAGGGCCGGGTCATTGGGGTCCATCTGCGTGGCGGCAAGCAACGGGTTAAGCGCTGATGCGCCCAGGCTGATGAGTGCACGGCGAACGACGTCATGGGTCTGAACGTCCTCGGGCTTCTGGCTCATCAGGATCGCGACCAACTGAGGAACGGCCAGTTCACCCGAATTGCTTAGTTGCTGCATCGCAAGCGAGAAAGCGCGCTCGCCTTGATCCAGCCGCTTGATGTTCATCGCAATGAATTCGGGATTCTGACGGCGGGCAAACCGGCCCTTGTTCAAAACATCGATCACCTGGGTCGCAACCGTCTTCATCTTTGCATCGGCCGACTGCCATCGAAGCAGGGCCGTGTCCAGGTCGCTGGGCGCGCCGCTGGGCAGGTGATGCTGGCCGGCGATCGCCTCGAACGCCTTTAGGACGTCTTCTGGATTCTGCTGCCCGGCGGTAACGATCCTGGCGCCGAGGGCGGCCTGGATGTCGTAACGGCCGATTTCTCCGTAGTGCCAGAAATCATCGACCTGTTCATTGAGCGTTTGATTGGCCCCGACCTCGGGCATGGCCGGCTCGGTGGTCGCGCCGGCGGGCTCGGTTGCAGCCGGCATTGTCGCCGGGGGAGCGGCCGCATCAGCTGGTGGCGTAGCGGGAACTGTTGCAGGAGGTGCGGCGGCATCAGCCGGGGGATTGACCACCGGAGGCGCCGCCGTATCGCCGGTCGCGGGAGGCGCGGCCGAGGCAGATAGCATGGGCATTGCAAGCGAACAAGCGAGGGCGATGCACGGGAGCAGACGCGGTAGGCGCTTCATGGTGCTGGCCTCCAAGGGTGTACGGCGTGAGGGAATTGTTACCGGGGTGGGACCGGGCCCTCTTCGAAGCGGCGGGCACTTTCGGGTTGGGGCGGGTCCGCACCCGTACCCTCTGCACCCAAAAGCCTCAAAAGTCATTGGTTTTGAAGATAGATTCGCCTTCCAAACCTGTCAAGAAACCCCCGTCGCAACGTCAAGTCACGTTGCATCAAAATGCTCGGTATTCCCTCTCCCGGTACTCCGGGGGAGGGTAGGGAGGGGGTTTCTTTCGATGCCCAATAGATCTTTGCACAGACGGCGTCGGCATATATCAGAATGTCGTGGCCGTTAGTTCCGCCTGTAAAAGACCGCCCCCTCCCTACCCTCCCCCGGCGTACCGGGGGAGGGAGAAGAGGAAACAATTGAAACGCGACCGAATCGCTGGAATAATCAACCCGGATGGGGGTACCACATGTCTCTAGAGTGTTGCTCTGCGCCAGCAGAAGCATCCGAAGGTGGGCCGAAAATGAGCCAAACCATTACCTTTAAGGTGAACGGACAGAGTCGCCAGATCGAAACCGATCCGGATCGACCCCTCCTCGATGTGCTCCGGGAAGATCTTCAATTAACCGGCGCAAAGTTCGGCTGCGGCGAAGGGAGCTGTGGGGCGTGCAGCGTTCTGCTGGGGGATAAGCGAATTTTTTCGTGCAGTACCCCGGTGAAAAACGTGGCGGGCAAATCCGTCACCACCATTGAGGGCCTCAGCGAAGGCGACACGCTGCATCCGGTCCAGCAGGCCTTTTGTGATGCCGAGGCCTACCAGTGCGGATATTGCACGCCGGGGATGATCATGGCGACCGTGGCCCTGCTCAAAAATAAACCCCAACCCACCGAAGCAGAAGTCGTGACCTGGATGAACGGAAACCTTTGCCGTTGTTGCGGCTATCCGAGAATTCTTAAGGCTGTGCGGCACGCCGCAGGGCTCGAGGGAAGGTGACGCCATGCGAAGATCAGCAAATGACGGGGCGTCTGGCATGTTTGAGTTTGATGAGCCGGTTGATCGCGTCGGATCCCAGTCCGGACTCACTCGACGCGGTTTTGTGCAAATTCTTGGGGCGGGCCTGCTGATCGCGGTGAGCGCGCCGCCCTTATCGGCCCAGCAGCGGCGTGGGGGACGAGGAGGGGGAATGGGCGGGGCAGGCATTAAGAGTGTTTCTGCACGCGTCCATATCGGGAAAGACGGGTCGATTACCGTCATGACCGGTAAAGTCGAGGCCGGTCAGGGGTCGCGTACTGAGCTGACGCAGGCGGCTGCCGAGGAACTTCGGGTTCCGGTGTCCCGGATTCAACTGCTCATGGCGGATACTGGGATTGTTCCAGACGATGGAATTACAGCAGGCAGCGGAACCACCCCGCGAAGCGTACCGGCCGTCCGACAAGGTTGTGCCGCGGCAAGGCAGCTTCTGGTGGGGCTTGCGGCAAGTCGGTGGCATGTCGAGCCGGCATCGCTGATGGTTCAAGATGGCAAGATTTCGCAGAGCGGCAACACCCAAGCCATTGGCTACGCCGAATTGGCCGACACTGAAGAAGGCGCCAAAGCATTCCAGCAACCTCTACCGGCTGAAATTACGCTCACACCTTTAAAGGAGTGGAAAGTTCTGGGAACGGGCGTGGCCCGCCCAGACCGGGCAGACCTGGTCACTGGCCGGCACCAGTACCCCTCAGACATCATCCGGCCGGGCATGCTTCATGCGAAGGTGCTTCGGGCACCTTCATACAATGCCAACTTGCAGTCGATCGACATGGAGGTCGCCCGGGCGGTGACCGGCGCGGTGGCATTGCATGAAGTCGTGCGGGAAGGCACGCGCGAGGTCGATTTTGTGGGATTTGCAGCCCCCACCTCGTTCGCCGCCGAGCAAGCTTTGGCAGCCGCGGCCAAGACCGCCAAGTGGGAAACCAAGGACCATCCCTCCAGCAAAACCCTTTTTGAATACCTCCGCGAGCATGCACGCGGTGGCGTGCCCGCCAATCCATTTACGGATCAGCTGACCAAGGCTGCCAAAACGTTGCGGCAGAGCTATCACGTTTCGTACATCCAGCATGCCCCCATGGAGCCGCGTACTGCCGTGGCTGAATGGGAGGGTGACAAGCTTACGGTTTGGATGGCGACGCAAAATCCGTTTGGCTGCAAGACGAGCATCGCGCAGGCGATGAATATCAACGCGGCCAACGTGCGGGTGATCGTTCCCGACTTTGGCGGCGGGTTTGGTGGGAAGCACACTCCCGACGCGGGAGTCGAAGCGGCTCGCCTGGCGCGGGCTGCGCGGAAGCCGGTATCGCTGCAGTGGACGCGCGCAGAGGAATTTACCTGGGCCTATTTCCGACCGGCCGGGGTGATCGATATCGAAGCGGGAATGGACGCGGGTCACAAGATCACCTCGTGGCATCATGTGAATATCAATTCGGGCGGAAACGCCATGGATACCCCTTACCGCGCCGGCAGCGCGCGGGCGCAGGCAGTAGCGTCGGACCCTCCCCTGCGGCACGGGTCGTACCGCGGTTTGGCGGCGACGGCGAACATCTTCGCGCGCGAGTCATTCATGGACGAGTTAGCCGCGGAGGCCAAGATTGATCCCCTCGAATTCCGGCTCGCCCATCTCGAAGAGGGTCGCTTGCGCGATGTCCTGAAAGCCGCGGCGAATAAGTTCAAATGGGCTCAGCGCGTAAAGCAGAAGAATCCGACGGTCGGCGTCGGAATCGCCTGCGGAACGGAGAAAGGCTCCTTCACGGCAGCATGCGTCGAAGTCGGGATTGATAAAGACAAAGGCGATATCTCGGTGCGCCACGTTTGCCAGGCCTACGAGTGCGGGACCATTCTCAACCCCGATGGATTGATGGCCCAGGTGCAGGGCGCGATCATCATGGGAATCGGCGGCGCTTTACGCGAGAAGATGGAATTCGAAAATGGGAAGATCACCAACGCATCTTTCTGGCAGTATGAGGTCCCGCGGATGAAGGATGTCCCGGAAATGGACATCATCCTGCTGAACCGCCCCGATCTTCCGTCGACGGGCGCGGGCGAAACGCCCATCGTGGCGGTGGCCCCGGCCGTGGCCAACGCGGTATTTCACGCAACAGGCCAACGGATCCGCCAGATGCCCATCCAGCTTGCGGCGGCCACGACGGCGGCGAGGGTTTAGCCCGGAAAATTCATGATGGGCAACCGTCTTTCCCTCCACCGGTACGCCGGGGGAGGGTAGGGAGGGGGGTTCTTTTGGAGCCAAACAAAGGTTCGCATAAAATGCGTCGGGATACTTGGGAATGTCACGATTGAAAGTTCCGCCTGTCAAACCACGCCCCCTACCCTCCCCCAGCGTACCGGTAGAGGGAGAATTCGGCGTCTCCGCAGGTGAATAATCCGGATGAGTTCAGCGACAATGAATCCGGGGCTGCGCTTCGCACCCGATCTGGAGGATCCGTGATTTGTGCGATCGTCCTGGCGGCGGGGCGCTCGAAGCGGATGGGGGTGCAAAAGCTTCTCTTGCCCTTCGCCGGCAAAACCATCATCGAATACATCGTTGATCAAGTCGCGGCATCAACGGTCGAACACACGGTGGTCGTGACGGGCGCTGACTCGAGCGCCGTAACCGCCGCCCTCGCCGGCCGGCGTATGATCTTCGTGCCCAATCCGGATTTTGATTCTGAAATGCTCCAGTCCGTGCGATGCGGGCTGGCCGCGGTGCCCGGCCGATGCGAAGCGGTGCTGATCGTTCTTGGAGATCAACCGGCAATTCGACATGAGTGGATCGCGAAATTGATTGAATCATTCCGCCAACACGACGGACAGAAAATCATCGTTCCCGTTCATGATGGCCATCGCGGCCATCCCATGCTGATCCCGTCACGTTTCCATGACGAGCTATTGACCCGCCACGAGGAATCAGGGATTCGCGGCTTACTGAATGCCCATGCGGATGATGTCGTGCGCCTGCAAATGTCGGACGCTAACGTATTGGCCGACATGGATTACCCGGGCGATTATCGCAGAGAGCTGGAGCGCGCCCGCCATCGCACACAGTAATTGCTTCTAAATGACCAGTGGCACGGCCTTCCAGGCCGTGATCGGGGACGCTTCGGGGCTGGCGCCGGGTGAGATGTGGGAAAACCAAGTTTCCTTGACGGAGCATTTTCTTCCGGCAAATTCAGAGGGTTGTCCAACTGTCGAAACTTGGTTTTCCCACATCTAACCCGTCGCCGGTGGTCAACTCCCTCAATCATGGGCTGTCTTCGACCCTGAGGCTCAGACCCGAAGGGGAAGCCCATGCCACTAAGCGGAATCGCGCACGGTCATTCAGATCCCCTCAACGCTTTGCCAGATCCAGTGCTAGCCGCGCCACGTCAAACGCCGCCCGTGGATGCGCGATTCTCTTCGCATTTTCTTTAAGCGCATTCAAGCGAGCTTTGTCGTTGAGCAACTGCGTGAGCTTCATCGGCAGCGTCGCGACATTGTTGATCTTGATCGCAGCAGAGTTCTCCAGCAGGTAATCGCTGTTGCGGGATTCCTGGCCGGGGATGGGATTCACGATGGCCATGGCGGCGCCGCGGGCAAGGACTTCCGAGGTCGTTAACCCGCCGGGCTTTGACACCACAACGTCGGCGACGCACATCAACTCATCAATCTGATCTGTAAACCCCATGATCTTCACGCGATGGCGATCCGGCGGCACGATCTGCGCAAGCTCCTGGCGAACCTGTTCGTTTTTCCCCGCGACCACGACAATTTCAGTGGGGGTTTGGATCTCCAGCAGCCCGCGGTACAGCTTTTCAATCGGGCCCACGCCAAATCCTCCCGCCAGTTGCAACACAACCGGCCGATCGCCCACCAGGCCCTGGCGGCTCAAGCACTCCGCCCGGTCCTTCGGCTGGCTGAAGACTGGATGAATCGGAATGCCGGTCACGGTGATGTTTTCCACTGGTACGCCCCAGTGTCGAAGATACGCCGCTCCTTCTGCCGTGGCCGTAGTATATCGCTCGCAGGGCTGGTTCACCCAAAGCCGGTGCGTTTCAAAGTCAGTGGTGACGGTAATCTGTGGAACCGAAAGCTTCTGATCACGCCGCAGGCTGGCAATAATCTCGGCCGAGAGGAAGTGCGTGTTCACCACGACGTCCCAGCCGCCTTCTTCCATCATGTCGCTGAACTTCTTGAGGTTCAGCTTCTCGATGGCCAGCCGAAAGCGATCGCGCTTTGAATCCGGATCACGCGGCTTATCGAGCAGGTCATACACATATCCCAGCACGTGCGGCGCAAGATTCACCAGATCGAGGTAGGCCTTTCCATAGATTCGCCGGAAAGCCGCGTTGGTGAGCGTGAGCAGATCGATGTTTTGAACCAGCGCATCAGGGGCAAGCTGATGTAAGGCCAGCTCGACCGCCTGCGCCGCGCGCATGTGCCCCGCGCCAACCGATGCCGAAAGAACAAGGATTTTTGAAGCCATAACAGAGCCCCTCGAAGGAGTTTTGCCTGCAATTCAATAACGAGGGTAACGCCAGCGGCGGGAGGGTGGAACGAGAAGTGCCTAAATGACCGTGCGCGATTTGGCGATTCGTGGCATGGGGCTTCCCGTTCGGGTCTGAGCCTCAGGGTCGAAGACAGCCCATGATTGAGGGGCATGATATCAAGCGACGCGTGCGATTTGGGAAAACCAGGTTTCGACAGTTGGACAATCTTCTGAATTGCCGGGAAGGCAATGCCCGATTCGGCAAGTTGGTTTTCCCACATCTCACCCGGTGCCGGACCCGCAGCGCCCCCAATCACGGCCTGGAAGGCCGTGCCACTTTAAAGCAATGGCGCGGAGTCACGCATTTATCGCTACGCGTACGCGCTTCACGCAACTGGCTCAGACAATTCACGAATCAGTTCGGCGGTTTGGTCAGAGGCTTGAAATTGGTCAATCGCAGTTCGACACAGAATCCCAACCAGGCGTGATGTGTCATCAATCACCGGAATATGCCGCAGAAACTCTCGGTCCATTTGCATCTTCGCATCGCTCAAAGATGCAGTATCCCGAATCGTCCGAACGCTAATCGACATGCACTGATCGGCCCTCAGGATCGCCGCGTTCTGTCCCGTCGCCACAACACGCTTCACAATGTCGCACTCGGTAACCACACCCACCGGAATCATTCGATCGGTATTGTCCACGACCGGAATAGCGCTGAGATTCTTGTCCGCCATTTTCCGCGCGACAACTTGGATGCTGGCCTGAGGCAGGCAGAAGTCCAAATCGCGGTTCATTGCATCCGCCACGATCGGCCCCTGCGAACTATACAGCTTCGGCTTGCTCGTCAGATCCGCCATAGACACCTCCAGTAATCAACTGGCGGTGATAGCAAGCGTCGCGCCAACTGAGGTTGGGCGGTTCAGGCCGCTTTAGCGGGCTCGACGGCGCAGGATGGGCCTTCTTCATCGGCGATGGAATCGGATACTCGCGCGCGGTTGATTCCATCCAAGGCGGCTACTTTGTAGCACTCCGCCAAGGTGGGATAGTTGAAGATCGATTCGACGAAATAGTCGATCGGCATTCCCGCAGCCATAACGGTCTGCCCAATGTGGATGAGTTCGGTAGCGCCGGTTCCAATCGCATGAACCCCAAGCAGCCGCCGGCTTGTCGGGTGAAACAGCAATTTGAGCAGGCCTTGCGGGTCGGCAATTAACTGCCCGCGTGCGATCTCACGGTAGCGCGCGATTCCCACATCGTACGGAATTCCCTGTTGAGTCAGGGCCTGTTCGGTCTGCCCGACCGTGCTGATTTCCGGGATCGTGTAAATCCCGTACGGGAACAACATGTTCGGCGTCTCGTTGCCCGCGTGGTGAAACATGTGGCAGGATGCCAGCCGCCCCTGCTCCATGCTTGTCGCCGCCAGCGCCGGGAAGCCGATCACATCACCGGCGGCGTAAATGTGGGGTACTTCTGTCTGATAGAATTCATTGACCTTCAGCCGACCTCGATTGTCGGCGTTCAGGCCGGCGGCGGGAAGGTTAAGCTTTTCGGTCGCGCCCTGGCGGCCGATCGTGTACAGCAGCATGTCGGCCCGAAGCGTTTTGTTGCTGCCCAGCACCGCTTCAACGTGATCGTGAACCAGTTCAATTCGCGATACAGATTCGCCCAGCCGCAGCCGCATGCCCATGTCGCGCATCCGGAACTGGAGCGACTCGGCCAGCTCATCGTCCACAAAATCGAGCAGACGCGGGCGAGATTCAACGAGCGTCACATGAACGCCCACCGCCGCGAGCATGCACGCGTATTCTGATCCGATCACGCCCCCACCGACGATAATGCAACTTTTGGGCAGATCGCGCAGGAGCAGCAGCTCGTTGCTGTCAATGACTTTGTTCGGGGCGAACGGCACGTTCGCCGGGCGGGCCGGCTCGGTGCCGACGGCCACCAGCACATGATGGGCCTGAACTTCAACCGCGCCGGCCGCATCGGCATCGACGCCGTCGGTTCGGGTCACGCGTAGTGTATGGGGATCAACGAAACTCGCGCTGCCAAACAGCATGGCGATGTTGTTCCGAGCCATCTGCGATCGAATGACATCCACCTCGTGCTTCACCACATGCTGGGAACGGTACAGCAGATCAGACATCGTGATGTGCTGTTTGACGGCATAGCTGTCTCCATAGAGGGACCGCTCGCGCAGACCCGTTAGATGGAGAACGGCCTCACGCATGGCCTTGGACGGAATCGTCCCGGTATGTATGCAAACACCGCCGACGCTGGCTGTGCGTTCAATGACCGCAACGCGCTTGCCCAACTTGGCGGCGCTAAGCGCAGCCTTTTGACCGGCAGGACCGGAGCCAATGACAACGAGGTCGTATCGTGGATGTGACATAAGGTTACATAAGGGGTATCGGTTGCGCGGGCCAGCAGGTGAACATGGGCTGTCACCCGATCATTCGGACCAGAAAAGACTGAGTCCCTTATCCACCTTGCCCATTACCAGACATCAACTTGCGATCACAATGATCCGATACCGAGGTGGGTAAACATCCATTCATGAGTGCTTTTCCCCATACTGATGAACTTCGGCTCGCCAAACGACGGCGCTGGGTCGGCGCGCTGGTGATGCTGGCTGAAATGGGTGGGTTTATCGGGCTCATGGTTCTGCTCCTGAGCGGACGGCTCATGGCGGCGCTGGAAATTCTTCAGCTCATGATGGCCGCCGCCCTTCCGGTTACATTGATGTGGGCCACGGTTCGACGCCGCCGTAACTGGCACGAACCGCTCAGGCAACTTGAGGAACTCGTCCCGCTGGTGCGCGAAGGCGAGGAACCGCTCGACTCCCTGAGTAAAGTGGGAGGAAAGCTCGCTCCCCTCGCGCTGGTCTGCCAGCAGATGTTGCGCGACATTCGCGAGGAAAAATTGCGGATCGCACAGCTTGAAGAAGAAGTGAGGCAGCGAATCGTCAGCCGCACCGAGGCCCTCGAACGCCGGATCGGCGCATTGCGCCAGCAGGCCGCCCGCGACGTCCTCACCGGCCTGTTCAATCGCCGGACACTCGATGACTATCTCCCCGAAGCCATCGAGCGATGCAAAGCAACCAGCGCGCCCTTATGTCTGCTGATGATCGATGTGGATAACTTCAAGCCGCTCAATGATACCCTTGGCCATGCAGCCGGCGATCAGATGCTGAAGTCACTGGCCCAGATCATCCGCTCGACCATCCGCGATGGGGACGTCGCATTTCGACAGGGCGGGGATGAATTCGTCGTGATCCTCGAAGGCTGTGCCCCAGAACCGGGCAAGGCACTGGCCGAGCGCATTGAGTCGCTTGGCAAGAATTTCGGCAAGACCTTCCGCGTTCCTCATCCCCCTGAGTTGTCGATTGGCATTGCCCATCTCAGTGAAGTGCGCGAAGCACACCCCCAGGCGCTGATGCGCGCCGCCGACCTGGCACTCTATCAGGTCAAGACGGCCCATCACGCGGCCTCCAGCGCTCCGCCTAATCGCCGCCATACCCTGCACATTCTTGCTTAGCGGTCGGATCGCAGGTCCACCTCTTCTGTCTTGGAACGTAAGAGGTGGACCTACGGTCCGACCGCTAACCGCACCCACTTGACCACCCGGCGTATTATTATGCGGAGAGTGGTCCTATGAATCGAATACTGCAATTGATTGGTCATGACGGCGGGACTTCCGCAACCGTGGTTGAGCCACAAGACAATGAGTAGTTTCTTTTAACAGTTTGCCCAAGGCGCGATATCTATGGACATGAGCCGACTGCCCAGCGTACTGGCGTGCATGATGTTGATGGCAAGCTGGGCATCCGCGCAGCAATCGGAGCCGGTGCCGACAGTCTTGCCGGTACCGGCCGCGCGCCCGGTTGATTTTGTCCACGACATAAAACCCCTTCTGGAAGCCACTTGCATCCAATGCCACGCCAAGGGCAAGACCAAAGGGGGTCTGAGTCTTGAGACCCGCGAAAGCTTTCTTAAAGGGGGCGACACCGGCCCGGCTGCTCTGCCGGGAAAGAGCGCCGAGAGCTTGGTGGTGAAGCTGGTCGCCGGCCTCGACCCTGACAGCAAAATGCCCAAGAAAGGCAATAAGTGGACGCCCGAGCAGGTCGGCCTGCTGCGCGCATGGATCGATCAGGGAGCAAGCTGGGATCCGGGTATCTCGTTCAAGCGGCCAGAGCCGGCCAACCTCAGAATTCGGGTTGTTGATGTGCCGGCGGCGAAAGATCAATCGCCGGTCGATGAGCTGGTCGCAAGATACTTCTCGGCACATTCAATTGAGCCGGGAAATGTTGTTGAAGATCGAGTATTTGCCAGACGGGCCTATCTCGACAGTATTGGGCTGGTTCCAACATCATCGCAACTGGCGGCGTTTATCCTCGATCCTTCTCCCGTGAAGCGACAGAAGTTGGTTCATAAACTGCTGGCCGACCGTCGCGGATATGCCGACAACTGGCTGACATTCTGGAACGACCTGCTTCGTAACGACTATCGTGGAACGGGCTTCATCGATGGCGGCCGACGCCAAATCTCCGGCTGGCTCTACAACGCCCTGATCGGCGATGAACCGTACGACCGATTTGTCGCCCAGCTCGTCAATCCAAGTAAAGACTGCGAAGGTTTCTCCCGCGGAATCATCTGGCGCGGCACGGTGAACGCCAGCATGCTCCCGCCCATGCAGGCCGCCCAGAACACCGCGCAGGTGTTCATGGGAATCAACCTCAAGTGCGCCTCCTGCCACGACAGCTTTGTAAATGACTGGACCCTGGCCGATGCCTACGGCCTGGCGGCGGTTTTCAGCGATGGTCCGCTCGAACTGGTGCGATGCGATCAGCCGACTGGGCAGATGTCGGTCACAAGGGCGCTTTACCCGCAGCTTGGAATGATCGATCCGAAGGCAGACCGGCCTAACCGAATGAAACGGCTGTCGGAAGTGCTGACCAGCCGTCAAAACGGTCGGCTTTCGCGAACAATCGTCAACCGCCTCTGGGCAAAGCTGCTCGGGCACGGATTGGTTGAACCCCTCGACGACATGGACAAACCGGCTTGGAACACCGACCTGCTGGATTGGCTGGCCGAGGATCTGGTGGCGCATCAATACGATCTGAAGCACACGATTGAGGTCATCATGACCTCGCGGGCTTACCAGCTTCCTTCAACCGATGCCCCGGCCAACGCCGATAGCAAGTATGTTTTCCGCGGCCCGCAACTGAGGCGCATGACCGCCGAGCAATTCTGCGATGCCTTCAGCAGCCTGACCGATGAATGGGCCCGTTTTCCCGATACGCTCGATATCGATTTCAATGCCGCGGGTTTGATCAGTGACCCGATCAAGATGCCCCAATGGATCTGGACCGATGAATCGGTTGAAGATGGGCAGGCGCGTGCCGACAGCGAGGCACGCTTTAAATACGACGAACCGAAAAAGCCCGCCCCCACGCCAACCCCCGTTCCCGGCAAAAAGCCTGGCCCCGCCGCAGAGGCCAAAGCAAAGGCCGCCGCCAAAGCCAAGGCTGATGCGGCAGCAGCAGCGGCGGTGGTTGACCCGCGTGATGTGCTTTCGCGCCATCGTGTCGTATTTCGCAAACGATTCACGCTTAGCCAGCTCCCGGCTGAAGCGTATGCCGCGGTGGCCGCGAGCCAGAGCTTCTCAGTCATCGTCAATGGCAAACCGGCACGCGGCGTTAGATCGGATGGCGAACGGGGCGGCAAAATCGCCTTGTTCGACATGCTGCCCAACCTCGTCGCCGGCGACAATGCCATCGTGCTGGAAGTGACCAGTCACACGGGAAAAAGCTTGAACGATGTCGAGGTTCAGCAATACCCCGCGTCGCGCAACCACCTGAATAAAATCAGTGGCGTTGGAATGACGTTGCGCATGACCGACGAAGCAGGGCATGTCAGCGATCTGATCACCGACGGCTCGTGGAAAACCTTCCGCGCTCCCGAAGGCGGCTTCCGCGATGCCGCTTACGATGATTCCGAGTGGCGCGACGCCGCCGCACTGCCCGATGGCGTCGATCCCGTGGATGAAGGCCCCGCCCTTCCGCCCATCACGCGTAACGATTTTGCCAACGAACCCATCGAGCTTCTCGAGCCTCTGCGAAAGGCCATCTCCACCGCCGCCCAGCCCGGCAACATTCGCGCTTCACTGCTCGTCTCCGATACGCTGATGACGGCCTTGGACCGCCCCAACCGAGAGCAGGTGATGACCAGCCGCATCACCGCGGCAACCACGCTCCAGGCGCTGGAGCTCACCAACGGAAATTCCCTGAATCAACGACTGAAGCGAGCCGCCCACAAAATGGCGGTTCAAGCGCGACGCGACCCCGATTCCTGGATTGGGGATATTTACCTGCACATGCTCAGCCGCACCCCCAGCGAAAAAGAAGCGAGCCTGGCCCGAGAGATGCTGGGCCAAAAAGTATCCGAAGACGGCATCGCCGATTTCCTGTGGGCGATCACGCTGCTGCCGGAGTTTGAGTTTGTCAATTAAGCTCGCGGGTCTTTCGTGACACGGGCTTCCAGCCCGTGCCGCCGACGTAGAGATGCGGGGCGTTTGAGTAATGACGTAGGCTTACGGCGAATTGCGCCGGCACGGGCTGGAAGCCCGTGTCACGTGCAAGCCGCCCATTGAGGTAACTGTGATGCCATCTTGCAGCCGTCGAGATTTTCTAAAGACCGCTTCCGCAGCCACACTTGCGGCGCTGGCGACCCGCGGAGCCAATGTCTACGGCGCACAGCCGCTCGAAAAGATCACCCCGACCGCCGACACGGTCATCGTCCTGTGGATGGCTGGCGGCATGGCCAGCACGGAAACATTCGATCCCAAGCATTATGAGCCGTTCGAGAAGGGGATGGAATCCAAAGGCCTACTCAGCACCTTTCCCGCGATCGACACGGCTGTCGACAACATCAAGTTTTCCCAGGGTCTGGAAAAACTCGCCAAGGTGATGGATCGCGGCACGCTTATTCGCTCATACACCGCAGGCGATTTGGGCTTCATCCTCCACTCGCGGCACCAGTTTCAATGGCACACCGGCTACGCGCCACCCCAGAGCGTTGCCGCCCCGCACATCGGCGCGAACATCGCCCGCACCCTCGGCCCGCTCAACGCGGCCGTGCCCGCGTTCATCAACATCGGCCAGCGCTTTGACATCGGCGAGGGCGAAGAGGTGAAGGCATTCACCACGGCCGGCTTCCTGGGTAGCGAATACGGCCCATTCAACATCCCCTATCCCCAGGACGCCGCCAGCGCCGTCCGGCCGCCCGCCGGCATGACGCCCGATCGATTCGAGAATCGCGACAAGTTTTATCGCAAACTGCTGGACGCCAGCGCCGCCGGCCAGATGGCCAGCTCCTATCAGCGCGAATCCTTTCTTCGCTCGATGGACAACGCTCACCGATTGCTCAGTTCCCCGGCGGCCAAGGCATTCGATCTGACGCTTGAGCCGAAAGAATCGGTGATGAAGTACCTCCCCGCGGGCTTCGACCCGGCCAAGCTCAACGCCGCCCAGGGCCGCGATGGATCGTACGAAGCTCAGACGATTGGCCGCTTCGGCCTCGGCTGCTTGCTTGCTCGGCGCCTTGCAGAAGTAGGCGCGCGATATATCGAAGTCACCACCGAGTACATTCCCTTCCTGAACTGGGATACGCACGAAAATGGCCACTCCCGCGCCGCGGCCATGAAGGCGATGATCGACGCGCCCATCTCCCAGCTGATCCTCGATCTGGAACAACGCGGACTGCTCAATCGAACGCTCATCGTGCTGGCCAGCGAATTCAGCCGGGATGCTTTGATCGAAGGTAAACCGGAGAAGCGCGTTCGCGATCAGGTGCGTGTGCCGGACAAAATCGAGGCCCCCAAGTTCTACGGCATGCACCGCCACTTCACCGACGCAGGTTCTGTCCTGATGTTCGGCGGCGGCATCAAACGCGGCCACCTGCATGGCGTCACCGCCGACGAACGCCCGTGCAAAACCATCAAAGACCGCGTCGTGATCGAAGACCTGCACGCTTCCATCTACCGTGCCGTGGGAATCTCCCCCAAGCTCGCGTACGAAATCGAAAGCCGCCCCTTCTACGTAACAAAGGATGGCCTGGGCAAACCCATCAATGCGCTGTTCGGATGACGCATCGCCCACAGGCGCGGCCCGGCTTGCACCCATCGTCACGCGTCCCCAGGACAATCGCATATACCCTCTACTGGGAGTGCGAGGCTGGGCCGATGAAAAGCCGTTCCTTTTCAAGGTCAGGTTCGTGGAGGTTTTGTTGCGCGGTTTGACGCGCGCCTTCTTGCCCCCTCTCCCTCCGGGAGAGGGTTGGGGTGAGGGGGAATGCCAGGCGACATTCATTTTCAGGCTTCATGATTCACCGCTTTCAACCTCACTTTGCTCTACCCATTTCTTTTACAACGCGATGTTTACAAACGCGATTGGAATTCAGAGGCGCTTTACATTCGCCCTCACCCCGGCCCTCTCCCGGAGGGAGAGGGGGACATACCTAAACGGTAGAAACTATTTTGAAAGGCGCGTGGCCTGCGATCGCCCCGCCCTAATCCCCGACTCACCCCCTCGTTCCCGCGCACCAATCGTTCCATATCCCCCGATAAGCATGCTCCAGTTGTCGCGCAAACCGCGGCTCATCGGTTAGCGGCGATTGCATCATCCTCGTTCGCAACGATTGTCGAAGCTCAATCAGCCGCGGCAGATCGTTTGCCAGATTCGCCGCGATCTGCACATATTCATCCAGATTCGAAGCGATCAATTCCGTAGCCCCGATGTTCGTCAGAATGCTCACACCGCCCCGCCCCACCGCGGTGTTGCCCGCAAGCGTGATCACCGGAACCCCGGTCCAGATCGCATCACACGTCGTCGTGCCCCCGGCATATGGGAACGGATCCAGCGCAATGTCGCTGATCCTGTACAAATCGAAATACCGTCCGAGCGGTACAAACCCGACGAAATTGATTCGCGGCTCGGAGATGCCCTCTCGCGCAAACAGTTCAGTAACCCGCTGGCGATGCGCCCCTTCGCGAGCATGCAGCAGCAGCCGCGAACGGGGAACGGCATTAAGAATGCGAGCCCATATTTTTAGCGCTCCCACCGTCACCTTGGAAAAACTGTTAAGGCTCGCAAACGTAATTACCCCCGTCGTAAGCACCGGAACGGGACCCGGCTCGCCCGCCCCCTCGGGAGGTTGATAGCACCAGTACGTCTCGGGCAACCAGATCGATTTTTCGCTGTAAGGCTCACTACTTTCCCCGCTCGTCGCCAGAGGCGTTGGTTGAGGATCGAGGTATGGATCGGTCAGGCGATAGTCGATCGCCTTCACGCCCGTTGTCGAGCAATAGGCCAGATACGTCACCTGCACCGGGGCCGGCTTGCGCGCGAACACGCCCAGGCGGCTCCCTGACATATGCATTCCCAGATCCACAAGAATGTCGATCTGATCTTGCCGGACCCATTCCGCCACCTGATCGTCGCTCGCCCCCCTGATCCCCCGCCACGCGTCCGACGCGGCCATCAGCTTTTGCGTCATCGCATCGCGTATCCCGCTCTCATCGGCATAACAAAACGCCGGGAACCGCGCCCGATCGTGTGCCTGGAGCAACGGCAACATGAATCGCCCGACCACGTGATCCTGCAAATACGCCGACACATATCCGATCCGCAGCGGCCGTTCCGGATCCGCGCTATTCGGGTGAGGCGGTATGCCCGCCAGTAATGGATCGGCATGCCGCTGGGCCCAGACCCGATGCTCGCGCAAAATCTCGGACGAGTCATACCGCGGATCAAAGTGCATCGCGTACAGCAGATTGCTGTGAACCATCGGTTCGTTGGGATGCTTATCTACCCCGCGCCGATAAAGCCCGATGGCCTCTTCCACCAGCCCCGAGTCATGCAGCACAACGGCCAGATTATTAATCGCCGCCACCGAGTCCGGCCGCAATTGCAGCGCCTGGCGATGCGCCCCGATCGCCTCATCGAGCTTCCCCATTTCGCGAAACAGATTTCCCTGATTCGTCCAAAACCCCGGATGCCCCGGTGCCAGCACCACGGCCCGCCGGGCCGCGTCCACCGCGCCCTCGACATCTCCCACTTCCCGGCATGCCAATGATAGATTATTCCAAACTGCCGCCTCCGCCCGCAACTCCGCCGCCTGCCGATACAACCCAATTGCCTCGCGCACCTGCCCCGCGCGATGATGCCGAATCGCCGCCTCAAAAAGCTGCTCAAACGTAGACTCTCCCATCTCCTGCATATTACGACATTACGCCCCTGATGCGCGCTTCGATCCTCGCCTCTTGGTTTCGTCATTCGTCATTCGTCTTTCGAATTTCGAATTTGAGTAGCCTGCCCTGAGCCTGTCGAAGGGTCATTCGAGTTTCGTCATTCGAGTTTTCCAATGCTCGGCATCTCCGTCACCCTCAGCCGCGTACACCCGTAAGGCACCAGCGTCAGCTCTACTTCCCCTCCCTCCATCTCCGGCCCACGCGGTGGCGCGGCGGCGGCGTTCTTCTCAATCCCCCACCCCTTCACTTTTCGCCCTTTCACCTTGGCCGTGATCGGCGCATCGCCGAAAGCAAACGGCGCATCTCCCATCGCATGCTTTTCAATCACAATCGACTTGCTCACATCCGCCTTGTCTATCGCAATCGCATAATCCCAATCAGTCTTCGGGTGCACCTCGTAATCCGCCCGCGGGAAATCCCCGCGCAACTTCCGCCAGTCTTCATCAATCTTCAGGCTCATCACCAATGGCCCGTAATACACCGCCACGGCATCGTTAAACCGCTTCTCGATCCGCGGCTTCCGCGCAAACTTCAGGCGCACCACATCCCCGGCCTTCCACTCCCGTTCCACCCGCCACATCGCCCCTGCCTTCGCACCTTCCACTGCCTTGTCATTCACCCAAGTCTCCACCCCCTCTACCCACCCCGGAATCCGAAAATGCAGCGGAAACGTCGCCGGCTTGTCCGCCCCCACCGTCACGCTCACCACATCCCCAAACGGATAATCCGTGCATACATCCAGATGCACCTGTCCAGCACCTTTCAAAGCCGTTGAAATCGCGCACGGCCCGTACGCCATGCACGCCAACCCTCCATCAACAGTCCCCATCCACAAACTCGCCACAAATTTCGGCCACCCCTGATGCATGTTGGCCGTACAGCATCCGAAATTCGGCTCCAGCCCAAACAGGTTCGCGTCCGGCCCATTGTCCGAATAAATCCGCTCCCGGCTCACCCTGCACACCACCTGGTTGCACTGCTGATCGTACTGATGCGTCCACATGTCCCCCGAAATCGCGCCCGGCAGCGCGTTGTACGCGATCCGTTCCAACCGATCCGCCAACCCCACATCACCTAATGTCGCCAGCAGCGTCTCCAGCGAAAACATCGTCTCCACGACCGTACACAACTCCGTCCCCTGCGAAGGCATCTTCCCCGCCAGGTGCTCGTCACAACTGAACATGCCGGTGGCCTGCCCGTGGTATTCATCCAGTGCGGCAAGCATCCTGGCCGGCGCTTCGCGATCCTTTGCGTCCTTCGATTGCCGATACCACACCGCCCCCGCCTTGATGCCCATTCCCACATTCACGCCGTGGCAGCTCATCGTCTGATCGTTGCTCCAAAGCCCGCCCGCCGCGGCTTTGAAACCGTCCAACGTTTTCTGCGTGATCTTCTCCTTGAACGGAAACGACTCGGCGTATCCCGTCCAATCAAACCCCTGCTTATGAATCTTCTCCCCCAGCGTCAGCAGCCACGCCTCGCCCGTCCGCTCATAAAGCCAATGCACACTCAACACCAGATCCGCCCACCGCAACCTGCCCCATTCAAACAACGGCCGCTCGGCCAACAGCGCGTCCAATTTCTTTAAGAACTTCCCCATCGCCGGCGCGACTCGCGCATCCCCCGTTGCCTCCGCCCACTGCGACAGCGCCTTAAACAACACAAACACCGGCCACGGGTCATACTGATGCTGACTCCCCACCGCCTTCGGATTCCGCACCGGTCCCAGCCACCCATCCTGCGATTGATGGGTCAAAATGTAATCCACCCACCGCCGAGCCTTCTCTTTCAACTTCGGCTGATCCAAAAGAATCGCCAGCGGCACCACCCCATCCAACCAGTACGGCCCCCGCTCCCACCCCTCCTGCTTCCCCCCGATCCACGCACTATCCTCCACGTCCGCCCAAAACTCATCGAGATGCCCACTCAACCCCGAAGCCTGCACCAGTAATTGCTCGCGCAGCCAACCGGATGGGCGGATCGAGCCAAGGGGGAGGGGGTGGTAGACGAGGGGAATCAAGTCAGATCGCGCAGGTTGTTCAGTTGTCATCCTAGAAGCATAATTCCCAGTGAATCCCCCGCAACCAAGACCATATGGCACAAGGTGGTTCTCGGACCTTCTTGCAAGGAACGCCCACGGATATGAATGCCGTTGTTGAAATATGACATCACATGCAACGAAGTCCCAAAGTCGCGCCGCTCCAATCATTGTCGTACCGGCCTACGGCCTCATGTTAGAATCATCAGCAACAGAGCCTTTTTTGCTTTCCAGAACCCGAAACCCTCTTTTTTTAGGAGCATAAGTGTCTCAAACACCGGCAACGTTTGGAAAGGATAGGGAGGAAATTGTGAAGAAGTTCGCCCGGCTACTGGAACGCTTACGGACTGCTCCTGGACCCGATGAAAGCGCAGAGGGTGCAATGGCCTATTTTGAGGTGAAAACTAGCGCCTTGAACTTATTCGCTCGCACGGCTGGCGATAAGAGCGTCTATTACCGCGAACTTTCCGCGTTTGGAGGCGATGAGAGCATCGTGAATCGCAGCATCATGATGGGCATCCTAAACGCAGCAATGGTGGATTATCGAGAGGGATTCATGGCAGACACCAAGTTGCTCGTGTCGGCCGAAGTACTCGCAGATTTCCTGACTCAAGCAGAGGTTTTACTTGAGCATGACTATAAAGATGCGGCTGCGGTAGTGGTTCGTGCGGTGCTTGAGGATGGCCTAAGGCGTGTTTGTATCTCGAAAGGCGTCGCAGTGAAGGACCGCGACGGCGTGCATCAGCTAGCAGAAGCACTCATGAAACAAAATTGCCTAACCGCCGTCCAGTACAAGGAGATCGAGGCCAAGAAAGAGATCGGCAATAAAGCTGCGCACGGCAAATTCAATGAATACACAAAGGCGGATGTCGTTGCGTTCCATGAATTTGTTCAACGACTTTTGGCAACACTTATTTGACAAAATGTGTCCATGTCCTGGTTTCCGAGTTACGATGGTTATGCAAACGATTGGACGGAAAAACAGACTTCTTCACGCTGCTTCAACCGTCAGCCTCAACCCAATGGCCTTCGTCACCGCCACCAGCGTCGAAAGCCGCGGGTTTCCCTTTGGCGACAGCGCACGATGCAGGCCCTCGCGTTCGATTCCCGCCGCTCGGGCGATCTTGGCAAAACCGCCACGCGCCTGGGTGAGCCGTCGCAGTGCCATCAGCAACACTTTTGGATCGTCGGCCTCCTCGAGCGCCGCCTTCAGGTATTCGACCGCGAATTCCCGATCGTCTCGAAGCTGCCGAATCACCGCCGCGTTGTGTGTTATGCTTGCCTTGCGTTTTATTTGCCAGTCCTTTGCTTGTAGTCGGCCCAATACTCAACCGCCCGATCGATATCTCCGGCCTGATTGCGTTTATATCTGCCGCAGAGCAAGGTTTCGCCATCGCGTTATACAACCGCCTGTCGCGCCCAATGCCATCGAGCTCGCATTGGCGTACCCCTAAATGACCGTGCGCGATTCCGCGCCTTTTCGTGGCATGTGGCTTCCAGCCCATGATCGTGGGAGTTGACCGCCAGCGACGGGTTAAATGTGGGAAAACCAAGTTTCGACCGTTGGACAACCTTCTGCATTTAACGCCAGAAAATGCCCGGGTACGGCGAGTTGGTTTTGCCACCTCTCACACGGCGCAGGACCCGAAGCGTCCCTGACCACGGCCTGGAAGGCCGTGCCACTTAAAAGCAATGGCGCGGAATCGCGCACGGCCATCTAGCGCTCCTCTAATCGGGTCGCAAAAACCTTGCTTCAAACCGCCTCACCTTTCTCTGAAGCGCGCATAGAATCGCTCAGAAGCGATGGCCAACCGCCAGAAAGAAAATGATCCCTTTTTCCATACTCGACCTTTCCCCGATCAACCGGGGCAGCAGCGCTGCCCAGTCATTTCGCAACACGCGCGATCTCGCGCAGCACGGCGAGCGTTGGGGCTACAAGCGCTTCTGGCTGGCCGAGCACCATGGCATGCCCGGCGTTGGAAGTGCCGCGACGGCGGTCTTGATTGGTTACATCGCGGGCGCGACGACGACCCTCCGCGTCGGCGCTGGCGGCATCATGTTGCCCAATCATTCTCCGCTGGTGATTGCCGAACAGTTTGGAACGTTGGAGTCGCTCTATCCGGGCCGTATTGATCTGGGGCTCGGCCGCGCGCCCGGCTCCGATCAGGCCACCGCCCGCGCATTGCGGCGCAATCTCCAAGCCGACGCCGATGGGTTTCCGCAGGACGTGCTTGAGCTGATGGATTATTTCTCGCCGGAACCGACGCAGCCCATTCGCGCCGTGCCCGGCACCGGGCTCAATGTCCCGATCTGGATTCTGGGTTCGAGCCTCTACGGCGCGCAACTGGCCGCCGCCCTGGGTCTGCCGTACGCATTTGCATCGCATTTTGCCCCCGCGCAACTGATGCAGTCCATTTCGCTGTACCGCTCAACCTTCCAGCCTTCGACGCAGCTCGCCAAGCCCTATGTCATGCTCGGCTTCAATGTCTTCGCTGCCGATACCGACGCCGAAGCACACGTTCTCGCCAGCTCAATGCAACAGGCGTTCATCAACCTCCGCACCGGCAACCCGACGCAACTCCCCCCGCCAGACAAGGACTATCTGAAAAACCTTGGTCCACGCGAGCGCGCAATACTCGATCAAGTATTGCCCTATTCAGCCATCGGCTCACGCCTGACAGTGGCTAACGAATTGGAGACTTTCATCGCGCGCACCGGCGCGGATGAATTGATGATCACTTCCCAAATCTTCGATCATGCGGCGCGCCTGCGCTCGTTTGAGATTGCCCGAGAATTTGCTCGATCCAGCCAATAGTTGGCGGTTTCTTTTGGGGTCGGCACAACAGCAATCGCACCATTGCCCAAGAATTCACGCAACTTTTTGCTGGAGCATCCGAGAACTATATGGAAGATCTTCAGCAGACGCATCCCCGGCCATACACCAGAGTGGCAGTCGTGGGCAGTCGTGGGTCGTCGGCTATCCATTCGCTCAGGAATCCAGCCATGGCAGATAGCACCATTACGTTTAAATACGGCTCGCTCATCCGAACAGGCCCCCAACTCGTGTACGGCGGAAAATGGGATTCCACGCTGGAAGACGAGGTTCGGAACGCCACCACCAACGCCGATCTCATCATCTCGATCAATGTCTTTTTCCAGGAAATAAATCCCGCCGGTACCGCGACCGGACTTTATAACGATACCGATTCCGGAACCGCCGACCCCACAACCAAGGCAGTCGCCCCCAAGCGCCGGATCCAGGCGTGGAAGCCAGGCGAATTCTCACAATTCACCTCGAAGCTGATCACCGAAGCCCAGAAGTTCTGGAGCGGGATTTTCTGGCTCCGCACCCCGCATAACTTCAAAGGCCTCGACTGGCCCGACAGCAACCCCAAATACCGATGCAACGTGTATTGCAAGCTCGAATTGTCGCGCGTGCTCTCACAGAACGACGCTCATTACACCATCGCGGCCGTGCGCGTTCCCGACGATGAAACGTTTCGCTCCAATTCAGTGCTCTACAGTCAGAAGGACCTCGATAGCGAGACGATGATCAGCCATTCCACCACCAAGTTCTGGACGCACTATCACGAGGTCGGGCATCTGCTGGGCCTGGGGCACATCGGCTGGAAGGGCCATCACAATCTCCACTCCGACAACACCGCCAAAGCGTACGGCGTAACCCTGCGCGATAAGCAGGACGTGATGGGAATGGGATCAAATGTTCACCACTGGCACGCCCGCCCCTGGCGTGAAGCCGTCGCCACCTTCACCGGCACCAAGCTCGATGCTTGGGAAGTGCACCTGCGCAATCACATCCGCCCAACGCCGCTTCATACGCGGTAAACGGTTGCGACCAGGGGAAGCCAAACGGGCGTTACAGCTCAAAGCTGCGCCTAAACTCCCGTCGCTGTCCCCACCCGATCCAGCAACCGGCCCAACTCACTCACGGGTTTCGGCGGCAACGTTGCGGGCCCAATCTCGGCTTCCACCCACTCGCGAACCCGGTCCTGCTTGGGATAGCGCACTTCGCGGTAGCCGGTCACTTCTTCCGGACAGCTCAGTACGCGCAGGGCTTTTTCATAATCCGTCGTGAGATTGACGCGGGTGATGAGGCCCATGTACCAGTCGCGAAACGCGGTTTCGTGTTTATGCCAGCCGGGCAGCTTGCGTAGAAACTTGCAATGGCTAACCAGCTTGAGCTGCCAGTCCTGCGTCGTAATGCGCAGGCGGATTCGATGTCGGCCAATATTGAATTCGGGGTTGGTGTGGTGGCGGTACACCAGCCGATCGCCATTGCTGACGTCCACTCCATACTTGGCCAGATCGTACTGCTTCTTTTCGTAGCGCGTCAGCAGATATGAAACGTATGGCTCATCCTTGATCAAGACGACCTTCGCCAGGTTCCAGATCACCGCGACAGTAGCCGCGTATTGGCGCTCGGCATTGTCCCGGCGATACATCCCACGAACCTGCTCGATGTACCGCTTGGCCAGCGCCGGATTCTCATACTGCATCAGATCATAGATGCGCAGCGCCATGTCATACTTGGCCTGGTCCGGCAGATCGCGCATCTGCTTGGTCGCACCCTGCACCAGCTTCTCAAACTTCATTGCCAGCACCGGGCCGAACATCTTCGTCCGCCGCAAAATGCGGGCTTTATTTGTTACCAGCTGTTCCCACGTTTCAGGCGTAGGCTTACGCGGCAGCGCCCGCGGCTCCAGGGCGATCTTCCGGCCAATATTAAACGCCTTGAGATTCTTCCGATGCTCGCGCCGGATCGAATCCTTGATCGCCCATGCAATGCTGCGTGCCGACACCGGGATAAACCCAAGCTGGTACGCAACGCCAAGCATCATGATGTTCGCGTAGAGCTTGCTACCGAGCCGCTGCTCGCAGAGTTCTGAGAGGTTCTGGGCAAACGAATGCTCGGGCCGGCATTGATCGAAGATGTCATCCCGCAATGCGTCAGGATCAAAATCTTCCTTGCCCAGCAGCGTGTAAACGGTCGGCTGGCGATAGCTGTTCAGCACCGCGCACGTCCGCTCAGGCGAAGCAATACGGAATTGCTCCCGCGGATCGATAGCGCGCGCCGCTTCAAGAATATCCACGCCAAAGAGCAGATCGCCCTTGCCGTACGGAATGACGCCCGTTGTATCGATGGCGCCCTCCCCCTCCTTGATGAACGTAATCTGCGAATACACGCCGCCATTGCGAATCGCCAGACCCTTTTTGTCCGCGAAAATAACGCCGTAGCCTTCTTTGTGCCCGGCCCGTACGAGGATGGCGTTCACCACGCCAATGCCCATCCCGCCCACCCCGGCCATGTGCGCGCGCCACACATCTCCACCCTGTTCCATCGCATGAACACGCGGCGGATCAGGCAGCTTATCCAGCGCCATGTGCGGCAACGTATACCTGCGCCGCCGCCGGCGCAGCACCGTCACCTGCTCAAAACTCGGGCACGGCTTTACATTAATCCCCGCCGTGTTACTCACGCGGACGCGCTCGCACGCCCCGTCGTTCACGCACCACGTCAGATCGGTATCGATCTTCCGGCCATAGTCGGTTTCGGCCGTCGTCAGTCCCGGGCAAGCCGTGGCCTTGGTGCATTCCAGGCAGTTTTCGCACACGTCCTGCGTCACGTTCATGTGCGTTTTCTTGGGCAGATATCCGTACTTCTTGGTGATCTTGCGCTCTTCCTTGAGAACGGTGCGGTTGTGGGTAATGCCGCATTCTTTGTCCGCGATGATCACCTTCACGCCATCGCGCAGAATCGTTTCCTCGAGCATTTTTCGATAGGCATCGCGCTTGGCGGGAGATAGTTTGACGACGGTCAACGGGCTCGACCCCGCCATGCCGCGTACGATCGCTTCAATGTCCTGTATGTACGACTTATTCCCCAACACATCCAGCTCCGTGCCGGCATGTTCCTGGTGGCCGGTCATGGCCGTCGTCTTGTTCTCAAGGATAATGTACGTGATCTGCTGGCCGACCTTAATCGAGTTGGAGATCGCCACCTGCCCCGAGTGGAAGAACGTTCCATCACCCATGAAAACAATCTGCTTGTTGGTAATGAACGGATCGACGCCGGTGCCCGTTCCGCCGCCCAGGCCCATGCCCGAGTAGTTGTGCATGAGCTGTTCGGTCGGCGCGAACATGAGCATGGTGTAGCAGCCGGTATCGCCATGGGCGACCAGATCCACGGGAGCCGTGCCATGCTTTTCGAGCATGTATTTCGGGTCCGCCAGATCGCGCCTAATCTGGAGCAGCGCCGCAGAGCTGTCGCGATGCGGGCATCCGGGGCAGAAGGTCGGCGTGCGCGCCACGATCTTCTGATCGATGATTTGTAGCTTGGGTTTGCTGAGCCGGCGAATGCGATCGATCTCGGCGCTGAGCCGGCCATTACGCAGTTCAGCCGGAATCTGCTCGGTGGCCTTGATAAGCGGAATCAGAATCTGCGCCAGCAGCGACGGATTGAGCCCGCGCACCGCCGGGATCGGCGTGAGGTTGCCGGGGAAAGTCTTGCCGTACAACCGCCCGGAAATCATCCCGGCGTCTTCATTTGAAAATTCCCGGAACAGCCCGTCGCGAATGTTCTTCTCAAGAAAGCTCCGGCGTTCTTCGATCACAATCATCTTGTCGCAGAGCTTGGAGAACTCGCCGACAAGCTGCACATCCGCCGGATAGCACATGCCCATCTGAAGAATCGGGAACAAACCCGTAAGGCCCAGGTCCGCCAGAACCTGACGTAGATAAGGACCGGCCATTCCGGTCACGATGAAGCCCAGGGGAGAGGGCGTGTTGGGTGCTGAGACTTCGGCGAGCTCAGTCAAGCCGTGCTGAGTGCTGAGTGGGGCTGCGGGGACGATCTTGTTCAATCCCAATGCTCGGGCGGCGATGATCGTTTTGGCATGCCGCTCGGGGTATTCGAGCTCGCGCATCCAGGTCTTGGGCGGAAGGAGGACTCTGCCCAGGTCAATCTGCGCGGTATCGAGCGCGATTTTCTGTTGCGTGCTAAGAGTCGGAAACTGATTCCTGCGGCAATCGACCGTCCCGCCGCCATCGGCTTGGGCGGTTGTGACGATGAAGCCGATAAAAATCCCCGCCGCCTGCGAAAGCTTGAAGGACAGGTCGATCCAGTCCTTCATTTCCTGCGGCGTGCCGGGCTCGACCACCGCCATCCGAAGATGCTCGCACAAAAACCGGCTATCCGATGGCACCTGCGTACTGTCGCACCATGGATCATCCCCGATGATCGTGACCGCCCCGCCCTCGGGATGCGCGCCTGCAAGGTTTCCCAGCGCCAGCGCATCTGAAGCCACATGCAGCCCGACGCTTTTCATCACCGCGATGGCCTTGCACGGCAGCATCTGCGAGCCGTTCATCGCCGCCGCCCCCAAGGCTTCGTTATTGGCCTGGAAAGCGCGGACGCCGTGCTTTTGCAGCACGTCTTTGATGTCCCCCAGAATGTCGAAGAACCCGCTGACGGGTGACCCGGGATACCCGGTGAGGAGATGAACGCCGCCCTCGGTTTCGAGTGCGCCCTTTATCAGAAGCTCATTACCCGTAAATACTTCACGGCCAGATTCGGCCAGGAAGCGGAGATCGGTTGCCATTTTTCAGTCGATTCTTGTGCGGGGAAGATGATGGATTTGCGATTTCAGATTTGAGATTTGAAATTGAAAAAACGGAGGTCGTTTCTTCAATTGCAAATCGCAAATTGCAAATCGCAAATCCCTCAGCTCTTCTGGGCGTGGCTTACGGCCTATCGGTACCTGATCACCGTCTATTGGCCGCAGGAGACGCCGGTTTTTACCGCAGCATGAGGGACTCATGGCCCTGAGGAAGGTTCACCTTCCCGTCTCGCGAACTGTCGCTCGCGTCGCCAGGCGCTGGATAAGCTTTCGCGATCCAATGAAGGCCGGCGGGGCCGATTACTCAACTATCGAACAAACGGTTGGATAAACTCAAACATCCCCAACCGGGCCGAGATTCTACCACTACGGCCGCCAAAGGAAAAAGATCGAACCGAATATAAGGCGCGCGGCGAGTGGGGCGGTAGTCGCGCCCCAAAAAGTCTCAGCGCGCCCCATTGTGGGGCGGCATATAATTCTTAAGTTGCGTTTGGCAATAGACTTATTATGGATGGGACGGAGCGAGCCCAATTGAGGTGCGCCGCATTTCGTGCAGATGCGCGCCCCCATTTCATAAGTTTCAATTTAACAAACACTTGAGATTGTAGGCGGCCAGAAGTGAGGCGTGCTGAGACGTTTTGGGGCGCGCCGCACTCGGCAGATGCTCCCCGTTGTGATCCCGCTCCGGTATCCTTTGCACAATGAAACCGGCCTTCCTGCCCTTGACTGCCCTGCTTGTTGGATTGAGTCACGGTCCTGCACTGGCGCAAAGCCCCGCGGTTGTGGAAACGCCGCTGGGTTTGACTGGGGATTACGATCAAGTGAAGGCGATTACCTTCAGCGATGATTCCCGGCATATTGCGCTGCTTGGGACTAAGGGCGACAAGCAGTTTATCGTGCGGGATGGCGTGACGAGCCCGGCATATGACTGGGTGATCCCCGACAGCTTGCTGTTTTCGCCGGCGGGGAAGCACGTGGCTTGTGTGATTCAGGAGGGGAATGAAATGTCGGCGCTCATTGACGGGAAAGTGGTGGGCAAGGGGTATTACCTGGTGGGGGCGGATCGGATTCATTTCAGCGCCGATGCCAACCATTACGCTTACACCGCCCGTAAAGGCGAAAAGGAAACGTTTGTTGTCCATGATGGAGTGGTGGGTAAGACGTACATTTCAGCCGCGGGGGCGCCGACGTTTAGCCCCGATGGGTTGCATCTGGCGTACACCGCTGTCTTACCCGGCGACAAAATGTGCGTGGTGCTGGATGGGAAGGAGCAGAAAATCTATGACGGCGTCGCGCCGGCGACCCTTCAATTCAGCCCCGCCTCCAAGCGTCTGGCCTACACGGCCGTGCAGGATCACAAGTATCTGGCGGTAATCGATGCGAAGGAGAGTAAACCCCTTGATGGCATGTGGGTGAGCCCCATATTCAGCCCCGATAGCGCGCATGTGGCGTATATCGCGGGAATCGAAAAGCAGTTCTCGCTGGTGATCGATGGCAAGGAGGGGCCGCGATACGACGCGTTTGACGGGTATATGGTTTTCAGCCCCGATTCCAGGCACACCGCCTGCGTGGTCCGGCAGGGTAAGCAGTTTACGGTCGTGCGCGATGGCGTCCCGCAGGAGAGTTTCGATCAGATCGCCGGGGATTCTCTGCACTACAGTCCGGATTCATCGCATCTGGCCTACGCGGCCAGCAAAGGAGCCGAGCGATTTATTGTAGTGGATGAAAAGCACCAGCTGGGCTTCGATCACATCGCCCGGCCCGGCTTGTTATATAGCCCGGACAGCAAGCGGCTGGCGTATGCGGCGGTTCGCGGGGAGCAGATTATCGTAGTGTGTGATGGGGCGCTGGGCCCGACTTACTCAAATGTTGTGGACATTGGGTTTAGCGCGGATTCGAAGCACGTGGCTTACCGTGCGGTGACGGGGCAGCAGCCGGTCGTGGTGGTGGATTCAAAGCCGCTTCCGCCGTGCGATGCCGTGACGCCAGTCACGTTCAGCCCGGATGGGGCGCATTATATCTTTGCGGCATTGCGCGGGATTTCGGCTTCCATCTATGTAGATGGAGCTGCGCTGCCCTACGCCTATACCTCCTGGATGCGCGATTCACGGCCTGTATTCGCTTCGGCCAATGCGGTCGATCTGTTGATGGCGCGCGATCGCGCATTGCTTCAGGTGAGAGTCAATCTTGCAGGCACACCCACTACCGCCCCGGCAGCCAAATAAGGTTCTCATTCTGGATCCGGCCGATCGCGGGGAGGCGTAATTTCGCGCATTGCCAAAATTTCGTGATCACGGATATTGTGACGAGTGGCGACAAAGGCCGGTCGCCCCAGATGCGCTAAAGGCCGAACACTTCACTGTCAAGACGGCACCTTGGTTCGCCCCGACAATTTGAGTGAACGCAAAAGTTCGCCCGCCGCCGAATGTTTCGGCTGGCGGGCTGCTTAACACTTCTTCGGATGGAGGTCGTTCATATTTTCATTTCTTCGCCGCCGCCGATCGCGCAATACGACCGTCGCGGCAACCCGGCCTGTGATTGAGGCGCTGGAATCACGGCAGTTTCTCGACGCGACGACATTCGCCGTCTCGAATCCGAACTCAAGCGACTACTACGGCACGGTCAACCAAGCCGATCCCTCGGGCGTGTGGGGTCATACTTGGGGCGTATCGCAAAACAACGTGCCGGCCCACACCCACACGCAAGCAAGCATCGAGACAGAGGTTGTTGTCAACGTCGATCCGAATACCGGCTTGTCTCTGACAAGTGGCACGCAGGACGATGGGTACATCTTCGTCACGTTCAACGGGCAACCTGTAGGCGACCCCATTCTTATTCCCGCTGGCACGACCGAGGACACCTGGCTTGGCGGGACGGTGATGAGCAACGCCGATCAAGAGGGTTGGCAAATCAGTACGACGGATAACGTCTTCATTAAGGTCGATAACGGGAGCATCCAGCAAGGCACTTCAGCCGGGTTCGCTCACGGCGTTGAAGCGGATCGGGGGGGACAGGATGGGTCGGAAACACTTAGCCTCGACGGCCCGGCTGCGGGAAACACAACCGTCTACGTTAAAATGCCGAGCAGCGGCATCATCAACCTGCACAACCAGACTCCAGACGACCAGCTCCCCAACGACGCGAACGGCAACCAGCCGTATTTCACGATCACCGGGCCGGACGGAATCGAATTGGATACCGCCGACAGCCATCCCGAACTGGGCTTCAACGTCTACAAGATCGGAGTGACGCAGGGCACGTCCAGTGTGGATGTGGGCTTCCATATGGTCACGCCGTTCATGCACCCGGACTACCAGAACGGCATCTACGTTTCGATTCTCGAACAGCCGGGCAACAACGTCATCCCGATTTCCGGTGGTTGGTGGGACGCCAATGCGAACACGTTTTGGGCGAAGGATGGCGGGCCGGATGCCAAGGGTTTGTACATGAGCGACCATGTGCAGGGCGAAATTACTGATGCGCATATGGATGAACTGGTGGGACAGCTAAATGGTGTCATGTCAGCCGACCGAGATGCAGCAAGGAACGAATTGATCGCGGCGGTGCAAGCTGTCCCAAGCGCGCACGTATTAACGCGCCTTACAGGGGCGTCTACTGCGGCCGGACTCTCGCCGGAGCAGCAACGACAAATGGGCCTGGTGATGCAGATGGCAAACCCATTAGGCATCACTTATGATCCGCAAAGTGGACTCACACTTCGGACCAGATACACTTGGCCCTCAGGCACTACGCCGGTCATTGACAATGACCACAAATACTCCATCGGTCTTACAAGTGATGACGGCTCAATGAGTCCTGTCATCTTCCCTTCTGGTTTTGCTGGGCCGAGGATTCAGGACTACTGGGCTGGCCCCTCACAAGGATTCCCGGGGGTCTATCCATTTCCGGTACATGCCGGTAATGGTAAGATGACAATAGATGTGATGATGTGGAAGTTTTCCGGGGGCGGCTGGGCATTTGTGGATGAGGTTAAGGTAAACGTCTTGTTTACCCTGTCGAACGATCAGAACTGACACATCGAGGTAGCCCATGATGAAGGTGCTCTTATTGATCCTTGCCGTCGCGTCCATCGAATCGGCCACCACTCGTCCGGTGGAACCATCTGTATCTTCACAGTTAGAGCAGCTGGAACCGCCTGGGCCGTTGGGATTCGCGTTGTGGCGAATCACGGTCCCTGATGTCCCACCGGCCGGCGACATTCATACTACGGTTGAGCCTATCTGTGAGGCATGGATTTATGATGCCGAACCCAAGGTAATCGCAAAGCTACATCGCGGCGATGCGTTTCCCAAGCCGTTTGATTCGTGGCGATTCGTGGGGATTCCCGAGAATCGCAAAGGACCGTCGATCCTTATCACAAACGTGGATACGAAGGAGACGGTCGTTTTGGAACTGGCGAGGAAGCGGCCTTCCACCCGACCCGTGACGATTCACTAATTCGACGGTCAGAGACAGCCGGACGCAAGCAACCCTCCGACTCCACGCCGGGGGGTTGCTCTTTTCTCGACGGAGAGACGCCCCCCTGACTACGCGATGCCCACGATGCTCGGGGAACCCTAAACGGGACGGCTCTGGGAACCCTAAACGGTAGAGTCGAGCAAACTAAACCGGACGGCTCTGAATTATTCGGAAAGGATATTCAGAGCCGTCCCCATTTGTGCTCCCCGTCCCCATTTGTGCTCCCCCGCTCAATTATTGGACTCCAGTTCCCGGCGATGGACCAGCTCAGATAGACCCGAACCACCGATACATCGTCAGCGTGCGAAGCCCCGACGGATCGCTCGCTCCATACATGAAACAAAACGGCGCGATGACAACTAGTTATATAACGCTCACAGGGGAGAACTTGCCGGTGATTTATCCCTATCCGAAGCAAGCGTCCGGCAGTGCACAGCTAGAGATTACCGTCTCAATGATGGCCTGGGACCCGAATGGCCTATTTGGCGGAGGATGGGAGGGCAGGGCTATGATAACAGAACTCGTGGAATTCACGACCGCAAATCAGAAGCCGACGCAACCGCAGTAGTGAGGTTTTAAGTCATGTCCCACATCATTCTCGCAGTCGCGTTGCTTGTGGGTGATTCCCAGATCGAGCAATTACCCCCAGTCGGGCCACCGGGTTTTGCCTTGTACTCCGTCAGATACAAGGATGGAAAGGGCACGTTGGAGTCGCGCCTTTTTGCAGTCCTGTACGACGCGGACCACAAACTCCTTGGTGAATTGCGAGCCGGCCAAGCCCTCCCCAAACCTTTTGAGGACTGGCGTGTGGTCGGGTTTCCAAATCATACGAAACCGTCGGTGGTTGTAACAAACGTGAACACGACGCAGACCATTGAGCTCGAAGCCACGTACACCGGCAACAGTAAACCTCCCTCCACCCGGCCAGTGAAGATTCACTAACGGTCGGAAACAAGCGGGCGCAACGCAGCCTCCCGACTACTCGGCCGGGAGGTTGCTTTTTTGTTCTCTTGTTGTATCGGAGTAGAACTGTCACCCAAGAAAACCTAAACGGATGGCTTAGCATTACTCGGCTGATCCGAACTTATTTAGAGCCGTCGCCATTTTGTTGGGTGAGCGGCGTGGCGGTGAGGGTCATCGGCGGTAGCCCCGAAGCCAATGGGTACCTCATTAACCAGACATTCACTCCCGCACAACTCGCAGCGCATCATCTCGTCGTGCAGTTTGCCGGCCTGTCTCCGACCGCCCATGTGGACATCCTCGTGGCGATCCAGCCGATGATATTGGTCGGAGGGACGTTGCAAGCCGATCTGAGTAAAGAGGGATGGTACTTCACGACCGCAGTGAGCGTCAACTGGCTTCAATAACCGGAGGTTCGTATGTTCTTTGTAGCCTGCATGATCGTGGCGGCGACTCAAACCGTGCCGACGCCGCCTATCGCACAGCTTTATTGCTCTGACATCTCGATCAACTTCCCGACGTCGGATCAAATCGCCACGGCCGGGTTTTACGACCCGGCCTTCACCCCCACCGCATACGCTCCCAACAAGTCCGCGACGGTGTGTCTTGATCGGACGTTGCCTCCGCCGTTAGACCGCTGGCGGCTGATCGAAGTGAATCCCTCGCCGGGGATCGACCCCACACAGGGGTACGTCATCATCCGCAACGAAGACACCGGAACCAAGGTGGCGCTTGGCGTCGTCGCTTTGGACGGAGGCAAATGGCCACCAACGCGCCCTGCGCCGCCTCCGGTTTTGCGGCCATCGACGCGGCCGGTTCCGCCGCCTCCGGGCATCGGCTGCGTGCTCATTTTCCCCAAGCCCGAACCCCCCAACGGCGAAGTTCGATGGTACGCCAAGTTAGTCGGCGGCGAGTATTACGCGGAGAACGATCTGGGCAATTATCGAGAAGGCCAACTCTTGCCAAAGCCGTATGACATGTGGCGAGTTAAGGAAGTGTTTCAGGGGCGCAACCCCGTGTGGACCCCGCTCGGGCCGGATCGGCGCGGCTTTGTGTCCTACGTCGTTCTTCGCAACGAGCAAACCGGCAACACCGTGAAGATCGAGCGGAAGTCCATCGGGCTTCCGCATCGGCCAACAACGCAACCCGTGACGACGGGCTGACTGCACCTTAACCGGAGACTGCAATCAGCCCCTCGGCGTTCAAGGTCGGGGACTGATCTTTTCTGGGCGCTAAGAACGCTCGCCATGACCGCGCGATGGCGCGCCGATACAATCACAATGAATAGCGAGGTGACGCCCATGCTTCACGTTCTTCTGCTAATTTTCGTTGGGATGGCCGATGCCAAGGCCCCTCTCCCGCTCCCACCTCCCGGCCCGGTTGGGTTCGCGTTGTGCTGCATCGAATCGGATGGAAATTTCAAGGGCGATTACGAGGCCATGCTAATTGGTTACGTCTACGGCGCTGACCTCAAGATGATTGGCAAGTATCGTCGCGGCGATGTCATCGGCAAGCCGTTTCAGGATTGGCGCGTGGTCGGCTTTCCACAGGAAGGCAAACGGCCGTCGATGGTCGTGACGAACGTGAAGACGAAGCAGACGATTGAGCTTGAAGTGACGGATAGGGGCAGCAGTAAACCCCCCTCCACACGGCCGTTGAAGATTCACTAACGTGCCGGTACGAGACAACCGGACAAAGCACAACCTCCCGGCATAGCGCCGGGAGGTTGTTTTTTCACGGTAAGCATCTGTAAGCGATTAAGCGGTGCGGCTTTGACTTATTCGCAAAGGACATTCACAGCCACCGCATTTGTTTCCGTCCCCAGTTGTTTTCCCAGGTGAGAGTCAATCTTGCAGATTCGCCCACTACGGGCAGCCAAATCAGCTCTTAATCAGGGTCCGGCCGATCCCGCCAGATTCTCAAGCCAGTGATTGCCCCCAATAACAAGCCCTGCCCCAGCAGGTTTCCAACGTAACTCCAGCCCATGAATCGCCACGTCACGAGGAATATTCCAACCGACAGCCCCGCCCACAGAACCCCGGATGCACGCTCCATCTCGGCGGCTTTGTAATAAAACGTGGCGCACGCCACCAGCAGCACGAACTGAAGCGTATAGAACATTCCAAAGAGGTTGCCCATGCTGCCGCCTCCGGCTCATCGATCATCGTTTGTTCAATGATTGACGGATTCCTTCCGGCCCCGTGTCATCCACGCGCGAAACTCGCATGGCAATCAAACGCCATTGTTCCCCGGCCAATCGCCAGTCGAATTCCCAATCACTGTCGATCGGGTGGCCGGGCGTTAGTTCGGTATCCATGTAACCGACGAAGGCAATCGTGATTTTGTCGGCATCGCGCGTAGTTTTAGCATGGCCGATGCTGGCTGAATGAAGGCCGGCATGCTTGACCGTTTCCTGCGCCCCAGCCTCAACTGCCGGCCGCCCCGCCACATGCCAGGGACGGCCCACATAGTCGAAGCCAATTTTCGCATCTGTCAACTCATCGAAGACTTTCCAATCGCCGTCGGCCATCGCCTGCACGAGTTGTTTGGTTTGTTTCTGGCAGATCTTGCTGGGGGTGTCCATTACAAATGACAACACCAGCCATGAGGCGCCAAGTAGGGCAACCGCCGCCCCACCGTTACGCATGGCCGGCTGTTGGCGATTGTTACCCATCACGAGCAATCCAATGCCCGCCGCGACCACAAGTAGTGGTACCCACCACGCAATATCGAAAAGAAACTCGGTCATAACCCACACCTCCACACCCTGGCAAAGTCCAGTAATCGTCCGCCCCATCCGCGTCATTCGCGAAATCCGCGGTTCCATCTCTTCCACGTACGCATCGAATTGAAGTCAAACCGCCGATCGCCCTCCATGTGAGACAGGAGAAGAATTCTTAACGTCGAGTAGAGAAGAGGCGCAGTCATGTTTAGACCAATGACT
>DAIRGS010000463.1:0-3686 GCA_036794395.1 Tepidisphaeraceae bacterium | reverse complement strand
CTTCCGAAGCATCAGAGGGTTGTCCAACTGTCGAAACTTGGTTTTCCCACATCTGACCCGGCGCTGATAGTCATTCCCCTCAATCATGGCTTAGAAAGCCATGTCACGAAAAGGCGCGGTATCGCGCACGGTCGTTTAACCGCGACATGAAGGCCCGATGCGTCCGTCAGCCCTTTCCTGATTAAGGTTTGCCGCGGTTCTTTCTGACTCTTACAGCGTCTGCTACGCTGCCGGCGTGCATGATCGCTGGATTTTGATCGGGGTTACTGCGGCTTACGCAGTGATGAGCCTGGCCACGTTGATTGCGTACGGATGGGACAAGCGGCGCGCGGTGCAGGAAGGTCCACGGGTCCGTGAGCGCACGCTCCACCTCATGGAATTTTTCTTTGGATGGCCGGGCGCACTGGTGGGCCGGATGCTGTTCAAGCACAAGCGCCGCAAGTTTGGGTTTTCGATCATCACGTTCCTGATCGCAATCTTTCACATCGCGGTCTGGTGCATGGCGTACTGGATGTACACCCAGGGACTTTGGTGATGCGCGATGGCCGAAGGTAACCAACCTCTCTTCACCCCATTCAATCGCCTGACGCACTGCCGGCACGGGGTGATGCTTTACAACATAAATGACACCCACATCGGCCAATCCCTTGCGACGTATGGCGAATGGTGCGAATTGGAAGTCGAGATCTTCGCGAAGATCCTGCGCCCAGGCGATGTGACGATCGATGTGGGCGCGAACGTCGGAGCGCATACTGTCGCCATGGCCAGGCTGGTCGAACCGCGCGGCACCGTGATCGCGTTCGAGCCCCAGCGCGTGGTGTTTCAGTCATTGTGCGCCAACGTGGCGAACAACAGCCTGCCGAATGTGTTTTGTTACCAGGCAGCCGTGGGGGAGCGGGCGGACGTGATGGTTGTGCCGCCGCTCGATCCAAATACCCGGCAGAATTTCGGGGCGTTCGTGATCAGCGGTTATGACCATGGCGAGCCCGTTGGCGTCACGCGGCTCGATGACCTGCCGCTTCGCGCCTGTCGACTGATCAAAATCGATGTCGAAGGCATGGAGCTGGCGGTGCTGCGCGGCGCCGAGGCGTTGATTCGAAACTGCTCGCCGATCCTATACGTCGAGAATAATCGACCTGAACATTCGGAGGAGTTGATCCGATTCATCCGGCAGTTGGGTTTTGACCTGTACTGGCATGAGCCGCCCCTCTTCAATCCCGACAATTTCCTGAAGCACCCGAAAGACATATTTGACGGCGAACGGGCGCAGAATATGGTGTGCGGGTCTCAAGATAGCGGACTGGCCATTGAGGGGTTGGCAAAAGTACAAGGCGCCTGAACGGGTCTGTCGATCACTTTGCCCGCGTGATCTGACGGACGCGATTGTTCTCGGTGTCGCCGACAAATATCGATCCATCGGCATCCACAAAAACCCCGTGCGGCCGGGCAAATTTGCACCCAGGGGCCGGCCCCAGCGGCCCATCCCCTTTTGCTCCGGTGCCCGCGATCAGTTCGATATTTCCGCTCACGACGTCGATCATCCGAATCGAATGGCTTTCGGTGTCGGCCAGATACACATTCCCGTCCGGGCCGACGCTTAACCCCTTTGGCCCCGAGAGTGTTGCCGAAATAGCCGGCCCGCCATTGCCCGTGAATCCTTTACCCCCGGTGCCGGCAACGTGGTGAATGATCCCCTTTTCAAGATCAAATTTGAAAACCGCGTTGCCGTCGCGAAGCGCAAGCCACAGATTGCCCGCCCGATCAAAATCGATGGCACGCGGACCATTGAGCGGGGTGCCCTGGATCTTCGCCCCTTCGGGCGTTTGGGCCTTCATCCCCGTGCCGGCGAATGTGGAAATGATGCCGGTCGACATGTCGATTTTGCGGATGCGGTTGTTGGCGATATCGCACACGTAAAGATCCCCATGCGGATCGAACTGAATGCTGTGAGGCTGATTGAAGGTGGCCTGTGTGGCGGGGCCGCCATCGCCCGAGAAGCCCGCCTTGCCGGTGCCGGCCACGGTTGAAATGACCTGAGTCTTCAGGTCGATCTTTCGAACGACATTGTCACGCATGTCGACGAAGAACAGGTTGCCGCCACGATCAAACCGGATTTCATAAGGTTCGTTTAAATCGGCCTTGAGCGCCGGCGCGCCATCACCCGAGTAGCCTTTATTTCCGGTACCGGCGATCGTGGTGATGGTTCCGTCGGCCGCGATTCTTCGGATGAGATGATTGTCGGTGTCGCAGATAAACAGCGCGCCGTCCGGTCCCCGTGCGATTCCATAAATCTGGCTGACCAGCGCCTTGGTGGCCGGGCCACCGTCGCCGGCATGGCCCACGATGCCCGTACCCGCGAAATCCGAAACCGTCCAGGTAGCGCCCCATGTGGTCATGCACCAGAGACAGGCAATCAGGAAAAGCGTTTTATTTAGCCGCACGTTAACCTCCTCGCCCCATGAGTCTTCAGCCGGACAAATAATACCGCACCGGGCTCAAGGTCAACATCTTATCGTTGGATTTTGCCACGTCCCCGGCCAATGATCGGCATCGTAAACAGAATAATCGTGCGTGATTCGGCGCTGTTCCGGCGTCTTGCGTGCAGGTGAAATCGGTATCGCGGCGGTTTGGCGAGGCGGGAATTGCGGCGATCTGAGAAGCCGGGGTGGCGCGGGGTACCGCTATACCCCGGCGTGGGGGCTTTGTGGGGTGGGACGCGGCGTTTGAGGGGACGCGACGCAGGGTGAATTGAGTGAGCGGCGCGTGATTCGGCACAGTCATTAAGGAGCACTTGATGCAACAGCGCGTTCTCGGTCGCAATGGTCCGTCGGTTACGGTGATGGGGTTGGGGTGCATGGGCGGGGAAGAAGGGATGTACTCCGTCGCAATTGGCGCTGGCGTGGGTGCTGTCGCGCGGGCAGGACATCGTGCCGATTCCGGGGACCAAGCGGCGGAAGTATCTGGAGGAGAATTTGAAGGCGGTGGATTTGAAGATTACGCCGGAGGAATTGAGCGAGATTGAGAAAGTGGCGCCGAAGAATGTGGCGGCCGGGGAGCGATATCCGGCCCAGATGATGGCGGTGTTGAATGGGTGAGTGGTCGGGTGCAACGGTTTGCAACGGAATGCAACGTTTGGGAGCTATTCAGGGGGCGGGTGACGCTCAGTCCTAATCTCAATCTTCATCCTAATCTTAATCCGAGCCGGCACGGGGGTGTGGGGTCGGGATTAGGATTAAGATTTAGATTGGGATTAGGAGTGGGGCCTGCGCATCACTGTCCTCTCTATATAGGCCGAATGTTCAAATTTTGATTGCAGGTACTGACACGGCGGGCACTTAGCCTTCCGTCACACGATGACAAGAATTTTTGGTGGAAGGGGTAGGTTTTGGACGTTGCAGTGTCTGGGTCCGGGGTCTTGCAACGGTTTGCAACGGAATGCAACGCCGTGCGACGTTTGGCGGCGGGACTTGGCCCGATGCAACGGTTTGCAATGGAATGCAACGTCTGGCGGAAGCGAGGGCCAACTGGCGCGAGGCGGTGGGAAGTGAGCGAGATGTTTTGGCGGGTGGTGCGACTTTGGGGGGTAGTGGGTAGTGGGTGCGTGACTGTTTCGGCGGCTGCCCTTGATTTCCCTCCACCGGTACGCCGGGGGAGGGTAGGGAGGGGGCTTGGCTGTCCATGCGAGA
>DAIRGS010000157.1:0-16687 GCA_036794395.1 Tepidisphaeraceae bacterium | reverse complement strand
TCAACATTCCGTCCCTCGGGCTTTGCGGTGGCCGAACGCCACGCACCGGCAAGTCCTTCATCCTTTCGACTGAGAAGGAGAATTTGCGTGAAACAACGATATCTGCCATTCTCACCCGCGTCGCGTTTCTCGCGCCTACTGCCATTTATGTCGTCCGTGACGTCGGAACTGGACATAAGCGCCACATTGGATACGCTGCCCATCGCTGCGTTGATTCCTTGATGACTAAACTGGTGCCGGCCCGACGGCAGGAATTCCGTGCCGTCGCCGATCATGTCGTTCAATGAAGCGGGGAATCCCGCTTGAAAAGGAGACTTGAACATGAATCGAAGCATTTGGTTGGCGGCGGCGCTTTCGTTTGGGATTTACAGCGCGTCCTTCGCGCAGATTGGCGGCAAAGTCACGCTCCACGGAACTCCCCCGCAGATGAGGCAGATCAGGGAGATGGCTGCCATCCCGCAGTGCGACCAGCTTCATAAAGATCCGGTCTATGAAGACACTGTCATTACCGGGGACAACGGGGAGTTGGCCAACGTCATTGTCTTCCTTAAGGAAGGCAAGCCGGGCGAACTCAAAGGGCCCCGGATCGACAAGCCGGCCTCTCTCGATCAGAAAGGGTGCATGTATCAGCCCCATGTGTTGGTCGTCCAAATCGGCCAGCCCGTGGTCGTGGTGAACAGCGACCCGTTCCTCCACAATGCTCGCAGCGTTGCTGTTGTCAACAAGCCATTCAACATCGCCCAGATCAACGCGAGTGATAAGAAGCTTGAGCCTTTCACGACCGAAGAAACGTTCCAGATCAAATGCGACGTCCACCCGTGGATGAAGGCGGTCGTGCGCGTCTTCGATCACCCCTATTTCGCCACGACCGGCGAAAACGGGAAATTCTCGATCGACACCAAAGACCTCAAGGACGGTGCCTACGTCGTGCAGGCCTGGCACGAACTGTACAAGGATTCCGAGCCGCAGACCATTGAGGTCAAGGGCGGCAAGGCGACCAGGGAACTGGACTTCACGTACAAGGCCGACGCAAAGGCACAAGCCGATCCGATCAAGACGGTTCATCTGGCGTCCATCGCGGGAACGCCCGCCTCTGCTGCGAAGTGAAAAGCGTCGCCGCCTCGAACGAGCCGTCGAAAGTCAACATTCCGTCCCTCGGGCTTTGCGGTGGCCGAACGCCACGCACCGGCAAGTCATTCATCCGGTCGATTTAGAAGGAGATCGTACGTGAGACAGCGATATCTGCCATTTCCACCCGCGTCGCTCTTCCTGATGGTTTGTGGAATCTGCTGGACGGTTTCCTCGGTTCGCGCAGAACAAGCTTCTCAAGAGTGGCTCGCTCCGCCCGCGGCGGCCGAACGGAAAAGCCCGGTTTCCCCGAGCGAGCAGTCGATCGCGCACGGCCACGCGCTGTTCGCCAACTGTCTTATTTGCCATGGCCCGGCGGGTCACGGAGACGGCGCGGCAGCCATCGCGCTGAATCCCAAACCCAAGGATCTGACGAACGCGGCCACGCAAGATCAGACCGATGGGGCATTGTTCTGGAAAATCACTCAGGGCCGGGCGCCCATGCCGCCTTGGGAGCAAGCGCTAAGCAATGAGGATCGCTGGGACCTCGTCAACTACATTCGAACGCTCTCGCCCCATGGATTGGCGGACCAGGCGACCCGCTCGAAGCAGCCGGCGGCGGACGTGGCACCCGTCAAGCCAGCCGGCCCGGCGGTTCATCAGGAAGATCTCGACGATATTTTTCGCCAAATGCGCACGCTGGAACATCAGGTCCACTCCTCCCTCCCGGGCACCGAGCACCTGCTCATTGCCGGCGACGCCGCGGTCGGCTTCACCAACCAGCGGAAGACGAATTCGACGTTTTCGGCCGGCGTCGCGCCGCTGATTCTCTGGCAGCCGACCGATCGTCTTCTGTTCGAGGCGGCGCTCGACATCGGCATCGACACCGATCCCTCGGCCGGCTCGTCGACCAGCGTCGACCTGAAAATCGCCGACGCGTCTTTCATCGTGAACGACTACCTGATTGTTGGCGGCGGACTATTCGTCGTCCCCTTCGCCCAGTATCACAACCACTTCGATCCCTCGTGGATCACCAAACTACCCGACGATCCGCTCGCATTCGGCGATGGCGGCCTCGCCCCAGGAAGCCAGGTTGGTATCTTTGCCCGAGGCGCCGTTCCCATTGGATCATCCAAAGTTGTTTACGATGTCTATCTCACCAACGGCCCGCAGTTGGTCACCAACGACCCCGAAGCCGCCGGAAGCCTCAATTTCGATGACTTCACTGACCTGAACAACGGCAAAGCCGTCGGCGGGCGCATCGGCTTCCTGCCGGTCCCGTGGATCGAGACGGGCTACTCGGTCGAATATGCCCAGACCGCCCCAAACGGATTCCCCCACACCTACGCGTTGCTCCAGGCGTTCGACCTGAACATCCGCAAGGACGTTCACTCGCTCGGCGTGTTCAGAGTCCACACCGAGTGGATCTGGTCGAACATCGAGCGTCGCACCTACGGCGGCGGATCGACGGGCTTCGGCCCGCTGACCTATAGCAACTACCGCATCGGCGGGTACGCCGAGTTGTCCTACCGGCCCACCTACTGTCCGCATCCCTTCATCCAGAACCTTGAGTTCGTCGCCCGTTACAACGTGCTCCGCACGCCGCTGAGCGCCCCCGGCGGAGATCACGAGCAGCTTTGGGAGTTCGGCATCGATTATTGGCTCACGCCCAGCGCCGTTATCAAGGTTGCGTACGAAGTGGATGACAAGAAAGTCGGAACCAACCAGAACGCATTCATGGTGCAGTTCGGTATTGGCCTCTGACGTAAAGAAGGACAATCATATGCGATCGAAGCTGATAATCATGTGCCTGTCGGTGGCCGCCCTGGTCTTGGTCCAAGGCTGCGGACCTGGCGGCGCCAACACTGCCGTGGCCGGTGACGATCACAACGCGTCCCAGGCGTCGTCGCTGCAGAGCGGCGCTCAGCTCTGGGCCGACAACTGCTCACGGTGCCACAACATCCGTCCCCCGCAGAGCTACAGCGACGCGCAATGGCAAGCGGTTGTGATGCACATGCGGCTCCGCGCCGACCTCACTGGACGCGAACAGCGGGAGATCACCCGCTTTCTCCAGGCGAGTCACTGATAGCAACGAGTGTCGGAAGCCCCCCAGTCCCCAGGCCGCCACGGGCATCCGTGCGTGGCGGTTTCTATTCCAGCAACCCCATCGTGACCAGCACTGCTTCCTGCCTCACCGTCAGGAAATCCCGCAGATCACTCTGCGCCCGAACCAGCTCGGCATGGGTCGCCTCGCGCGCCGCTCGGAGTTCCTTGAGCCGTTGCACGACGGTGTTGACCGGCAACGCCTTGTCGTCCACCGCTTCCTGAAGCGCGAGCCGGGCTTTCATGACTTCGGATTGGGGAAGCAGCGTATTGAGCGGCGCCCCCGCCCCGCCCCGAATACCTCGCCGGCCAAACTGCGAGTACCCCGCCGCCTGGTCGAATTGAATCAGAATCACTCGCTCGACTTTGGGCTCCAGGATCTTAAATTCTTCATCGGTGCAGCCCAATGACTGCTTGATCGTCTGCATTCGCCGCTGCTGATTGCGGGCGATCATCTGCAGAAGTTTCTCTCTGTCCTGCTGCGATGCATTGCGTTCGACCTGGGCCAACGCCAGACCCGCCACCGGAACCGACAGCAATAACGTCAGGACCAAACCCGACGCCCATTTCGCCAACATGAAGCTGCTCCTCTTGCTCGCCGGCATCCAGACCCAACACAGAATCTATTCGCGACTATCGGCCAAATCAAACGCCCGGGGCCACCTTGCCGGGTTCTTCACGAAACCCGCCGCGCAATCCCCTTCCTACCCCTAACTACCGCCGCAACCTGCATTCGTAGCAAACGGAGTCAACAGAATTGGCCGGCTCGCCAATCGTTGTGAATGATCGTCTTAGGTGACGCTAGCGAAATGTCACAAATGTCTCAGAAAATGTCACAACTCGTCGTAACATTTGTCGGATTATTGCGTGGGAGATAGCCCGAATTGGCGGGTATGGGATGGGGTGGGTTTGCCCAGATCGCCGGGCGACTGCTGAGTGCTGTGTGCTGAGTGCTGAGTGCTGGGGCTGGGGGCTGAGTGCGGGAGGAGTCGCGAAGGGCAAGCTGGCGGGCGAGTGGGTTGCGGCGGGGTGGATCATACAGTTGCCTTGATCGGTTGCCGTCGGAGCGCCCCGTGGGATTTAATGTCTTGTGCCCGGCTCAGACTTCTGGTACATGAGCAGCAATATAAAATACGGCCTCCGGTAGCGCCGGATCGATCCAGGCTTTGTGGTTCGCCCGTCCCATCCCATTGTCCGCAGGCCCATCGCAGTCGCCGAGTTTCGTGTCCCAATCGTGGTTCGGTCTAGATTCATCGGAGGCATTTGTGCTTAATCTGGCCTGGCTGTTGCGTCGTTCCCCGTCCGTTTCCCGCAGGCGAACCCACCGCAGCGCGTTATCTTGTGGTCTCGCCGTCGAACGGTTGGAGAATCGCACGCTCCTCTCGGTCACGATCTTGAATAGCGGCGGCTATGCCGGCCTGGACTTCAATCAGAGCAGCGGCGGGTATGTGCCGCCCGACACCTGCGGGGCCGCCGGGCCTGGCGTCTACGTTGAAACCGTCAACCAGTCGATCGCCCTCTACAGCCCCAAGAGTACGGGAGCCAGCGCCCTGCGCGACAGCCTTTCCCATTTACTCTTCACGACCGGCGGATTGACGCGCGCTGACTCCGGGTCCGGCCTCTCCGACCCGATCATTACCTACGACGAGCAGATCGGCCGCTTTATCGTCGGCGATCAGGATGTCAACTTCAACACCCACGTCAGCGCCTTCGACCTGGCGGTCTCCAAGAGCAGCGATCCGACCGCCCTTTCGGCGTCGGACTGGACCTTCTACAAGATCACCACCACCGAGTCCGGGTTCGACGCCGACTATCCGGGCAACTTCGGCTACAACCAGGATGCCTTGGTGTTCACGCTGAATATGTTCGGCGTCCGCGGCGGCGGGCATGCGCAAATCGTCGCGGTGAATGCCACCGATTTGATGAACGCCGCGCCTTCCCCCCAGGTCGCCAAGAACGACCTCAATGACTTCAGCGTCCGGCCCACGACCATGCACGACTCGGTCGCCCGCGATCCGATGTGGCTCGTTACCGAGCACGGCGACAACACGTCGATCGACGTCATCAAGATGAGCAACGTGCTGACGACGTCGGCCAGCTTTACCTACACGAATCTGCCGGTGACGCCGTACTCGGGCGTGGTTGCGCCGCGCAATCCCAACGGCACGGTCATCACCAACAATATCGATTCCCGAATCATGAAGGCGGCAGAGGCCAATAACACGATCGTCGCCACCCACGCCGTTTCCGTCTCTTCGACTCAGGACGTGGCCCAGTGGTATGCGATCAACGTCAGCTCCGGTACGCCGACACTGGCCCAGCAAGGCCGGGTCAGCGCGGGCCTCAACACCTACGTCATTTATCCCGGCATCGACATCAACCCGTCAGGCCAGATCGGCATGAGCTACATGAAGTCGGGGACCGATACCGCCACCGACTATCTGTCGATGTGGGTGACCGGGCGGGCTACGACCGACGAGGCTGGAATGGTGGAAACGCCCGTGGTGGTTCCGGCCGGAGCCGGTAAAGCGAACTATGACGATTTCACGAGCGGCAATCGGGCCGGGGACCTCAGCGGAATCAATGTCGATCCGACGGATGGCACGTTCTGGGCGGCCAACGAGTTTGCCAACACGGAGGCCACGGCCAACTGGGGCACCGCCATCGCCAATTTCGCCCCCAGCGCCCCGGCCAACTCGGCCGACCTGGCGGTCACGAACACCGGGCCTTCCTCCGTCACGGCGGGGACCAATGCCACCTACACCATCACCCTCACCAACAACGGCCCCAACGCCGCCCAAGGCGTCGTGCTGAGCGACCTCCTGCCGGCCGGATCGACCTTCGTGTCGATGACACAGACGACGGGGACCGATGCCTTCACCTTCGCTCAGTCGGGTGGAACGGTCACCCAGTCGGCCAACGCGGACATCGCCTCAGGCAGCTCCGATACCTTTAGTCTGATCGTCTCCGCCCCCGACAGCCTGGCCGTCGGCGCGAATTTCTCCGACACCGCCTCGGTCAGCAGCACGACCGCCGATTCCAACAGCACCAACAATTCGGCGACCGTCACTGGATCGATCGCCGATCCGCCCGCCGACCTCGCCGTCACCAACACCGGACCCGCCTCCGCCAACGAAGGCGACAACCTCACCTATACCGTCACCGTGACCAACAGCGGCCCCAACGGCGCCACCGGCGTCGTGCTCACCGACACCCTGGGCGCCAACCTGCGCTTCGTGTCCGCCACCCCCGTTTTCAGCCAGTCCGGCAGCGTGGTGACGTTCAACATCGGCAGCATCGGTGTCGGCGCCACGGTCACGATCACGGTCACCGCCCAGGCCCTCGAGCACGGCACGCTCGCGAATTCGGCCTCGGTTGCCGCCACCTCGGCCGATCCCATCTCCGCAAACAACAGCGCCGCCGCGAGCACTCCCGTTGCCGAGACAACCATCGTCGTGACCGCGCCCGTCACCACGACCTCAAGAACTCTGAGCAATGTGACTGTGGCCACGTTCACCGACTCCAATGGCGTCGAGCCCACCAGCGCCTTCACGGCAACCATCAATTGGGGCGACGGCAAAACTTCAACGGGCACGATTACCCAGTCCGGCGCGACCTACAGCGTCATTGGCTCGCACACATACTCCAAGCACGGCAGCCACACCATTTCGACGTTGGTGAGCGAGAGCGGCAGCCAGACCGAGCTGCTGCTGGCCAAAATAGGAGACGAAACCCCCGCCCTGCCCGATCACCGCAGCACACGCCAGGACCAGGAGCAATCCAACATCGCTGGAATCAATCATTATCCGCCGTTCGTCGATTTGACGGCTTTCTTCGCGAGCCACCAGCCCGGGCAATCAAATTCCAGCGCTCAGGACCGCTTGTATAGTCTGGATCACCTGGACGGGTTGGATCTGTAAGGGATAGTTCCAAGGCCGCGTGCAAGCGTAGCACGCCTGCGGGTTAGGAATGCCTAAACGGGACGCCTCTGGCTCTGTCTCTACCCCCGGAATGCCTAAACGGGACGGGAATGCCTAAACGGGACGGGAATGCCTAAACGGGACGGCTCTGAATTGTGCTTCAAAATTCGGAGCCGTCCCGTTAATGGCCCTCCTCTTGCTCGCCGCCATTGCGATATGCCACAGAATCTATTGGCCATTATCGGCCAAATCAAATGCCCAAGGCGACTGGAACCCCGTCTATCAAGGGTATCGCATATGCGTTGGGCGGGAGTGCGAGGCTCCTGCCGAGCTGCGTTTTTCGATCGAGCATAAGCTCGGCAGGAGCCTCGCACTCCCGCATTTTGCGTCGAACGGGCCATATGCGATAGCCCTGCCCCGACGATGGGGCGTGGGCTTTCTTCTAATACCGCGGGAAAGCAAAACCGTAGCAAAAAAACTGGATTGACCTCGAGGTTTTCGTCGGTCAATTGGACGAAATTGCGTCGCGGAGTTTTGAAACGCCCCGACCGCTTCTCTACCATACGCGCGATGGGAGTCATCATGGGCTGTAGACGGTGGAACGGGCTTCGCCGGCAATTCGGTCATGCATGGCACGCAAATGTGAACCAAATGATTCGGCGGATCATACTCGAAAACTACATGGCCCATGTTCGCACGGTCATCGAACCGGCCGAAGGGCTCACGGTCCTGATCGGACCCAATAATTGCGGAAAATCCGCCATTATCCATGCCCTGGAAATGATCTGCTACAACTCCGATGCCGCCGACTTCGCCATTCGGCACGGCTCAAAAAAGGCCACCGTCACCATCGAAACCCAGGACGAGGATGGCACTGGGCATTCGATCTCATGGTGGCGGAAAGAAAAGACCGCCGGTTACGTCATCGACGGCCGGGAGATCTCCGGATTGGGACGGGGAAAAATCCCGGATGATCTGCACGACCACTTGCGCATGCCGATGATCGAGTCGGCGGCGGGAGGGAAAGAATTCCTACTGCATTTTGGATTGCAGAAGTCTCCGATCTTTCTGTTGGACGACCCGCCCAGCCGGGCGGCGCAGTTTTTCGCCAGCGCGACCGATGCCGACAAGCTGATGCAAATGCAGAAGACGCATCAGCAAAAGACGACTTACGCCAAACGCGACAAAGACAAGCTGGATGGCGAACTGGCGCAGCTCGATCGACAGCTCGAAACGCTCAGGTCATTGCCCGCGCTGTCCGAGCGCCTGACCGATCTGGAGGACGATCATCAGCGGCTGAACGATCTTGGAACGCAGATCGCCTCGCTCATTCAAATCGTGCAGGGTCTGGAACTGCACGGCAAGCGCGCCGCGCACAGCGCGCGGCACGTCAGCTCGCTGACGGCGCTCGAAAAGCCGCCGACCCTCGAGAATACCGAGCGCCTGGCTGAATGGATTCAAAGCGCCGCTCACGCATTGGCCGACTCTTCCCGGTCTCAAGCGCGTGGAAAGGCGCTACGCGAACTTCGTCAGCCACCTGAATTGTCGGCAACAGAGGCGCTTCGACAGGCATGTCGCGACATGGACAACGCGGCACGGCGCACGGTAACAGAGCGACGCCGGGCTGATATCGTCGGCCCGCTGGCGCCGCCATCAGAACCTCACGACGTGCCGGCCGTGAAAGTGATGATTTCCACGATTGCCCGATCCAAGGAACAATGCACCAATTGGGAAACCAGGCGCGGGGCCTTTGCAACCTTCGCCGCCCCTCCCGATTTGGACGATGTCTCGCAACTGACGAACCTTTTGCGCGAACTGGTTCGATGGAGTGCCAAGCTGCATCGCCATGAATTGAACCGGCATGCGTTGAAGCCGCTCCTCCCCGCGCCGACTCCGAATGACTCCAACGCGCTGAAGCAGCAGATCAATGAAATTACCCGGGCGGCCGAACACAAAAACCGCCAGGCAAAGCAGGCGTCGACCCTCGCCCGTTTGGCGCCTCCAACCGAACCCCTACATCTTCAACCATTGGCCGATTCGATCCGCCAGATCGATCTGACTTCGCGAGAAGCATCGAGCAGTCGCGAGAAGTTACGACAGTTCGATGCCCAGATCGAACAGTTTCGACGCGAGATCGATCAATGGGTCATCCAAAATCCTCGCTGCAATGCCTGTGGGCAGACAGTATCAGCCGAGCTGATTATGAATGGGGGGCACGCGCATGAGTGACACGGATTTGGCAGGCATTTTGTGCATCGGCGATCCACACTTATGCACCTGGGCGCCGGGATATCGCAAGGACGATTATCCGCAAGCAGTTCTGAGCAAACTCAAATGGGCTTTGGAATACGCCCGGCAAAACGCGCTGCTGCCGGTGTTGCTTGGCGATTTGTTTCACGTCCCGCGCGACAATGCCAACTGGTTGATCGCCCATCTCATCGAGCTTCTCGACAGCCCGGTTCTGACGGTGATCGGCAACCACGACTTAAGCGAAGACCAGCTCTGCGAGCATGATTCACTGAGAGTGCTGTTGGCCGCCGGCCGGCTCATTCGACTCGACCAGTCGGCGTGGCGTGGGACGATTGGCGGGGCCTCGGTTTCAATCGGCGGCACCAACAATGGTCAACGGCTCCCCAAGCTCGTCGATCGCGCGCCGCTCGGCGAACCGCGATGGGTTTTCTGGATAGCCCATCACGACATTCTATTCCCCGGGTACGATGAATCCGGTCGCATCGGCTGCGTCGAGATTCCCGGCGTGGACGTGGTCGTGAACGGCCACATTCATCGCTGTTTGCCCGACGTGGTACGCGGCTGCACCACGTGGTGCAACCCGGGTAACATTGCCAGAGTCAGCCGGTCGGATGCCAGCAAACAGCACGTGCCCGGCGTGCTGCGAATCGATATCGGGCTCGACGCGTGGACCAAGACTCGAATCGACGCTCCCCATCAGCCTTTCGAGAACGTGTTCTATCCGATGGAGCAAATCGAAACCGAAAAGCCCGGCGCGTCGAATTTCATAAAAGGCCTGAAATCCATGCAGAAATTCAAGACTGCCGATGGCGAAGGATTGCGCCGGCTGATCGAGGACAATTTATCGACCTTCGCCAACGAACGCGTCAGAACTGAAATCACGACATTAATGAACGAGGTGTTATCCAATGCCGGCCCGAGAAACCAAGCCACAATCGATTGAAGATCTTCGCAAGCGATACGAAGAATTAAACACAACCAAGATCACCGCCGAAGCAAATCACAAGAACGCCCAGAAACAACTCGATGACCTGAAAGCCGCGGCCAAGGCCCAGTGGGCGACAGATGATCTTGACGAACTGCGCACGAAGTTGAAGGAAATGGAGGACCAAAACGAGCGCAAACGCAGCGACTACCAGGGCCAACTCGACAAGATCGAGGCGGATTTAAAGCAGGTCGATCAGGAATTCAACGAATCGCAGGAGAAGAAATGACGCCGTCCGGCTCATCGCCCCCGGTTCCGCTCTCGTCGCCGATCGCGGCGCGGCGCGTGTTCGATCGCCTGGGCGGCCGGCGCGAAACCATTCAGGCGACGCGCAACGAGCGCGATCGAACGCGCCAGGACATCATCGAGTACCTGGCGGTCGCCGATGAAATCAAAACGGCCCTGGAAGCATTCAGCGAGCAGTTGTTCGGCGAACTGGTGGATGCATTGCAGTCGCAACTCACCAAGGCATTGCAGGATGTGCTGGATCAGCCGATCGAGTTGAAGGTTGAACGGGGAAACCGCCAGGGCGGAGTGACGCTGGGGTTTTACGTGGAACGAGCCGGCCAGCGAGAAGACATCATGAAGGGCCAGGGCGGATCGGTCGTGAACATACTATCGGTCGGCTTGCGCCTCATGGCCCTGCACGGCGAAGACGAAAAACGCCATCGCCGCTTTCTGATTCTGGATGAGCAGGACTGCTGGCTCCGGCCCGACCTGGTCCCCAGGCTCGTGCGAATCATTCATGACGCGGGCAAACAGATGGGATTCCAGGTCTTAATGATCAGCCACCACGACCCCGCCATGTTCGAAAAATACGCCGACCGCATTTACCGCTGCCGGATACACAACGACGGAAAGGAAAGCTCGGTAATCGTCGAGCAAGTGCCGCCGCTCCGCGGCGATGCGAGCGATGAGGATTGATTTGCACATGCCGGGCGTTGGAATCAGCACGAAGACAAGAAGTAAGCGAAACACATAAAGACGTAAGGGCAGTCTTACGTTTTTACGTCTTTACGTTTTTCTCTTTTGCATTGCTTCGTGGCTTCGTGCCTTCGTGTTTATTCCGATCTTTTCGGATGACAACCGACACACCTCGGCAAACTCATTTGCCAGTCGTTTCGCCCGGCGTCAGCTTCACTTCCCGAATCCAGATATTCCGGAAGCTGATAGGCGCGCTGCCATCTCCATGGGCCTGGAGCTTGATTGGGGCGGTGTCGTAGGGTTTGTATTTGGGTTTGCCGATGTACGCGGTCTCGCCTTTGAGCTCGAAGTGGTTTTGCACGAGAACGCCGTTGAAGATAACGGTGACGTACGCCGGGCTTTCGAGCGTGCCATCCGATTTGAATCGCGGGGCAGTCCACGCGATGTCGTAGTACTGCCATTCGCCCGGCTTGCGGCAGGCGTTGGCAAGGGGGATGGCTTGCTTGTAGATGCTACCGGCCATGCCATTCACGTAAGTTTTGTTGTTGTAGTTGTCGAGCACCTGAAGCTCATACCCCGCATCCCCCCCGCCGGTCGAGGCGAGGAACACACCGCTGTTTCCACGGCCCTGGCTTTTGCCTTCAATTTCCTCGGGGATGCGGTATTCGACGTGGAGCTGGTAATCCTTGAACTTGTGCTTGGTCTCGATGTTGCCGCCTTTTTTGTCCACCTTCATCGTGCCGTCGATGACGGTCCAGGTAGCCGGGGTATGCTTTCCGGCGGTCACCCATTCGTCAATGTTCTTCCCATCAAACAACACAATGGCATCCGAAGGCGCCGCCTGGCTCACGGCCGGCCCAGGCGTCACCACCGGCGGCTCCGGTGTCCAAACTTCCGTATCCTCCGGCTTCGCCCTCGCCGGCTTGTCCTGGGCCATCAGCATGGAAGCCGAGCCGATGAAAACGAGTGAAAACAGGCCGATTCGGAGAGTCTTGTTGCGCGTTGATTGCATGAGATTACCCTTTTTGTGCCAAACCTATGCCCCGGGGGAATTGCCCACGGATTGCCTATCATCAAAAACAAACAAGTAATCATATTGTTGTAAGTGATCACTACCCCTTCCTTCGGGCATTGAACCACGTGAGCTTATCTCGCTTTGGCGCTCCGCCGCAGCTAAGATATCGAATAGGAGACAAGCCAATGGTCTATCGAGGGCATGTGGAGCGCGGCGTTGTCGTTCTCGACGACGCAACGGCTCTAGCCGACGGCACACCGGTCGAGGTTCGGGTTGGGCTTGCCACCACAGCTCCTATCGGTCACAAATTGGAGCAGCTCGCAGGGCTCGCCGATCTTCCCGCGGACATCGCTGAGAAACATGACCAGCACCGTCGTCTTGACCGGACTGGCTCGTGAAACCTTGCTTCGCCGATACCTTCTTTTTCCTTGCGTTGCTTACCCGGGGAAGTGCTGCGCACGGCCGTGCGGTCGAACTAAATCGCGCTGATCGACCAATCGTTACAACGTGGTTTGTTATGCTCGAACTGGCTGATCACCTTTGCGATAGTCGCAACAGGCATCTGTTCCCCAAGGTCCTTGACGCGATCAGCAGTGATAATCGATTCGATCTCGTCCAAATGGACGCCGACACGCTCAACAAAGCAGCGAACCTTTACCGCAATCGTACTGACAAGGAATGGTCACTGACGGATTGTACGTCCTTCGAAACGATGAAAGCACGTCATATCAGCGAGGCGCTAACTGGCGACCGCCACTTCGAACAGGCGGGATTCGTTCCCCTCCTCATAACCTGAACTCGACATGGGGATACAGCATTGGCCTACGCATTCCAGGTATACTTAACGGGATTGGCCGCACCGCGTTTCCGGTATTCGTCAGGAACTCGCTTATTGACGTAAAGCGTTTTGATTTCATCTGGCGCTTCGCGACCAACGAATCCCATTCGTCCATGCGCCTCGGCCCTGTCTGGAAAATTGGCTGGGCTTGCCTCGAGCCACTTTTCGGCAACAAATGCTCCCACTATGAGGCCTTGAACCACCGCAAGAATGACCTCGGCCTTTTGGGCTCTCTCACGGCTCACCTTCCAGGCGTATCTTGTGGCTTCATAAAGGGGTCTTTCGGTCGCGGTCCGGTTCACGCTGATGAGCAGCGCCTTATGCTTAAATACGGCCGGCTCTGCGGCATAGCGCGCCAGGATTTCTCTGGCGTGCATAGCACCGAAATCAGTTCCTCCATTCCCATCAAGAGCGTTGGTTAATCCCGGGTACGCGTCGATCAAGGCCGATTCGACTTGGAACGCGGTGTCATCGTCCATGCCGTGGCGATTGATAACGTGGCCAACATCGAAGCCACTGAGGCGAATTTCGCGAATTCGATTCATTTTGGGGTCGAGAATGCCATCATTGACGTCCGGCTCGGCTCTGATGTGGGCGAAGACGCGATTCCCTGTGCCTTTGCCCACATAAAATGTCTCGCCATTTCGTGGATCGATTAGCCGATAGACGTAAGTCTTTAGCTTCAGAATAACGTCGGGAGGAAAGGCATCTCCAGACGGCGAATGTTCGATTGATGGCACGAGTTAACGTCCTTTGCGTGTTTCCCAAATGCTAGGAATGCAACGCCTGCGCGGTTTCGACCGTGATGCGGAGTCCAACAGCCCTCATGATACCGACGATCGTGGAAAGGCGCGGATTCCCGCGCACTGACAGCGCGCGATACAGGCTTTCCCGTTCGATGCCCGCCGCTTTGGCAACCTTAGCCAAACCGCCTCTTGCCTCGGCGATCTGGCGAAGCGCAATCAGCAACACTTGCGGGTCGTCGGTATCTTCCATGGCCGCTTTCAGATATTGAGCGGCGAAGCGAGGACGTTCCCGCAGCTTTCTTATCATCACTTCATTGTGAGAATTACTCGCTTTGTCTTTCACGGGCTCGCACTCTGTTTCTTGTAGTCTTTGAGGTATTCAATCGCCTTGGCAATGTCGCTTGATTGCTTGCGCTTGTCGCCGCCACACAATAACAGCACGCACGTTTGGGTGCGTGACTGTTTTGGCGCCGGCCCTTGATTTCCCTCCACCGGTATGGGGGCTGTCGATTTATTTGGCACGGAATTTGGGTTACTGGACTTACGACAAACGCTCGGAACATAACTCCTTATTTTCCGATCCGGACGGTGCATTTTCCGGATTAAATCGACAGCCCCTATGCCGGGGGAGGGTAGGGAGGGGGCTTGGCTGTCCATGCGAGAATTGGCGAACCACTCAAAGAAGAACCCCCTCCCCAACCCTCCCCCGGCGTACCGGTGAAGGGAGAAGAAGGCCACCTAAAGTGTCACGGACCCCGCACGTCTTCCCGATCATGGAGTAGTACACGCGATATCCGGGGCCGAAGTCGATCCGCAATTCCCAAACCCTCTCCCCCACAGCCTTGCAATCACCGAAATTCCCCCCGGCCAACCGGTTGATTCTCGCATCAATACGCGCCTCAATCTGATCGCTACGCAGGGCCGCGAGCCACGTTTCAAACACGTCCTTCCCGTTAGCGGACGTGTAGTGGCGTATCTCAATCATCGGCTTAGTGTAACTTATAGATTACAATTGTCCAGTATAAGGGATTTGAACGGTGTCCCGTTCAGGGCTCAGTCCGATTGACCTGAAGTTCCACGTCAAGCTCGCGCCATTGCGATCTTGCATCCGGCGCGAATTCGAGTGACCTGTGTTTAATGCAGCGATTGGAGAAACCCGGTCATTGCCCTGTTAACCTGCGCCGGCTGCTCCATCGGCGACATATGACCCGCCCCTTTGATTATCGAAAGTTCCGCACCGGGTAGCGCTTTTTGCATGGCCTCCGAAACCGGAACCGGCGTGATCGCGTCAGCGTCCCCCACGATAATCAGACTCCGAACTTTAATCATTGAAAGATAGGGGGACTGGTCCGGTCGATCGCGCATCGCGGCAAGGGCATGCTCAATGGTTTTCGCAGGACAGGCTTCGCACATTTTTCTCACGGCGGCGGCAATCGCGGGCCGCGTCCGTGGCACGTCCTCTGCAAGGAGCTTGGGGAGCATCTGATCGGCAACGGCCTTCGCCCCCTGCTTCTGAGCGAGTTCGATCATCTTTGCCCGCCCCGCCTTTTGCTCAGGCGTGTCGCCTTCGGCTTTGGTGTCGACCAGCATCAGTCCACTAAGCTCGTGGAGGTACTTTCGCGCAAACGCCAGCGCGACATATCCCCCCATGGACAGTCCCGCCAGCACGCACGGCAGCGCCGCCAGCTGAACCAACATCGTATGAACGTCGTCAGCCAGGTCGGCGATGCAAAACGGCTCGCCAATTCTGCTCTGACCGAAGCCGCGTAAATCGGGCGCAATGACCCGCCAGTGCCCGGAAAGCTCGGCTACCTGCGCGTCCCACATCCGCCGATCCAGCGGAAAACCATGCAGAAGAACCAGCGGAAGACCCTGGCCTTCGTCGGTGAACGTGAGGGCAGAATGGACAGTCGAGTCTGACATGGGTGCCGAATTTATCACACTCGCGCAAATGCGGGAGGGCGGGACTTGGATGAAATCGAACCGGGGCTGGCATTCCCCAATTGAGGAGAACCCGTGGCCCATCTTTCTCACTGAACTATCAAAACCGCCGGCTGCGTCCCCGCCCCCGTCGCCGCCGGTCGTTTCACCGTTTTCCACCGCATCATTCCCACGGCCCCCAGCCACAACACCAGAATGATCCCCAGAACCACAAACAGCCCCCGTCGTGGCTTAAATGGAACCGCCTCCCGTCGCACACCGGTGCCGGCTCCCTCACGCTTTTCCATTTCATTGGGCTTGGATGCCGCGGAGTTGGGAGCGGTCATGATGCAGTCTGAATCCGGTAGCCGGTGTCGAACGACGTTTTGAAATCGTACACATCGCGAAAGTCGTCGATGCAGTCGTCGGCGGTCTTCTGCATCTGACCCGCCTCGATCAACGTGAAAACGATCCGACCGAAATCCACCGTCGCGCAAATCCCCCATCGCTCCAACACCACCCGCGCCAACATCCCCCATTGCTTGAACGCATAGTCCTTCAATCCCTCGCACAACTGCTGCCCCGACACATGCCGGCTCGCCTCAGGATCCGTCTGCGCCTCGTGAACCTTCTGCACCGTGTAGCTCAACCCGCGCTGAACAAACTCAAACGCCTCTTGAGGGAACGGCCCCAGGTCCATCGCCGGCTTCGGGGCTGTCTTTTGCTTCGCAGGCTCGTTGAAGGGAGGCATGAACGCCCATCTTACCGCCAAATCTCAGGGATGCCAACGGACGCAAAATATCCCACACACCTTCTGCTACTGCGCAATGCCCTGGCAGCCCGTGGTGAAAGTCCCGCGCGGCCATGCGCCGCGGATTGGGGACGGGATCGAGGCGTCGAACCGAAGGAGTATTCGAG
>DAIRGS010000008.1:0-50289 GCA_036794395.1 Tepidisphaeraceae bacterium | reverse complement strand
GTCATTGGTCTAAACATGACTGCGCCTCTTCTCTACTCGACGATCATTCCTCTTCATTTGTTCTCTCTGTGTCTTCCTCTGTGCTCTCTGTGTCCTCTGTGGTTAATTCTTCTGCATTTGCATTCTTCGTGTCTTCGTGCCTTCGTGTTTAATCCGAGTGTTCACGAAGCCGCCGCCATGATCTGATCCGTGATCGTCTGCACCAGCGTCTCAATATCCGATTCGCTGTAACCCGAAGGCGCCATCGAATGAATCGCCTGCTCCATCGGCGATGACTGCACGGCCGTCGTCGGCCTCAATTCCGATCCCTGTGGCACCGGCGCCGTGCCGCCATCGGTTGCCATCCTCCCCTTGCGCCCGATATCCCCACCCACGCGCGACACAAAATCGCTCGCGCACGAAAATCCCTTCCACCCATCGCGCAACCTCGGCTCATCCAACCCAAACCGCATCTTCAGTTCCAACAGCTCTTTCATCTCCCCCGCATCCAGCGGCCGAATGCTCCCAATCTGCTTGGCCAGCAACAGAATCCGCGCATACGCATCTACAATCTCAAGCTTGTAATAGGCGCCTTCCAGATCCTTATCGAACGTCACCGTCCCATGATTCTGAAGCAGAATCGTGTTCGAATCCTTCACATAAGGCAGAATCGATTCCCCCAGCCGCGTATCACCCGGCGTCACATATTTCGCCGTCCGCACTGCCCCGAGAAACACTTCCGCTTCCGGATGGATGCAAGTCGGCAGCTCCACATTCGCAATGGCAAACGCCGTCGCGTGCGGCGGATGACTATGCACCACCGCCTTCACATCCGCCCGCGCCTTATAAATCGCCAGATGCAGCAGAATCTCGCTCGTCCGCTTCAGCTTCCCCGAAACCTGCTTCCCCTCCAGATCCACCGTGCAAATATCGTCCGGCTTCAGATTCCCCTTGCTGATACCCGTCGGCGTACACAGAATCCGATTGTCCGAAATCCGGTAAGAATGGTTCCCCTCATTCCCCGCGCAAAACCCCTTGACCCAGATCCGCCGCCCAATGTCGCACATCTGCTCTTTGAGCTTCCACTCGCTCACCCGAGCATGACCATTCCCATTCGAAGATCCGCTGCTTCCGTAAGCCATATCAATCACCTTTCCACAATCAACCGACCTCTTACCCCCTCTCCCCCCGGGAGAGGGCTGGGGTGAGGGCGAATTCAAAACGACGCCCGCTTTCAAAGCATTTCATCACGTCTTCACGTCTTCACGTCTTCACGCGCCAACCACTCAACCAATCCGCGAAATCTCAACCTCAACCCTGTCCAATATCGCCGAACAATAAGCGTCCAACGGCACAATCTTCTCCGGATAAAACGGCATACATGCCTCCCGGCTCTCCGATACCGCAATCATCTCCCCCTCACCAGCCCCCAGATGGTCATAACAAACGAGGAACTCCGACGACTTCCTCTTCCCCCCGCTAAGCGAAAACCGATCCTGAATCTCCACAATTAAAAACCGCCCGCCGACCAGCGTCGGATAGCTCGTATTCAAACACACGCGTCCCACAACTCGTCCTATGCGCATGACGCAAGCTCCGTCAATTGCCTTCGGACCTCTTCACTCAGTTCCCGTTTCCCGCGAACAAATCTCCCAAGCAAATTCTTCACCTGCGGCAGCGTCTTGTACGGATATTCGATCACCAAAACATTCGCCGCCGCGATCTGCACCCCCTGATCCACCGCCTCCAGGCAAGTCCCCATCACCGCCCGCAGCGAAGGACACCGGTTCACATAAACCATCGCAAGCGCACCGTTCTGCACCAGCAGAATCCCGCCCTCGATGCGCTGCGCCTTCACCTCGACCGCAACATGCTTAATTACTGAAACTAGCTGCTTTGCATCCGCGGGCTTGTCGAGATCGACTAATGATGATTCCTTAGACTGCGCGACGACAGCTGCTTTCGCGGGTCCACAAGGACCGTCACACCAATAGACAAAACTCCCCGCATCGAGAGTATTCTTCTCCGCCGCTTGCGGCTTCGCGGATGCAACGCCTCCCGCACCCGATGAATCTCTCCCGTCTCCAACATCCGAATATCCCAGCACCACCTTCTTCGCCCTCACCCAATCCACCGCCAAAGGCGTAAGCCGCGCCCGATACGGAAGCGTGAGCGATCCATTTCCCCCGTTCTGCCGGTGCAGATCTTCAAGCTGTCGAGCCGTTACGATCATTCGTCCACAAGTCCAATCACAAAGTAGCGCACCGGGCTCTTGTTATCCCCGATCAACTCGCGTGCTCCCTTGCCATCCATATTCAAAATAACGGTCGATCCCATCGCCGCGCCGAACTTGTCCACCGCCAGCACCGGATCCGCCTCCGCCTCTCTCCTCACATTCAAAGGCTGCACCACCGCCAACCGCCACCCGTTCAAAGACGGATGCTTGATGGTCGCAGTGGCATGGCCAATCACTCTTCCAAGTTGCATTAATCGTTGTCCGTTGTCCGTTGTCCGTTGTCCGTTGTCCGTTGTCCGTTGTCAGTTGTCAGTTGTCAGTTGTCAGTTGTCAGTTGTCAGTTGTCACGCGCGAGTTGCATTTCTTAACAACTGACCACTGACCACTGACATCTCCAGTTAAATCATCCGCAGCGACCCAGACATCGTCACCCGTCTAAACCGCGTAAAACTGAGCGGCGTAGTAATCCCCTCGCCCGTCGGCGTCGCAATACTAAAGCTCCCGAACCCTTCCCCACCGTCGCCGCCCAATCCCGCCAGGCACGAGCCATTCGCGACAAAAATCGTCGTCGCCGCCAGCCGCCCGTATCGCGTGATCGTGTCCACGTTCCGCGAATGGATGATCGCCGTATGCCGATACCCATGCTCCGCCTGGAGCGCCAATTCGATGGCCTCGTCCACGTTCTTCACGCGCACGAATGGCACGAACGGCATCATCTGCTCTTCCTGAACAAACGGATGATCCGCCTTCGTCACCCCAAACAACACTTGCGTCTGCGGCGGAATCCGCACCCCCGCCGCCTCCGCCAATACGCTCGGATCCTTCCCCACCAGATCCTTATTCACGTGCGGCTTCCCATCCTTCTCCGAAATCGTGAACGCCGCCTTTGTCAGCCGGGCAATCTGCTCATCGTTTAGCGGATAGCCCCCATGCTTCTCCATCTCCGCCAGCAGCTTGTCGAAAACGCTCTCAACGCAAAACACTTCCTTCTCGCCGATGCAAAGCAGGTTGTTGTCGTAAGCCGCCCCTTTAATAATGCAGTCTGCCGCGTTCGCCAGGTCCGCCGTCTCATCCACCACCACCGGCGGATTCCCCGGCCCGGCCACAATCGCGCGCTTCCGCGCATGCAGCGCCGCCCGCGCCACCGCGGCTCCACCCGTCACCACCAAAAGCGGAATATCCCGATGCCGGAACATCGCCTCGGCGGTTTCCAGGGTAGGGGGGAGCACGCACGTGATCACGTTCTCAATCCCAAACTTCTGCGAGATTTGCCGGTTGTATTCAACGATCGCGATCGCCGCACAATTCGCCCCGCTCGGATGCGCGTTGACCACCAGCGAATTCCCCGCCGCGATCATGTTGATCGCGTTGCAGGTCAGCGTCGGAATGCTGTGCGTAACGGGAGTGATGCACCCGATCACCCCAAACGGCGCATATTCATCTAGCGCCAATCCCTTGCCCCCGCTGTACGCGGCCGTCTTCAAAAACTCGACACCCGGAATCCCCTCCAGGATCTGAAGCTTCTCAATCTTATGATCCAGCCGCCCGATCTTCGTCTCATCCAGTTCCAGCTTCCCCCACTCATGCGCCTTGTCTTTGGCGATCGCCTTAATGAGCTTGACGATCCCATCCCGATCGCTCATCGGCAGCCGCACCAGCTTCTTCTGCGCCTCGGTCGCCGCCGCCGCACACTGATCGATATCGTTGTAAATCCCGCCCTTACCCACCGGCACCGAGATCCGATGCGGATGCTTCTCCGCTTCCTTCCGCTTCGAATCATTCGCCGCCGAATCCTCCCCCGCCCGCACGCCCCCTCCATCGGACCCGGAACCGCGCCCCCCCAAACGCCGCATCACCTCCGCCACCACATCCTGTACCAGCGCCTGATTCATAAAACGCCTCTCTCACTCAACTCGACAAGCGGATCAAAAACAGAATTAAACCACGGAGGCACGGAGACACGGAGGTGCGCCCGAAATCCGAACACAAACTCGCCCACTAACCTGCGAAGTCATAAGGGAGAGCAAAGATGAGGCACGCCATGTCATTTGTTTTTCCATTTCTCATCATCCCTGCTGATTGCCAACCGATGTACTGATTTGAGCGCGCCTCCGTGCCTCCGTGGTTAATCTTTCTTCTCTGCCCAGGTCATCAATCCTGCGCCCGGTAGAAAGTCTTCCCACCAAATTCCGCCGAATCGATAATCCCAACGATTACCGCATCGGCCGGCAGGTTCTTGGTCTGGTCCGTCATCCGGGCGCTGCTTCCCTGCACCACCAGAACCAGCTGCCCCTCCCCGGCTCCAACCGAATCAATCGCCACGATCGCCCGCCCCGTATTTCCCAGCGAGGCCGGCTGCTTCGTCTGCTCGTCGTACTTCACATTCAAAGGCTCCACCACGAACAGCTTCTGCCCGTTCAGCGATTTGTCCTTCTGTGTCGCAACGACGTTGCCGGTCACTCGGGCAAGAAACATGAAAGCTCCAACTGATTTGCGATTTGCGATTTTCAATTCGCGATTTGTTCAAATCCCAAATTTCAAATCCCAACTCCCAAATCCGAAATTTCAAATCTGAAATCTGAAATCTCAAATCTCAAATCTCAAATCTTAAATTTGAAATCAGCCCATCCGCGCCACATCCGAGTGCGGCCTCGGAATCACATGCACCGAAACAATCTCGCCAACCCGCCCACCGGCTTCCGCCCCGGCATCCACCGCCGCCCGAACTGCCGCAACATCACCCTTGAGCGTGATCGCGACCAGCCCGCTACCCACCTTATGCTGTTCAACGAATTGAACATTCGCGGCCTTCAAAGCCGCATCGCAAGCCTCCACAGCCGCGATAATTCCCTTAGTCTCAATCAACCCAATCGCTTCACCATTTGTCATCGCATGCTCCAAAAAGTGTCATTTGTTCGCTGTCAGTTGTCAGTTGTCAGTTGTCAGTTGTCAGTTGTCAGTTGCAAATGAATCTCCACTGACTACTAACAACTGACCACTGACCACTAACCACTCCTCAATTCGCACTCAAAACCGCGACCGTTTGTCTGGCCACAATCAACTCTTCATTCGTCGGAATCGTCCAGATCTCCGCCCGGCTCTCCACCCGGCTGATCTTCGCCTCTTTTCCCCGCACTTGATTCTTCTGCCCATCCAACTCAATCCCCGCCCAGTCCATGTTCCGGCAGATCGCATCCCGAATCCCCGCCCCGTTCTCCCCAATCCCCCCGGTAAATACGAGCACATCACATCCCCCCAGCGCCACCAGGTAAGACCCGATGAAATGCCGCACGCTTTCCACAAACGCGTCCAGCGCCAGCTTCGCCCGCGCATCTCCGCCCGCCGCCGCCTTCTCCACATCCCGCATGTCGGGAGAGATCCCGCTCATCCCCAGCATCCCGCCTTCTTTCCCCAGCTTCTTGAAAATATCTTCGAGCGTGAGTCCCTGCTTCAGAAGCTTCAGCAGCGCGAACGTATCGAAATCCCCAACCCGATTGTTGTGCGGCACCCCCGACTGCGCCGTCATCCCAAACGAGTTCGCCACCGACTTCCCATTCTCAATCGCACAAATCGAGCAAGATCCGCCCAGATGACAACTGATCACCCGCCGGGCCTCGGTGCCCAGCAGTTCCCGCACGCGCGTCGCGATAAACCGGTGCGATGCGCCATGAAACCCATATCGCCGAATCCCCAGCTTCTCCGTCCATTCATGTGGGATCGCATACACCTGCCGCGACATCGGAATCGTCTGATGAAACGCCGTCTCAAACGCGGCCACCTGCGGCACGCCCGGCAGCTTCACCCGAAACGCCCGCATCGCCGCCACATAAGCCGGGTTGTGCGCCGGCGCGACATCCGCAAACTGCTCCTGCACCGCCAGCACTTCATCCGTCACCCGAACGGCCCCCGAGATCGGCCCCCCATGCACCGCCTTAAACCCAATCGCGTCGGGTTTGCGAGGCAGCTCTTTGAGGATGACATCAATCACATCCCCATGCGAAGCATAAGCCGACCCCGCCTGACCGATCCGCTCATACCCCCCGCGCGCAACCTCCGCCCCATCCGCCGCCATATCCAGCAGCTTGTACTTAAAGCTAGTCGACCCGAGGTTGGCCACAAGAACGTTCATGGTTCAGTTCGTAGGGGCGGACCCCCGTGTCCGCCCTCTCCCGTTCACGGTTCAGCATGCAGCGGGCAGAAAAGAGTCGACAGTCCGCAGTGGGCGGTCGGCAGGAAGAAATACGTAATACGTAATTCGAAACACGTAATTCGCCTCTCCACCAACTCTCCAAAATCCGCGCGCCCTCTTTCCCCCTCTCCCTCCGGCCTGCACTGAGCCTGGTCGAAGTGGAGAGGGCCGGGGTGAGGGCGAATTCCAAGCACCTTTCACCCGCCGAGCATTTCATTCAGCAATCAGCATTCAGCAATCCCTACAAAGCCGATCCACCCCCACCCGCCCCATATCCCGCGAGCAATTCCGGATGCGGCCGAGCAATCACATGCGAAGCCACCAACTCCCCAACTCGCCCAGCAGCCTCCGCGCCAGCATCAACAGCCGCCCGCACGCTACCCACATCGCCGCGTACGATCGTGGTTACAAACGCGCCGCCAATCTGGATCGTCTTGATGATCTCAACATTGGCCGCCTTGCACATCGCATCCGCCGCCTCAACCGACCCCACCCAACCCTTGGTCTCAATGAGCCCAATCGCATTCCCATAAGCCCCGTTCCGCCCGCTGTTTTCCTGATCTGCCATCGCGTTCTCCAATTAAATTCGTTGCACAGAGATCACAGAGGACACAGAGAGCACAGAGAAGAAAGCGAAGAGGTAAGCCCATTCGACATCGTATCTTTTTCGATCCGTGCCATTCCGCAGCCGCCAATTCTTCTCATCTTCCTCTGTGCTCTCTGCGTACTCTGTGGTCTCTGTGCCAGTATTCTCTTCGACAATCTACTTCCGTACCGGCGCCGCAGCCGCCGCCACGGCCGGCTTCTTCGCCTTCGGCATCATCCCGCCCAGGTCATCGTGCGGCCGGGCGATCACATGCACGCTGATCACCGTTCCGATCCGACCCGCGGCTTCCGCCCCGGCGTCCACCGCCGCCTTCACAGCCGCGACGTCGCCCTTCACAAACGCGGTCACCATCCCGCTTCCGCACTTGTCCCATCCAATCATTTCCACATTGGCGCTCTTGAGCATCGCGTCGCTCCCCTCCATCAATGCCACAAGCCCCTTAGTCTCCAACAATCCCAGTGCTTCACTTGCCATAAAATGTTCCTTTCAACGACCAAGCCCACCATTCACCACTGACAACTAACAACTGACAATTGACAATTGACAATCACTTACTCAATTCCATATGCGTAGCACTCTCCAGATCACACGCATTCCCCTCATCCGTATCGATATGCACCTCAAGCACGACCTTCGGGTGATACCGCACCCGCACCCGGTCGAACGTCATCCCGCACGGCCCATCAATTCTCAATTTCATCTGGCCCCCATCCTTCACCCCGTAAAACGCCATGTCCGCCTCACTCATGTGGACATGCCGCTCGGCTCGGATAACGCCCTTGTTGATCGAGATCGCCCCCTTCGGCCCCAGAATCGTCACGCCCGGCGTCCCCTCGTGGTTCCCGCTGATCCGCAATGGCAAATCAATCCCCAGATAAACCCCGTCGGTATAGCTCAACTCCACCTGCGTGTAATTCCGCACCGGCCCCAAAATCCGCACGTTCGGAATGATCCGCTGCCGCGGCCCTACCAATGTCACAAGCTGCTCCGAAGCAAACTCGCCTTCCTGATACAAATCCTTGAGCTTAGTCAGCTTCGCCCCCGCGCCAAACAGCACTTCCAAATCAGCCGGCGTCACGTGCATGTGCCGCGCCGACACATTCACCACCAGCGCATTCGGCGCCCCGCCCGCCCCCGGAGTCCGCGCATGCTTCTCGCGCGATGGCGGGGGGGTCGCCCCACGCAAGCGCTGAAGCAACACCTCACGCACCAGGGTTTCAACGTCCGAACGCTTTAATTGTGTGGAATCTTGTAGAAGCATGTGCCGTTTCTTGGAATCTATTGTGACGATATTCCATCATTCTGTCAAATAAACATGGAAAATTATGATAAGTTATGGAATCATCTGAACAAGTGGCGCGTGACAGGGCGAGATTTGTCACGTTCCGTCCCATCTGTCACATCACCGAATCGCTTCCTCGGAAGCCAACTTGCCATATCTCCCAATACCTTCCATTCCCCAAACCCCAGCTTGCGACCCAGCTTTGATCCGCCGCTCCAACACCGCTATTCTCCCCCAAATGCGTGCAGTGATCTTCGATATGGACGGCCTGATGATTGACTCCGAAAAGGTCTATTGGGAAGCCGGCCGCCAAATCGCCCGCGAATTCGGCAAAGTCGTCTCCGACGAAACGCTCGGCCGAATGATGGGCCGCAAACCCCTCGAATCCATCGCCCTTTTCGCGCAAACCCTCGGCATCACCGAGCCGCCCGAAAACCTCTTACGACTCCGCGAAGCCCGCGTTCTGGGTGTTCTCGAACAAGGCATTGATCTCATGCCCGGCCTCGACTTAACCCTCAAAACCCTCCACAAATCCCATCCCCTCGCCATCGCCACCAGCGCCCCGAAATACATCGTCGATGTCGTCATGGCTAAGCTCCAACTCCGCCATTACTTCCAAGTGATCCAAACCTCCGACGACGTCACAAATGGAAAACCCGATCCAGAAATCTACCTCAAGGCCATGTCAAAACTGGATGTGCTTCCATCCAATTCCATCGTCCTCGAAGACTCGTCCAACGGCGCATTGGCCGGCAAGCGCTCCGGCGCATACACCATCGCCGTCCCATCCACTTACACCCGCGACCAGGACTTCTCCTTCGTAGACTACATCGCCCAAAACCTCACCGACGCCACCCAACACATACAATCTCTCCCCTGAGTCAAGGCACCCTCTTTCCCCCTCTCCCTCCGGCCTGCACTGAGCGTGTCGAAGTGGAGAGGGCCGGGGTGAGGGCGATTGTCGAACGACGCAAAATGCCAAATTCCCCGCTAAAACAAGACCTCCTTGCCACCGAAGGCCAGGCCCGCCACACCCGCATCACCACGCGCCACGGCTCCTTCGAAACGCCCGTTTTCATGCCCGTCGGCACTCAAGGTACCGTCAAAGGCCTGCTTCCAGATGCCCTCGCCAAAGAGGGTGCCAAGATCATTCTGGGCAACACATATCACCTCATGCTCCGGCCTGGCGCAAAAACCGTCGCCGCCTTGGGCGATCTCCATAGGTTCATGGCCTGGCCGGCTTCCATTCTCACCGACTCAGGCGGCTACCAGGTCTTCAGCCTGTCCGATGTGAACAAAATCACTGACGAAGGCGTCACCTTCAAATCCCATGTCGACGGTAACACGGTTCACCTGACGCCGCAAAAAAGCATCGAGGTTCAGAACGACCTCGGCGCAGACATCATCATGGCCTTCGATGAATGCCCGCGCGCCGATGCGCCGCACGCATATCACCTCGAAGCCATCGATCGAACGTTGCGCTGGGCGGAAATGTGCAAGCAGGCGCACGCCCGGCCCGATGATCAGTCCCTGTTTGGCATCGTTCAAGGCGGATCCGATCTCGATCTCCGCGCCAGTTGCGCGCAAAAACTAATTGACCTCGACTTCCCCGGCTACGCGCTGGGCGGCTTAGCCGTCGGCGAGGGTTTTGAGGCGATGGTGAAGGTGCTGGATGCCACAACGCCCTTATTGCCGTCCAATAAACCTCGATATTTGATGGGTGTTGGCTTCCCAAAGGATATCGTTGCCGCCGTGGCCGCTGGGATTGATATGTTTGATTGCGTGATGCCAACCCGCAATGGCCGCAATGCTTATGCGTTTACCGCGGCTGGCCCGATTCGCATCAAAAACAGCCGTTTTCGCGAGGATAAAGGGCCTTTGGAGGAAGGCTGCGACTGCTATGCCTGCCGGACTTTTTCACGCGGATCGATCCGGCATTTCTTTTTCGCATCCGAGATGCTTGGCCCGATCCTGGTTTCGTTGCATAATACGCGGTTCTACCAGCGGCTGATGGAGGATATCCGTCGGGCGATAGCGGCAGGTACGTTTGGCCAGTTCCGGCAAACTGATCCCCGCTGCGCCCTCGGCGCTGCCGCGGTAGATCCGCCGGCGGCGATTGAAAGCTGAGCCCGCGGGGCAACGAATTGCTCGTAAAAACGCATCGCCGTACGACCACCTTGAAAGGACAGACGCAACCGTGATCGAACTTCTGGCTCAGACAACACAGACCGCCCCCCCTGCCGGCGATACCAGCATGCTCTATACCCTCACGCATGGGCCGTTTCCCCTCATCATCATGTTCCTCGTGGTGATGTACATCACGATGATCATGCCCAAGCGCAAACAGGACAAATCCCGCCAACTCATGCTCACCAACATGAAACGCGGCGACGAGGTTCAGACCATCGGCGGCGTCATCGGCAAAGTCGTCGATCCGCGCGAAGATCGCGTGCTGGTCAAGGTCGATGAATCCTCCAACACCAAGATCTGGTTCGCCCGCAGCGCCATCGCCAAGGTCACCGCCGAAGACAGCAAGACCCCGGCAACCAAGTAACTTCAAAGCATTCGCCGTCTCCAGCGTATCACGAGTTGGGACGGCGTTTCTGACGTGTCAGCGATAAGGACGTACCTCATGCCTCAGAACTATTCCGGCCGCGTACTCACGATCGCGATCGTGCTGTTCGGATCGTTGGCCGCGATCTTTTCCCCGGTCCTGCAAAAGCTGATTCATCCAAGCAAGCCGATTGACCAGTGGGTCAACCTGAAGCCTGGCATCGACATGGTGGGCGGCACCAGCCTGGTCTACCAGATCAAGGTTGCGCCCGGCGCTCCTCGCGACGCGCAGCTTGCGACGAAGGTGGCCGAGGTCCTTAAAAAGCGCGTCGATCCGCATGGGCTGATGAATCTGATCTGGCGGCCGGAGGGCGCCGATCGCCTTGAGATTCAGATGTCCAGCAGCGGAACCAGCGGCGCCGAGGCCCGCGAAAAGCAGGATCAGCTTCTGGCCGCCGAACAGAAGCTTGAGAAAACCAACGCATCGGTTGCAGAAGCGATTGATGCCGTCGAACAGAAGAACGGCCATACCCGCGCCGAATTCGACAAGATCGCCGCCGGCAACCCGGCGCGCCTCCAAACTCTTAAGCGTCTGGCGGAAGTTTACGACCAATCCCAAGCCCTGGCCGCCAAGCCCATCGCCCAGCGCAATCCGCTCGATGAAGCAAAGATTCGCCAGCAGTATGAGCAGCTTAAGGCTGAGCTTCTGGCCACCAATATCACTCTCAACCGGCTGCGCGAAGAGCTTTCGGACAGTGCGACTCGCAAGAGCGGTCTGGCCGCGGCCCAGAAGGACGCGGCTGGATTTCCGGCTCGGCTTGCGGCGCTGAATGAGTATGCCGCGGCATTCGATGGTTATGACAAAGTGCGCGACAAGCTTGACGACACGACCGATCTGAAGCGCAAGCTTCGCGGGTCGGGCGTGCTCGAATTCCATATCCTCGTTCAACGGAACGAAGCACCCGATAAAGTCTCCGCAATGCTCGATCGGCTTAAACCCGACGGGCCGGGCCCCGGCGTTCGCAGTGGCGACGACATGCGGTGGTTTCAGATCGACCCGAACAGCGATCTCGCCCAGCGTCCGCCGGGCATGACGGCGACCTATCGCAACAAGACTTACATTCTCTCGTGGATTGATGCAGGCCGTTCGCTGGATCATCGCGAAGGACAGAAGCATTGGGCGCTGACCGAAGCTGCACCCGAGCAATCGCCCACCGGCGAAGAGGTGGTCGGGTTTGCATTCGATCCGCAAGGCGCATCAGATTTTGGCACGCTGACCAGCAACAACCTCCAAAAGCCACTGTCGGTTGTGCTGGATGACAAAGTGATCAGCGCTCCGACGATCCAAAGCATGATCACGGCGCGCGGCACCATCAATGGCGGCCGCGACGGTTTCACCCGAACCGAACTGGATTATCTGGTCAGCACTCTCAGCGCCGGTTCACTGCCCGCCCAGCTTGAGGACGAGCCGATCAGCGAACGGCACGTTGAAGCCGAGCTGGGCCGGGTCAACCTGGTGCACGGCTTGGTCGCGTGCGCGGTGGGCGTGGTGGTCGTTGGGGTATTCCTGATCAGCTATTACTACGTGGCCGGAATGGTCGCCTTCTTCGCGGTCATCATGAACCTGCTCATCGTGCTCGGTGTGATGGGCGCGCTTCAGGCAACCTTTACGCTGCCCAGCATCGCGGGCATCGTGCTGTCGGTGGGCACGGCTGTCGACGCAAACGTGCTGATTTTCGAGCGACTACGCGAAGAACAGCATCGCGGGCTTTCGCTCCGCATGGCGCTGCGAAACGCTTACGATAAAGCACGCTCGGCCATTCTCGACTCCAACGCAACCACCTTCATCACCTCATTGTTCCTGATCTGGTTCGGCACCGAAGAAGTAAAAGGCTTCGGCATCACGCTGGTGATCGGCATCCTGGCCAGCTTGTTCACGGCCCTGTTCGTCACGCAAACCATTTTCGCCATCCTGGTCGACAAGTTTGGGGTGCGAAACCTCAACAGCTTGCCGCTCAGCATTCCCAAACTGGATAAAGCCCTTCGCCCGCATTGGGACTGGATGAGCAAAGCCTGGATCTTCTACACGTTCAGCATCATCTTCGTCGGGATCGGCCTGGTTCTGTTCTTCGTCAAGGTTCACCAGCGGCAGATGTTCGACATCGAGTTCGCCGGTGGGACGTCGGTGCAGTTCGATTTGAATCATCCGAAGTCGAAGGACGAGCTGATCGGCATGCTGCAAAACTCGGGTCGAGAGGAATTGAAGCAGGCCAATCCCGTCGCGCTCGGTACGCCCGTGGATGGCAATAAGTATGAGTCATTCGACCTGCTGACGCCGAGCACCAGTGCGGTTGCGGTTCGCGATGCGGTCATGGCCACGCTCCAGAAGGATTTGAAGCTCGAACTACCCTCGACCTTCGACGGCGCGGGCCCCGGCGGCAACGCTCCCAAAATTGAGGAGGTGCTGGGCAAGGAGGTGATTCCGGTTCTTGATAACGCCACCTGGCCGCTCGGACCTGATGGGCAGACTTTCCGACCTGATAATTGGGGAGATTACAAGGGCGGCGTTGCGATCGTCTTGAATCACCTCGATCCGCCGCTGACAGCGGCTCAGATCGCTGACCGAATCAACCGGCAGTTCCTCCAGAACGCCGGCGGCTCCAGCGGCGAGCGGCACGCGTTCACGGTGGAATCCCCGCGCGGTCCCGGTAAGGCAACCAGCCTGGCGATCGTGCTTTCGAAAGATCCCAACGTCAACTACGACAACGAAAAAGACCGCCGCCAAACCGACGAACTGTTTGCCGCCCCGCTCTGGAAGACAGTTGTGGAAGGGGTTGACCGGCCTGCTCAGCTCAAGGAAGTGCGGAACTTTGACGCACAGGTCGCCGGCGATGCACAGACCAGCGCGCTGCTGGCGCTGGGAATGTCGATTGCCGTCATCATGGTTTACATCTGGGTGCGCTTCGGCAATCTCAAGTACGGTACCGCCACTGCAATCGCATTGCTTCACGACACGGTGTTTACCATCGCGGCCCTTGGATTTGCCCATTACCTGGCGGATATCCCGCTGTTCCGGCACGTGTTGCAGATTGAGCCGTTCCGGATCAACCTGACGGTTGTCGCGGGCATTCTCACGATCATGGGCTACTCGATGATCGATACGATCGTCGTGTTCGACCGAATTCGTGAGAACCGAGGCAAGTATGGGCACGTAAGTCGTCAGGTGATCAACGATGCGATCAACCAGACTCTGTCCCGCACGTTGCTGACGGCCGGCACGACGACGGTTACGGTCGCAATCATGTACTTCCTGGGCGGACCAGGCATCCATGGCTTTACATTCGTGCTTTTGGTTGGCATATTGGTGGGAACTTATTCGTCTGTCGCGATCGCGGCTCCGATCCTTCTGGTCGGTAATGACAAAGTGCCGGCAGAGGCGGGCAGCCAGCCGGCATCTCGATCGCGATTGCAGCGATCCGGGGCTTAACGGATTGTGGCTGAAGCTTGCATGACAGGCCGCACAGGTCTGTTTCACATTACATGTCATCGAGGGTTGAGGCCCTCGCAATTATCCCGTTTGGGAAAGGACGCCCACTATGCGCAGGGATGTGAGAATGGGGTTTGCCGTTGGCGGTGTTTTACTCGCCGTCATCATTGTCGCCTTTTTGGCGATTCATCGAAATCACAAACAACCGGTCGCCTTTGACCCAGGCACGGCAAATGGAAACGCGGATGGTTCAGCCGATGTGAATGGAGGGGCGCCTGACGTCGGGAGGCCAACTGTTCCGACTCCATCGGACTCGCTCAGCGCCACCGCCGCCAAGATGACCGAAAAGGGTGGCGACCCCAAACCACCGGCCGAAGCCGAAAAAGCCGATGATCGCTGGGATGCGCTGTTCGCCAGCACCGGCGCCACGCAGAACCAGTTCACCCGCACCGGTGGAACCAGCGGCAACGGAACGCCCGCCAAGACCGCGGGCCGGAAGTTGGATGCGGCTTCGCCTAAGAACGCGACACCGCCGAGCGATTCGGCTGGCACGAATCCTTCTGCAACTCTCGCTGATCCCACTCCGGCTCCTGTCACCCAGGAACCCCGGTCGACCAGCACGGCCTCTGAAACAGTCCGCACGCACAAGATCCAGCCCAACGAGACCCTTTCGGGGATCTCCAAGCTCGTCTATGGCGAAAGCCGGCACTACAAGGCCATCGAGACGGCCAATCCCGGAATCGACGCCACGAAGCTCAAGCCCGGCACGATCCTGAAGATCCCACCTCTCGAGAAGGCCAAAGCCACCGAGAAAGCCGCCGCCGCCGACGCCACCAGCGCCGCCGATGGCAAGACCTACGTCGTTCAAAAAGACGACAACCTCTACAAGATCACCCGCAAGCTGTACGGCAACGGCGATAAACAGGAACAGCTCTACGAGATCAACAAGCAAACCATCGGCGCCGATTCAACCAAGCTCAAGCCGGGCATGGTCCTGAAGCTGCCAGCCGCGCCGGCGGCGCAGTAGGCAACGGGGCGCACCTCTCAGTCCTTAATTTAATCTTGCTCTACGGGAATCCTCGATCTTGTCATCCTGGAGCGAAGCGAAGGATCTGATAGCCGGTGAACCACCGGAATATCGGATCCTTCGCTTCGCTTAAGAATGGCAACGGCCGGGTGGTTCACTCGCGGATTCCAGTCGAGCCGTGAATGATTCTACGGGACCTGCATGTGGGTAGCGGGTCAACTTGAAGCCGGATGCGACATGGGGTTTGGCGTGGTATGAATGACGGAAAATCCCCGCCGGGCGCGCGGCGGGAACAACTTTACTATGATGACCGACAACACAGCTAAGACGAATGTGGCACACCCGCAAAGCATGAGGACGGACGCGATGCGCTCATGGAAGCGGGCGTAAGCTCGCATTTCGGGCGTCGGATCTTGGTCGGGAACGGCGACTCCCGTACCGACCGCCCATGCGATGCCACCGAAGAAGAGAACGAGTGCAAGCACGGTCAAGCAAATCGGGACCAACCACTTGTTGTGTCGCATCGGTTGCTGATTATGCCCGGAACTTTCGTCCTAGTCGATCAACCTCGCCAGTTCCTTAAGTTCCCATGCATGATCTTGGGCTGCGACTCTATTCTCGATTCGTCTCAACGGTGACGACGCGGAACCGAAGAAAGAATTGCTTGCCGTCGCTGAGCAAAACTCGAAGCTCGGCCGCATTGTCCTCCCAGTCAATTTCTTCGTATGACCAGCATGCCGACAGGTGTTCCAAGCCGAGGTTTGTCTGCGCCACCCTTTTAAACGTGATCCGGTGGATGCCCGGAACCGACTTCTTTCCGGAGCGGAAGTTTTTGAAGCCCTTAAGCCAGATAGAGACGGTATCCGGCTCAACAAACTCTATGCGAAGAATCGTGCAATCGTGGAAATAATGGCGGGACAATAGTCGAACGGATCGCGGGATCGCGGGCCAAAGCTCGGCTAAGTGTGATCGGTATGAGCTTTCGACGGAGAGCCAATCACGGGAAGTGAAGCGGGCAGATTGCGACTTCCGTACCAAAGAAGGGGTGAAGAATTCCATTACTGAACGTCGCATCGCGGATCGAGTTTAGTCGATCGGCCCCACGAGTTCTTCAAGCGCCCATACATGTTCCTTCAGACCGGCGGTGATCGCAGGCGTTTCAATTCGATGGCCTTCCCGCATTCGCGGCAGACGCCGCTGGTGTTGCCGGTGAGGTTGTAGTTGCATGCTGGGCAATGGCCCGGATCGGGGATACGTGACAGTGCCCGACACAACCACGCCAAAACCAGAAGAATGCAAAGGCGAGCGGGTATCGCGAGCGGTCCAATTCGATGGCCGTTTCTTGTCGTTGCAGCCGTATGGAACCTCTATTTGAAGCATGCATCGTCGATTCACCGTTTGGGCGCAAGGGAGTTTTAGAAGGTTCTTCTTGTGGCACGGGCATCTTGCCCGTGATGCGTGTATTCACGCATGTTGCCGGTACACCGCCAACTCAACTATGGATTTGGATCTAGCGCGGTGCCGCCATTTGTCGCTTACGCGATTGCTTTATCGGCCTTTGGCCGATGGCCGTGGCGTACCGCGGCCCACGGGCTGGAAGCACCGTGCCACCAAGATGCTTCCACATCCTGTCACCCAAAGTATCATGCACCTCAAGTTGTCCGCGAGCATTTCTGCTTGCACTTCATACACCTCGCCGACAACAATCGGTTGTGCACAGGATTCGACTTATCTTTGTGGCGGTGGCGCTGATGTCGGTGCAGGTTCTGGGAGCGACCACTCGGCCGGCGTCGGGGCCGGCGGGGTTAACCGAGGCGCAGCGGGTGGAGGTTTCGCGGCTTTCGCGGCGGGCGGTGGATCAGATTGAGTTGCGCAAGTTCGCGGATGCCGAGCAGACGCTGGGCGAGGCGCTGAAGATCATGCCGGACAACTCGACTTGTCTGTTTAATCTTGCGTGCGTTCATGCGGCCATGCGACGGCCCAGGATTGCACTGGAAGACCTCAATCACGCTACGGCGGCGGGGTTCACGGACTTTTCTCATCTGGACGCCGACCCGGTGTTTTCGGAGGTGCGGGAATTGCCGGGATATGGGGAGCTGGTTTCGCGCAAAACCGAGATTGTTCACGCGGCGGGAGAGCGGATTATCGGGGAGCTGAAGGCGAAGCTGGGAGAGAAGTATTTATACGAGGCCGATGAGAAGCGCAAATTTGTTTTTGCGGCGCGTGGCACCCGGGCGCAGTTGGATGAGCTGGAGAAGTCGCTGAACGAGCAGGCGGCGAGTTTGTCGGAGCTGATCTTTTCGCATCCTTCGGATGAGTTCATTCGCATTGTTCTGGCGACGCCGGTGGATTTTGCAAAGCTGGAAAAGCGGCCGGGCGTTGAAGGGTATTACGATGACTCAACCCGCACGCTGCTGGTCCGGCGAAGCGGGGCCGAGCTGCGGCATGAGTTTACTCATGCGCTGCACGCGGCCGATCAGCATGCATTGGGCCAGGCGCATCCGATCTGGCTGAGCGAGGGATTGGCGACGCTGTATGAATCGCCACAGTCGGGAACGGACGCGATTAAGATGTTGCCGGGCGAGACGTGGCGGCTGTCGGGAGTGCAGGCGGCGGTGCGCGGCGGCGGGCTGATTCCGCTGGATCAATTGCTCACCATGAATCGTAAGGCGTTTACCGAGAGAGCCGATCTGGCGTATGGCGAGGCGGGCAGCCTGCTGATGTATTTTCAGGATCAGAAAAAGCTCAAGGCCTTTTATGCCGCATTTACGGCCAACTATGCGAAGGACCCATCCGGCCGCGAAGCATTGGAAATCGCCAGCGGCGGAAGCCTTGCCGATCTTCAGAAGGCGTGGGTGCAGTGGTTGATGGGGCGGGTGCCGCCGGCCAAGCGGGATTCGAAGTCGATCAGGTAGAGGGGTTGGCGGGTTGCGGGTTTGAGTGCGGCAGGCCGAGCACGTCGCGGAGATTGTCTTCGATGCTGACTAAAGCCCCTTTGCCGTTCCAGGGGATTTCATACGCTCGCCCGCGATTCATCAACCCGCGCGAAGCCAGATGCACGCCAAATAACCGTGCGCGATTCCGCGCCAGGCAGGGCCCTTCTCTGAAAACCGCCGGCCTCACCCTGCACCAATAAAACGGAGGAGCAGGGATTCGAACCCTGGGTGAGGACGAGCCCCACACCGGCTTTCAAGACCGGCCCATTCAGCCGCTCTGGCACTCCTCCGGCTGAAGGAGCGCAACTGTATCCGTGGTCGGTAATCCGGTCAAAACACCCACCGAACCGAATCGACTATCGCTTGTCATCCGGCAACGAACCCTGGCTGCGAATGATCCTCTTTTTGAGATTGACCGCCCACAATGCCCCGGCAAACGTGAATCCCTCCATAATCAGCAGGTAAATCAACACCGCCCGCGGCGGAACCTTCCACCCCGCCGTCAAAATGATGCAAATCACGACGATCAAAATCTGCGTTGGGATAAACGTCTTGCGGTAATGGTGCCACATCGGATGGGTTCCTTTCAAAAACTTCACGCACGGCCAAACTTCAGCGCGTTCAAATCATACAGTCGCATCGATAAAAAGGTCGGCATTATGCCGGGTCACATAGACTTTGAAATCGCGATAGACCAACTGCTTCATCACCTCGCCCCACGGAAAGCCCGTCAGGTGATAAATGCGGATGCGGAATCCGCCCATCAGTTCCTGGATGCCGCCGGTGTCGCCCATCAGGTGTGCCAGCGCTTCCCCGATGTCGATCGTGGGATTGGTGACGTGCTCGTTGTGCTTAACCATAAGCTCTCACAATCAGATTCACGCCGCCATTCACAGTGCCGCCGCGCCGGATTCCCCCGTGCGGACTCGAATGACTTCCGCCACCGGATAGATGAAGATCTTCCCGTCGCCCACTTCGCCGGTGCGCGCCGCGCCGACGATCGCCTCGACCGCGGCCGGCTTGTCCTTTTCCGAGACGCAAACGCACAGCATGACCTTCGGCACAAAGCCGGCGTCCATCTTGGGGCCGCGATAGCGCGGGCCATGGCCCATTTGCTTGCCGAACCCGCGGACGTCCATCGCCGTCGCGCCCAGAATTCCCTTCTGCACCAGCGCGGATTTGACCGCTTCAAGTTTATTTGGTTTCACGATTGCCTGGATCATCAACATGAAAGTCTCTCCGTTTCTATTCAAACTTATCCGCTTCGGAACTACATCCCGCCTCGCAGCCCGGGATTCGGCAGGGTCGGCATTCCCAGATGGTTCATCGCCAACAGCATAACGGTCGCGATGAGCATTGAGGCGATCGACACCAGGAAACCGATCTTCATCCAGTAGCCGAAACCGATGGTTCCGTGCCCACGTTTTTCGAGTAGACCCACCGCGACGATATTCGCCGTGGACCCGATGATCGTCATATTACCCATAAAGGTTCCGCCGAACAGCATGAACCAGTAGATTGCGGAGGTATATGTCGGCCCCGCGGCGGCGCGAATGTCATGCACGACCGGCATAAAAGTCGCCACCGCCAGCACGTTATCCAGAAACGCGCTGAGCCATCCGGTCGCCCATCCGACAATCTGAATCGTCGCCTGCGTGCTGCTCCCGCCCGAACTGAGCTTGCTCGCTATTACGTTGGTGACTGCCGTGTGCTGCAACGTTCCAACCGATGCGAATAGCATCATGAAAAAGGACAGCGTCCACCAATCGATCCGGCGTTCCACCAGTTCCCGTGCCTTCTCCCGAGCCAACAGCAGCACGACGCTGCCCATGAGCAGGGCCGCCGCGACCATCATCGTGCCTTCCTTCAGGCCGAAGATCACCTTGCCGTCGGCTGTCGTCTCAACCATGCCTTCAGCGTTCATGCGCGGCACATTGAAGATCCAACCCAATCCGCGCTCGGTCAGCCCGTGCGTCACCAGTAGCAGGATCAGGCCCAGTAAAATCGCCCAGCAGATCCGGTAATTTCGTCGGGCTTCGGCGTCAATCGATGGGGAAATCGGCGTCGGATCGTAGAAAGTGTTGTCCATCACCCCAACGCCCGATCCGGAGTCATTGGAACCGCTCATGTCCTCGGATTCAACGATATCCGGTGAGGGTCCCCCCGCCGCCACGGAGGCCAGTTCACGTTTGGCGACTTTCGCGGCGAACTGCGCGCTCACCGCCTCGCCAAAAGCGGCAAACGAATCTGCAAACCACCACCGGCAGATAAAGAATGTGGCCAAATCGACGACCAGGGCCACCGGAGCGGCCCAAATAAGGAAGTCCATGAAGCTCAAACCTGTCTTGAGAGCGATGAGCACACCGATCGGGTTGCCCACTGAGCTCATGGCCGAGCCGTTATTGCAGGCAAACACCAGCATGATAATGAAGGGAATCGGCGCGAGCCGGTATTTGTTGGTCAGGTGTAGCATCGCGCCCGACATGAACAGGATCGCCGTCACTTCACCCACCAGCGCCGAGAATATCGACGCCATCACCATCAGCGCAATGAGAAGCGTTTGAGGTCGTGGGCCGATCTTCAGAACGATCGCACTGACCACATGTTCGAAGAATTGATTCTCCTCGAGGTAGCCGATCACCAAAAACGTCCCAATCAAAAAGATCAGCACGTCGAGATCCGCGGACTGCGTGAATTGTTCAACCGTGATGAGGTTCGTGCCCATCAGCAGACCAATGCCCCCAAAGGCAAAGGCCAGCCGGAACTCTCCAAAAAGGAGCGTTCCGTAGATGAACATCGAAAAGATGACCAGGCTGGCGATCTGCCGGGAGTCAAAAACCAGCAGCTCACTGACGTGAAGCCCCAGTAGCGCGAAGAATGTCCCGCTCAGAAGGATAAAGAACTTCCAAACGTTCGACATTAATTTGACCCTTGGGTGCGCATGAATGAATGGAATTAGATCAGAAAAGCCCGCCGGTCCCGGTTAAGGACCGGCGGGCTGTTAGAAGGACTGTCGAACCGAGTACGCAGAAAACATTAAACCATTGCCGCCTCGGTTGCGACCTTCGGTTCGAGGTATTTTCCGGCCGAGATGGCGGCGACTTCTTCGTCTGTAATATCTTCCGGCAACACCTTCTTGGTCGTCTCCGGGTAAGCCATGGAGCCCATTTCCGGAATATCCAGACCCGCGATTTCGACCTTCGCCGAGACGCGGTTGCCGCCGACGATCTTGCCGACGATCACGAAGAGCACTCCACCGATGATCACATTCCATCCGACACATACAACCACTTCGATGAACTGTGAGGCCAACTGAAGACCTCCGCCGCCGTAGAACAGGCCCTTGACGGGGCTATCCCAGACGGCGTTGTAGCCGGTGCCGTAGGTGCCGTCGGCAAACAGACCGACCGCCAGCACGCCCCAAGCGCCGCATGTGCCGTGGATGCTGATCGCGCCCACCGGATCGTCAACACGAACCTTATCGAAGAAGAAGCAACTGAGGCATACCAGGACGCCGGCGACTGCTCCGATAGTGAACGCGCCAATCGGAGAGACGAACGCACACGGAGCCGTGATCGCAACGAGTCCAGCCAGCAGGGCGTTGCACATCATGCCCGGATCGGGCTTCTTGGTGGGCCCGAACCACCACATATACATCGTCGCGGATATCGTCGCGCTCATGCCTGCGATCATGGTATTGACTGCGATCACGCCGATGCGCCCGTCCATCGCCGACAGCGAGCTGCCGGGGTTAAATCCGAACCAGCCGAACGCAAGGATGAACGCCCCGAGCATGACCATCGGCAAGTTGTGCGCCGAGATCGGGTTGACCAGCTTGCCATTCTTGTCGTATTTGCCCAGACGCGGCCCAATCAGTGCCGCCGTGATGAAAGCCAGCGAACCACCCTGAAGATGCACAACGCCCGAACCGGCATAGTCACACGCGCCATGGCCAAGGCCCCAACGGTAACCCATCTGGGCCAGCCAGCCGCCGCCCCAAACCCAGCAACCGAACACCGGGTAAATGAATGCACCAATAAGGATGCTGAACAGGAAGAAGCTCTTCATGCTCCATCGCTCGGCGCACGCCCCGGTTACGATCGTTGCGGTGGTGTCCATGAACACCATCATGAACAGGAACCAGACCAGCGCCGCCCCGTCATATCCCTTGCCGCTGGAAATGGAAGTGACACCGCTCAGGAAGTACCCGGCATTCCCAATGATGCCCCAGCCGTGGTCGGCCGCACCGTTGTAAGTGACGGCGGAACCGATCGTCACCATGGTATCGAGAGACGGAAGCCCGCCAAGCTGGCCCGGCCCTCCGATGTTCGTTCCATTTGCACCGCCGCACATGAATGCGAAGCCGCAGATAAAAAATCCGAACATGCCCAATGCATAGACCATGAAGTTCATGGCCATCGTGTGCGAGGCGTTCTTGCCTCGAATCAATCCGGTTTCAACGAGTGCGAAACCAGCCTGCATGAACATGACCAGGAACCCGCAGACCAACGTCCAGATGAAGTTGATCGAATAGTGGGCCCGCGTAATGTTCTGAGCGTTTTCATCGTTAGTCGGTTTGTCCCCCGCATAAGCCTTGAAGGCCCCTTTTGGATCAACGGTGGCGGTTGATACACCGGTCGCTGCGTTGGGCGCGAGCAGGGAGTTGCCTCCTCCGACAGCTCCAGAAGGGTCCGTCGGCGCCGGAGCCGCGGCAGCCTGAGTTGCCGCGGGTTGAGTCGCCGCGGGCTCCGATGCCGCCGGCATCGTCGTCGGCGTCTGCGCCTGACTTATGGTTGTACATGCAAGTAAAAACAAGCATGCCGCCCACCCCGTACACATATACCTGTACCGTCTCCGCCAGAGGCGATCATTCATACCAGCACCCGATTGGAAAGAGGATTGGACCCGGCCGATACCTTCGACCGTTGCGTCGCTTCCATCGCGAGCCCACCGCTTGGGATTACAACAGAGCGACGCTGTTACCGGATCGCCTTTACAAAGCCTGTGCCGATCGTGAATGCAGCTCGAATAAGCCCAACCCTCCCCGCGCCGACCTGTTCTCCCCGATCGTGCCTACGTCACTGACCGATACCCGTCAAAACGGTGATCTGGCATCGTAGGGCCAATAAATCAGCGTCCGGGTCTCAACGCCGCTCCCCCGATTAGGACCCTGATAGCCGGTTTGTGATCGACTATCGGACGTCCGCGTTTCATCTTGCACGAAAAATGGGATGCCTAGACCTTGGGCACGGCCAACCGCACTTTGAACGTCACGCGCAATTTGCGCGCACCTGTCGTAAGCGTTTGTGCCCATCCAACCACATCTTCCGATCGACCGTATGACAAAAAGTATCAATTTGAGCATGACCGCTGCGCATTGAGGCCTTCGCGAATCCCCTCGACGCGTTGAGAACGCCTGCTGGCATGCATACTGCTGTAAGGACCTCACCCGTTTCTGTGCAATCAAGCTTGGCTGACCAACCGGCAACGCAAGGAACGCGCCGACATGCCCGATACACGCCCGGGAGCAACTGCGCTCCGAGTTCTGGTCGTGGACCGGGACGAAAACATTCGATCATCCCTCACCGCTTGTCTTCAGGCCGAAGGCCATGCGGTTGCGGCGCGTTCCGCCTTGCGCGAAGCCGCAGAGGACATTGCCCGGCAGGTCTTTGATTTGATCTTCATTGATGTCCACTCCTCACTGGCGGGCCGTCCCGATTACCTCAGGTCAATTGTCACCGAGTATCCGTGGACCAAGGTTGTTGTTCTGGCAGACTACGCGCTTGCGGCTGCGGCCCTTCAAGCCGTGAAAATGGGTGCAAGCGATTACCTGCTTAAACCGTTCGGCGTTCCCCAGGTTCAGTTAGTGACTCAAAAGGTCGTCGAAAGGCGCCGGCTTGAAGTAAAGGTCGATTCACTTCAAGCGGCCCTGGGCGATATGGACCCCGAAGCCGATCTTCCCACCGAAAACTCGTTGATGAGAAACGCGATCGAACTCGCCCGCCAGGTCGCGTTGAGCAACTCAACGGTTTTTATCTGCGGCGAGATCGGCACCGGCAAAGGCCGCGTCGCCCGCGCGATTCACGGGTGGAGCGCGCGCGCCACCGGGCCATTTGGCGAGATTTCATGTGATCCCCATTCGGCAAACGAACTCGATGCCGAGCTGTTTGGCATGACCCGCCGCGACATCGCGCCGCCGGTCGATGTTCCGGGCCGCGTCGAGTTCTGCAAAGGCGGCACCCTCGTTCTCCACGATGTCGTTCAAACCCCTCCAAGCCTTCAACCCAAGTTGCTCCGCTTCCTGACCGATCGCGAATTCGAACCCTACGACGACTTCAAAACCCGCCAGGCCGATACCCGCGTCATCGCTACCAGCAGCGCCAACCCGGACGACGCCGTGCGCCAGCGACGATTCCGACCCGAGCTTCTCTTGATGCTCGACGTCGTTCGAATCGAGCTGCCGCCACTACGCAACCGCCCCGAAGACATCCGCATGCTGGTCCACCGATACCTCGCCTATTACAGCCGCGAGAATCATCGCAACGTCACCGGCATCAGCGCCGACGCGGTCAACGCCCTCCGCAAATACCCCTGGCCCGGCAACACACGCGAACTGCGAAACCTCGTCGAACGCGCCGTCATGCTCTGTCGCGGCGAAGAAATCGGCCTCGAGCATTTCCCGCCCAACTTGCTCAACGCCCCCGCCAAGTTCGGCATCGGTGACCTGGTTCCGCTCGAGACCATCGAAGACCTTCACATCCAGCGCGTCCTCGACTCGACCGGCTCCATCAAAGGCGCCGCCGCCGTCCTCGGCATCGGCGTCAGCACAATGGTCCGATGGATGAAACGCAGCAAAGCCGCGCTTGCAAGGGATAGCGAACCGGCTGAAATCCAGCCCACTTCCTCGGCGCCGTAAGCGGCGCAGACGTTCTCAGTAAGTGAATCACTGCGCCATGCGGGTAGCGGCCGGCGCCTGAATCGCCGACTCAATCTGGTGAAGCAGCGCCTCCGACCGTTCCGGACGGTGAGATCCGGGCGCGGGATGCCACGTGTGCGCATCCACATTGACGCCGTTCTCCTCCGGCCTCTGCTCGGACTCGTCGATAATCTGAAGCCGGCTGCGGTTTGCCGGGTCGGCAAAATCGGGAACAACTGAAATGTGATACCGCGTCCGCTCGTGCCAGTATCGCACGATGTGAAAATCCCCCTGAAACGGCTCCTGCCAGCCGGTCAGCATCGAGCCATTGCCCTGATCTTCAACCGACAGCGAGATCTGGGGTGCACTCACGATCTTCCGCACTTCCACCGCAAGCTGCTTAGCCGGCAAACTGTAAACCGGCGACTGAACCAGCGACGCCGATGTTGGGCGCGAAGAACTGCAGCCGTTTACTAACATCAACGCTGCAAGCGCCAGCGACCAACAAAACGGCGTACGTTGCCGATGCCCCACATCGTGACACGGGCTTCCAGCCCGTGCGAGCGACGCCCAGGGTAAGGTCGCTCGGAATGGGTCCTGCAACAGTGGTTGAGTCATCAGCACGGGCTGGAAGCCCGTGTCACAATAAGGCCAATCCGATTTTTGCATGGCGTCCCTGCCCCCTACCAATTCCAATCCAGCCCGCCGCGCAACTCCGGCCGCTTCTTTTTCTTCCCGGTTTCCGCCACCGGCGCTGGCGCCGCCGCAACGGGTGTGGGTTCACTGGCCCTTCGAATCGACAGTGAAATCCGCCGGGCATCTTTATCAATTTCCAGAATCCGAACCTGCACCTCGTCGCCCGGCTTCACCACATCCGAAACCGCCCGAACGCGATGCCCGGCCAATTCCGAAATATGAACCAATCCTTCCAGCCCCGGCTCCAATTCCACAAACGCGCCAAAGTCCACAACCCGCGTCACCTTCCCCGGCACAACCATATCCAGCGCATACCTGTCCTTCACCTGCGACCACGGATCAGGACCGGCCTGTTTCAAACTAAAGCTCATCCGTTTCTGCGTCGGATCCAGCGAAATCACCACCAGCTTGATCGTGTCGCCCTCCTTCACCACGTCGCTGGGATGACGGATCCGCTGCCAACTGATCTCGCTCACCGGCAGCAGCCCTTCAAGCCCCTCTTCCACTTCCACAAACGCCCCGAATGGCTCGACCTTGGTCACCCGACCCGTCAACGCTGTGCCCACCGGATACCGGCTCTCAACATTCGCCCAAGGATCGGGCATCGCCGACTTAAGACTGAGACTCAGCTTGCCAGTCTCTTTATCGAGCTTGAGAATTTTGACATCAACCAGATCGCCAACCTTCACAAATTCGCTTGGATGCCGTCCTCGGCGATGGCTCATTTCGCTTACGTGCAGAAGCCCATCGACTCCGCCCAGATCGACAAAAGCGCCGTAGTCCATCACGCTGCGAACCGTGCCGCGGCGGGTCTGGCCCGCGGCCAGTTCAAGCATCAGCTTCTGCCGGGCGTCTTCCTTCTCGCGCTCGAGCACCACGCGCCGGCTGATGATCAGGTTCTTCGCCGCCCGCTCAAACTGCGTGACTTCCGCGGTCACGTTCTGGCCGATGAACGTTGAAATATCTTTCTGAAAATACAGGTCAACCTGGCCTGAGGGCATGAAGGCACGCATGCCTTTAACATCAACCTCAAGCCCGCCTTTGTTCATGCCCGTAACAGTGCCTTCGACAACCTGCCCGACCTCCATGTTTTCCCAGGAGATGCTTCCTGAGACCACGCCCTTGCGGTTGAGAATCAGCAGGCCCTCACGCGGGTCGTAACGATCGACGACAAATTCAAATTCGTCACCGACCTTCACATCCTCAAACTGAAGCAGGGGAACGATTCCCTGGCTCTTGCCGCCCATGTCGACGAAGACATCGTCTTTGCCAACAGAAATGACCTTGCCCTTCCGCGGCCCCCCGCCGCCGGCCGGCTGCGCGGCATCGCCCTGCGCCCTGGGCTGATCGGCGCCATACAGCGCGTCGATCGAAACGCCCGAAAGCGCCGCCTCGACTTCCTTTTCAAGGGCCGAATCGGTATCGGGCCGGAACTTCTGTTTGTACTCATCACCCTGCGTGGAATTAGCCATAACGCGTCCAGTTCGTCCAAAGCGTGGAGATGTTATCCGTCGGGCGGGCAAATTGGGAGGGTGGTGACACTTCTTTCACGATCTTCACCTCCGTAAAATCCGCGAATCGCCTTCGTTTCGCCGCGACTCGAAGAGGAGCGCTTTTTCGCGCCTGGACGCATCAAAAGCGCTCCTCTTCGAGTCGCGGCGAAACAAGTCTCTCGCCCTCCCAAATATTACTTATCGGCCCGACGGGGCCGCGCACGAGAGTGGCCGGTCTGCGACCTGGATTGGGACTTGGGCTGCGGCTTAGGCTTGACCGGCCGCGACGTGACATCCGGGTCATCAATCGACTCCATCGGGCCCTGCCGCTGCCTTGGCCGGACCACCAGTTTGATCGGCACTTCCTTGTACGGAAGCGTCTCGCGAAACCGGTTGATCATGAATCGGTGATAGGTCTCATTGAAATAAGCCGGATTGTTCACAAACAGCACAACCGTGGGCGGGCTGACATCCGTTTGCGTCACGTAGTAAACCCGGGCGCGCCTGCCGCTTGAAGTGGTCGGCCGACGCTGATCGAGAATCTCCCGCACAACCGTATTGAGCTTGTGCGTCGTCACTCGGGTATTCGCCTGCTTATACAAATGCTGGGTCAGATCCAGCACCGCTTCGACGTTCTTGCCTTCTTTGGCGGTGATGAAGGCGATCGGGGCGTAATCAACGTGCTGGAGCTCCGCGTCGAGGTACTTGCGGTACTCCTCCATGATCCCCTGATTATCGTATTTGCCGCCTTGATCCTTGGCCTGTTCCTGCAGGCTGGTCTTGGCCAGATCCCATTTGTTGATTACCAGCACGACCGGCTTGAACTGCTCATTGATGTACTGCGCCAGTTTCTTGTCCGGCTCACTCACCGGCTCGGTCGCATCAATCAACATCAGCACCACATCCGCCCGCCGAATCGATCGCTGGGCACGATGGAAGCTGTAGAACTCAATGTCATTGGTCACCATGTGCCGCTTCTTGCGCACACCGGCAGTGTCAATGACGACGAGATTCTTCCCTTCCTTCTCAAACCGCACGTCCACGCTGTCGCGCGTTGTTCCGGGAACCTCCGAGACGATTACCCGATCGCCATGCCCCTCATAAATCTCGGCGATCGCATTCACGAGTGTGCTCTTGCCGGCGTTTCGCTTGCCGACAATCGCCACGTGCATGTCCGGCTCAGGCACCTGCGTGGGCGCATCGGACAGATCGACATTCTTTTCGATCGCATCGACGATCAGATCGAGGTTGCGCTCATTGGCCGCCGAAACGCCAATCGGGGTGCCCAACCCCAGCCGAGCAAAGTCGCCGAGAATCGGATCGACCTTGGCCCCATCGGCCTTGTTGGCGACGAGAACCACCTTCGCATCGCGCTTCCTCAGCATCGCGGCAATCTGCTCATCAGCAGAGGTCAAACCATCCGAGCAATCGACCACAAACAGAACCAGCTTGGCCTGGTTCATCGCCATCTCGATCTGATGCTTGATGTGTTCGGTAAGTTCATCCGGATCGACAAACCCGTAGCCGCCGGTATCGACGAGTTCAACAAATCGCTCGCCGATCCGCAACGGGATCGATACTCGATCGCGCGTCACGCCGGGCATGTCCTGCACGATGCTGATGCGCTTGCCGACCAGCGCATTAAGCAGGCTGCTTTTGCCGACATTAGGCCGGCCAACAATCGCAACCATTGGAAGAGTGGGCATGAGACATTCCGTACAAAAAACACGTGCAACCACGGAGACACAGAGACACGGAGGCGCGCTCGACGGACGAGCCGACTCCAAAAGAATCCATAGAAAACAAGAAAACGTAAAGACGGAAAACGTAAACGCTCTTACGTTTTTACGTCTTTACGTTTTTTCGGCCACGCGGCTGGAGCAACATTGCGGCGTCGAGCGCGCCTCCGTGTCTCCGTGCCTCCGTGGTTATTCTTAATTTCCTCAGGCCGCCTTGCCCTTTTTGTAATACTTGGGCATGGGCTTGCCGAGCTTTTCCCACTGCTTGACGATGGCGTCGGCCTTGCCGGCGCTGTTGAGCACGTGGAGCTTGCGTTGAACCATCTTGGTGATCGCGTCACGGGCCGGACCCAGGTAGTTGCGGGGATCGAACTCCTTGGCGTTGGTCGCAAATACTTCGCGGATCTTGGCGGTCAGGGCCAGGCGAAGATCGGTATCGATATTGACCTTGCACACGCCGTACTTGCTGACGGCCATGTTGATCTGGTCCTCGGGAACGCCCTTGGCATTGGGCATGTTGCCGCCGTACTTGTTGACCAGGTCGATGAATTCCTGCGGCACGCTGCTGGACCCGTGCATCACCAGCGGGAGACCCGGACAGGTCTTCATGATCTGCTCGATGCGGTTGAACGCCAGCTTCGCCTCGTGCTTGAACTTGAACGCGCCGTGACTGGTCCCGATTGCGACGGCCAGATTATCGATCCCCGTTCGCTTCCAGAAGTCCGCCGCTTCGTTCGGGTCGGTGAGGAATTTCTCGACGTTCTTCTCATATTCTTCGGCGTCGAGGCCAACCAGGTCTTCCTCGATCCCGCCAAGCATGCCCAGCTCGGCTTCAACGACCACATCCGCAGCATGAGCAAGCTTAACCGCGTCGGCGGTGATCTTGATGTTTTCCTCGTAAGGATGATGGCTCCCGTCGATCATCACGCTGGTGTACCCATCGTTGATGCAGGTCTGGATCAGGTCGAGCGTATCGCCGTGATCGCAGTGAATCGCGATCGGCAGCTCGGGATGATCCTCAACCGCGGCGTCGATGATGTGCTTGAGGTAACGGATATTGGCATACTTCCGCGCGCCCTTGCTGATCTGAAGGATCAGCGGGCTCTTCTCTTTGGCACAGGCATCGATGATGCCCTGGGTAATTTCCATGTTGTTGACGTTGAACGCCCCCACGGCAAATCCGCCGTCGTAAGCGAGATCGAACATCGGCTTGGTGGTCATCAATGGCATAACTCATGTTCCTTTCACTTCACTCGGCTACCAGCACTTGAAAGGGTCAGTGTAGGGAAAAGGGGGATTTGATTCCATAGAGGTCTGACGAAGCCGTCGAGCGCGTTGGGGAGCTCACTCGGATCTCAGAGTGGTACATTTCGTGACATGACGAAAGGTGATACACCCGGCGAGGAACGCGGAACCACCCCGTAGCCGACATTGGCACTCAAATTTGAAGGTCGCAAAGCGTTACGGCATAACATTTTGTGTCGCATTGACTACTGCCATGGTTCGCCACTTGGCGTATCATGAGGTGAACTGCATGAAACACCTGAATTCACAGCCGGGTTTGATTGATTTTGGCATCACCTACAAGGGCGCGGTGCTTGGCGGTTCATTCCAAATCATTGGGGCTCGCAAATTCAAGAGCATGAAATGCTTTTCGGAATTCCGGCGCGAGAAGACGGTCGTTTCGGATTCGCCGCCGAAATGGCTAAAGCTCATCGACGAAGGGTGGACGTGGCAGGAGGGGCTGGCGTACAGCTTCCAGGTCGATACCAGTTCGATTGGGTTTCGCGGCACTTCAATGACATTAAAGTTTGATACCGGCACGAGCCATGTTTCGATTCGAGCGGATGTGAGATCTGGGAAACCGGGTTTGGGAGACCTGGTCATTTGTAACGAGCCATTTTACTACTTTGCAGATTTAGCCAGTGGATTGGCGTTGACGCGGTTCATGAAAGGACTGGATTTCCGAACGCATCATTTGGCCGAAATCCCGCGCCGATTTGGACGGCAGCCACGAACGATTCTTTTGTACGGAAGCGGGTTGATTCACTCGGTAAAGAATAATCTTTCAGCTCTCACGCGGACTCTCGAAGCTGGGACGAATCTGATTGTTCTTGCCGGGGCTTCTTTTGGCGGGACCGTGGATGCGGCGAACATGATTGGGGATCGGTACGGGATGACGTTTGCCACGGGCCGCGAGCCGGGATATGCAAGCATGGACGAGATGGTGGCGAGCAACGAATCGTACAGCGATGCCGCGCAGATCCGCCGCCATCCACTGACCAAAGGCGTCGAACGCCTGCACTGGTTCCGGCCCTGGCCGGTCGAGTGTGCATCGAAGAAAGTTACACAACTGGCGCATGATTCCAACGATCCACGCAAGTGTTATGCGGCGGTGGCTAAACCAAAAGGCTATCTGGTGATGGTTGGCCAATCATTTTGGACCTCAATGGCGGGCGTGGGGTGGCCCTTTAATAATGATCGATTCATGGCGAATCTGTTAGTGGGAGGCGATGCAGGCAATTGATCGCGCTCCGTCCAATGAAGATTAATGGATTGCGCGCCGTGATTTGGTCGGCGATCATTTTGCCGTGCGCTTTCTGCGGATGGATGACGGTGCGCAGCCCCGGCCATCGAGAAATACTTACCTGGTCATCGCCTCGTCGGGTCTCAGCCGCGGAAGTAAGCGCGGGCGGAATCTACGCGATCTCCGACGACGGATTACTTTCCATAGGATTCGAAAGCGTGACGTGGTTCGGACCAGGATCGGGATCAAGCAGTCGAACGTTTCTGACCGCGACAAGCCCGGCCGGGTTTTCATTTGAATCGCGCACGCACGCATCCTGGCGAAGCAACGAATCCTTCTGGGCCACAAACTACGTCGACTGGCAGCCGGCGTACCGCAACCACGCGCGGATGGTGCGGCTGCCGTGGTGGTCGGTATGGATCGCCTCGTTGGCAGTAGCGGGGATTTATTATATATGGTGGCGACGTGCGCGATTACTGGAAATGCGTGTGCGTAATGGGCTTTGCATTCGATGCGGGTACGACCTGCGGGAATCGCCGGGGCGGTGCCCGGAATGCGGGAGAGATCCGGGGAAGAATTAGAATCAAAGACTTTTAGCCACAGATGACGCCGATGGCCGCAGATCTAAATGACCGTGCGTCGCCCGGGAATCTGCCGAATATCATGCGGATTGGAACGGGGGACGGAGGCGCGATCACCAGATCGGCAACTGGCCCAGATGTGACAGACCGAAACGGGGACGCAGCTAGTTTTAAAACTAGCTGCGTCCCCGTTTCGATCTTGACCTCGCATCCCCGCATTCACCACCGCCTCCAAAACACGCCACAGGCCCTCGCGGCTACTGAACGCCTCGTGGAGCAAATCGCCGAAACTGTCGATATCATTCACAGCCATCTTTCGTCTCCTGGTCAAAAGTCTTGGAACAACCTTTGATCGAAGCGAACGGTGGCTTCCTTAATTTACAGAAATCGTTTTACACTCCCTTTCGATCGCTAGTCACTGATCGTGCTGCTCATTCAAACGTCATTCCCGTTCTTCTTTATCTGCACTGCTAACCGTCCAATTCTTCGCAGCCTGCGCAAATTGTCTTTGCCACAACTATTCTAACCTCCCACCGTTGCAGCGCCGTCAGTTAGTCAAGCGCGCCTCTGTGCCTCCGTGCCTCCGTGGTTGCATCTCTTTTTTTGGTTGCGGCTCCGCCGCGCCGTGTCTATCTGTGTTCATCTGCGGCTAATAAACAGAATGATCCAGGGACGCAATAAAGTGGGCGCGTGTGTTAGAATCGCCCTGAATGAAGACTCTGATGGCGCTCACGTTCCTGGCTCTATCCGGCATGGTTCATGCTCAGGATGCGATGCGCATCCCGGCCTTTACCGCCTATCTCGATCCAAATCCGCGCGGCGCATCGGTGTCGGAACGTTCGGGAATTACCCGCTGGCGGGATTCAGCGACGAAGGTATCGTGGTTTGGCGAACTAAAGAACTCAGGTGAGTTCGATTGCGCAGTTGAGCTGCGATTGCCGGCGAATTCAGAGTCGACACTTCGTTTAACAGTGTCCGATCAATCGCGGCAGGCGCTGGCGAAGCCGGATGGAGCCGGAAAGGCGACTGCCCACTTCGGAACCTTCAGAATCCAGAAGCCCGGCTACATTCACTTTTCACTGGAATCGCTCAACGCGCCTGGCAAGCCTATTGGCGACATCGACGCGCTGCTCCTTTCAGGGGCGGCCATAAAAGGCGCGCACTTCAATCTCAAGCCCCGTCGCAACGCGGCTTCGGTCCATCTGCACTACCCGGTCCCGCAAGACACCAAAGTTGAAGCGTTTTACTGCGAAGTGACGGCGGTGGAAGATCCCACGGCAACCTACTACGAAGCCTGCGGCTGGCATCGCGGCTACTTCGGCATGCAGGTCAACAGCCCCACTGAACGGCGAATCATTTTCAGCGTCTGGGACAGCGGCGGCGAAGCGACCGCGCGCGGACGTGTCGCCGAGACTGATCGGGTTAAATTGATTGCCAAAGGCGACGGAGTTGTCGCCGGCGACTTTGGAAACGAAGGCACCGGCGGACACAGCCATCTTATATTCAACTGGAAGACCGGCCAGCCGCAGCGATTCATCGTCACCGCGCATCCTGCAGACGCGACGCACACTGTATTCTCAGGCTACTACTTCCACCCCGGCAAACTCCAGTGGGTCCTGATCTCCAGTTGGAGCGCACCTCGCGAGGGCGGCTACATGCGCGGTCTCTACAGCTTCAGTGAGAATTTTGACGGGGCCAACGGACATTTGAAGCGCAAAGCACTGTATGGCAATCAATGGATACGCGATCCAGCGGGAACATTAACGGAACTGGTAACCGCCGCATTCACGTTTGACGCGACTGGCCGTTCCGATCGGCTGGATCGGTTCGCGGGTGTTGAGAACGGAACATTCTTTTTGTCCCAAGGCGGCTTTGTGCCGGGATCCTTCGACGCACGAGCGAGCTTGACGCGGCCACCGGGCGGCAAAGCGCCACGAGATTTGGACCTGCCGGCGGCGCGGTAACGCACTGGCCAGACCAAAACGGATCGTCGGAGACCGATACGGGGACGCAGCTAGTTTTAAAACTAGCTGCGTCCCCGTATCGGTCTGCCCGCGTCTGGAATTCCTTTGACAACGACGTCGATCCAAAATATTTTCTCTTCAACGTGCTAACGGGCGCGTCCTGTCCGCGGGAAGGGCTTAGCCCACCTTTTTGTTGCGATATCACCACAACCTTTTCCCGCCGTTGATAGCGGACGAACGGCAATCGGAAAGGGTTCGGCGTGTCCACTCCAACACCGGCGCGCAAGCGTCTTCCCGCTCGGCCTTCTGAAGAGAATCTGAAAAAGCAGGCTAAACGCCGGGCAAAGCCTGAGAAGCTTCAGCTCGCGGCGGCACAACACGCACTCGCACGCGATTATGGATTTGGAAGTTGGCCGAAATTAATGGAGCACGTGAGGCTGGCGGCAATAGGAAAGTCAACCGATCCGGCAACGACCGATGCCAACCCGGCACAGACCCACGACTATTCGAACGAGCAGATCGAAACCATCCTCGCCGCGGCGCGCTCAACGGATGTGGAGTCGTTGAAACGCCTGCTCGACCCCGAAGATGTGCCTGAAGCACGGGACCGCGACGGGAACCCCCTGCTCTCGCTCGTGTGCAAATCCGATGCAAACCTTGAAAGCCGGATGGCGGCGGGAAGGTGGTTGATCGACGCCGGCGCCAGGGTGCGGGCGTTCGGCAAGGACGGGGCGACGGCGTTGCATTGGGCCGCGCGGCATGTGGGACAGACCGAAACGGGGACGCAGCTAGTTTTAAAACTAGCTGCGTCCCCGTTTCGGTCTGCTCTGGAATCCATACCGGAGATCTCGCGTCTCTGAAACGACTCCTGAGATCGCATCCAAATCTGGTTCACGATCGAGCGATCGAGCCGGTTTTTTATCCGCAGGATTATTTTCGAGACCCGAAACTGGTCTGGTTCGTCGCGAACAATCCAAATCTGATCAAGACCATGCCGGCCAACACGATTCAGATCGCCGAGGCGATCATCGACGCGGGAGCGGGGCAGGCGGATCTTCAATATACACTTGGGCTGGTCATGACCTCCCGCCCGGCACGCGATCAGGGTTTCCAGCGTCCGCTGATTCACCTGTTGCTGGCGCGCGGAGCGGAAATTAAGGATGATTCGTTCATCGGATCTCTCGGCCACGGCGAGCGGGATGCGGTGGCCGCGGTGCTGGAAACGGGCTTTCCGGTGAAGGTAACCGTCGCGGCGGAATTGGGCCGGTTGGATGATCTGGCACGTTTATTAATATCCGCCACCGATGAGCAGAAGCACGCGGCGTTGTCGCTGGCCGTGATCAATCGCGAGCTGGAATCCGCCCGGATGTGCCTTGAAGCGGGGGCTGATTTAAATCAGTTATCGGTGGTACATAAGCATTCAATGTCAATCCATCAGGCGGCGACGAATGGAGATGTGCCGATGCTGAAATTGCTGGTCGAGCACGGGGCCAGGCTGGACGTGCTGGACACCCTGTGGAACGGCACGCCGCTGGGATGGGCGATTCATACCAATCAGCCGGAGGCGGAGGCGTATCTGCGGTCAATCAACGCGCCGTAAAGGTGACCCGGATTTAGCACAGAGACCACAGAGGACACAAAGGACACAGAGAAGAAATAAAGATAAAAAGGTGTCTTCCGCACCGCAGCCAATCAACCAACCGACCAACATTTCTTACATTTCTCTCTGTGTTCTCCGTGTCCTCTGTGGTCTCTGTGCTAAATTCCAAAGGCACACCGTGTCACATAGCTCAGCGTCTGGAAACACCCGAGGAATCAGAACTCGACGCGCTCCCCATCTTGGTGGATGATGTGTGCGGAAACAAAAATCAATTCTGGGAGATCGTTATGAACTCGACCATCGCGTTGTCGTTGACGGTGTTGATTGCTGCGACTGCAGCGGTCGCGGCGGATCAGGGGGTGCGGGTTTATCACCAGGACCAGAAGCCGGACGACGTGCGATTGAGCCAGGGGCACGACCTGGATCATCCCTGGATTTTTGAGCCGGCGTTTAAAAACAAGGCGGCATGGCTGGCGCGGGCCACAGCTGTCCGCGAGCAGGCATTGGTGGCGGAAGGGTTGTGGCCATTGCCATCGCGAACGCCCCTGAACACGGTGGTGCATGGAAAGATCGATCGGGATGCATACACCATCGAGAAGGTGTTCTTCGCCAGTTATCCGGGGCATTACGTCAGTGGAAATCTGTATCGACCGAAGGGCCGGACCGGAAAGTTGCCGGCGGTGCTTTCGCCGCACGGGCATTGGCCCAATGGCCGGTTCTATGAGAACACCGACGTGCTGGCCAGGAAGCAGATTGAGCTCGGCGCCGAATCGACAATGGAGGGGGCGAAGTATGTGCTTCAAGCACGCTGCGCCATGCTGGCCCGGATGGGGTGCGTGGTGTTTCACTACGACATGGTGGGCTACGCCGACAGTACGCAAATCGAGCATCGCGCCGGGTTCACCGATGCAGATGCGCTGCTCCGACTCCAAAGCTTCATGGGACTGCAAACGTGGAACAGCATCCGCGCGCTGGATTTTTTGACGAGCCTGCCGGATGTGGATGCGAATCGGATTGCCGTGACGGGAGCGAGCGGGGGCGGGACGCAAACGTTTTTACTTGGGGCGATCGACGACCGCCCCGCCGTCGAGTTCCCGGCGGTGATGGTGGGCGAGGCGATGCAGGGCGGCTGCATCTGCGAGAACGCCCCGCTGCTTCGAATCGAAACCAATAATGTCGAACTGGCGGCTACATTCGCTCCCAAGCCACTGGCCATGACCGCGGCCAATGACTGGACGCGCGACATGGAAAAGGTTGCGTATCCGAAAATCAAAACGATCTACAGCTTGTTCGATGCGGCGGGGAATGTACTGGGCCGGCATTTTTCGTTCGAGCACAACTACAACCAGGTGAGCCGGGAGATGATGTACAACTGGATGAACGATCATCTCAAACTGGGCGTGCCGGGTCCGATCAAGGAGGAGAATTATACACCGGTGCCGCCAAAGGAATTGTCGGTGTATGACGACGAACATCCGCGGCCCAAAGATGCGACCGATGCGGCCGGACTTCGACGATACCTAACCGAGACCTCGGACAAACAGATTGATGAGCTTTGGAAGAACGATCCAGCGCAATATCGGAAAGTGCTGGCGACGGCGCTGCGCGTAATGACGGATGCCTCAATGCCTGCCCCGACGGATGTCGAGCGTGCGCATCCGAATGATCGCACGCTGGCCAATGGCGTACGGCTTGAACTTGGAACAATTGGCCGTAAAGCAAGCGGCGAAGCGGTGCCTTACGCGCGTCTTGTGCCTTCGAAATGGAACGGCACGACAATCGTCTGGGCGAGCCCGGCGGGGAAATCGAGCCTGTTTGACGCGGATGGAGCGCCCGCCGGAGAAGCCGCTTACCTTTTGGCACGGGGAAACGTGATCCTTGCGCCGGATTTGTTTTTGAGCGGGGAGAATACGCGGCCCGGCGCGACCGCCGCCGTGCGACCGAAGCCTGAGAACGCGGGCTACAAGTACGCGGGATATGTTTACGGCTACAACCGATCGACTCTGGCCGATCGGGTTCAGGATTTGTTGAGCACGGTGGCGTTTGCGCGGAGCGATGCCGGCACCAGGAGCATTCAACTTGTCGCGACGGGAAAAGCCGGCGTGGCAGCGGTCTTGGCGCGGGCCCTGGCAGGCGACGCGATCGATCGAGCCGCCATCAATCTGGGCGGCTTCGATTTTGATCGCGTCACCGATCCCATGGATGAGATGATGCTTCCCGGCGCGATGAAATATGGGGGCGTCAATGGATTCGCGGTGCTGTGCACCCACGGGCAGACGCTCATGGCGGCCGGCCGGCGGGATACCGGAGCCTATCAACGCGTGACCGCCACACCGTCGCTCAGCCTGACGGTTGACGGCTCGGGCGGGATGGAAGCCCTGGTCGATTGGCTCGAGCAGAAATAATGCTATCGAAGAAATGACTGGGCAAGACCGATCGGCGAACCATTACATTGTGCCGATTTGCACTGACATCGCATCGGTTTATCAGACCTCCGGAAAGGCCACGCACCACTTCTAAACAGGACGATTGCCCAGGGTTGGGTTTGGATGGTAAGTTGCATACAGACGCAAAGCGCGCAACCGCAGCTTACTTTTTCCGCCCGGCCAGAACATGAGCAAACAGTCCATTATTTACGGATACATTCAGGGCGCCGAGTGGATGTCGTCGGATCCCCATAAGCTGCACCGAGTGAACCGGGACATCATCGCCGCGCTTCCAGAGAGCGATGCGTTCCCCCACCTCACGCGCGGCATGCTCGGCGTGCCAGGCGAGGAACTCCAACAGGCCGGTTCAAAACTCCAGATCATCAACTTTGGCGCATCCATGTACGAAGTCGAAATCGAATGGCGCAAGTGGCTGGAAAAATTCGAGGCGCTGTTGAAGAAACTCTACTGGTTCAACGCCACCGTCCACCTCCGCGCCGAAGTGATCGGCGATTTCCAATACGACTGGACCGTCGACGCCAACCAAATCGTCCACTTCTTCAACGACTCGCCCAAACCCGCCACCAAATGGTTCTTCGACGGCGGGCCGAGGGATTTTGAATTCTGAAGATTATTTGCCACAGATGGACACAGATAAATACAGATAAGAAAATCCAAGCGAGCCAATGCCTGCTCAATTATTCTCTTTGCATTTATCTGTGTTCATCTGTGTCCATCTGTGGCAAATATTTTCTCTTGGCGCAGCCGTTCACTTCGGCGCATCGCAACAGCCGCTATCACAGGCGGTCGATGACGCTGATGTCTTGAGCAGTTGTACCTTCGCCGCTCCTGCGCCCATGGCCTGGGCGCCCTTTGTATCGGAAGAGCTCATGGTGATCGTCGTAAAGAACCCGTTGGTCCCCTTGAATTCATAGGGCTTATCGCCATCGCGATACGCCTCGATCTCGTTCTTCATCACCCAAACGCCCGAGTTGGTCGGCGCTGCCCAGAACTGCACGTTGTTGATCACAACCGGCTTGCCCGAGGCATCGCGATTCTGCTTGAGGGAAATCTCCGCCGACTTGCCATCGTTCAATTTCGCGATCGCGGCATCGTCCGTAAGCTGCCAGTCGATCTTCGCATCCGGCCCGGTCGTAAATGAGTTCCACTTCACCGGGAAGATCGCGTGAACGATCGCCTCCGCGGCCTTACGCTGCTCGGGGGTGGCCGAGGGCTCAAACCGCAGCACGGCCCAATCCATCTGCCCCTTGGAAAAATCGCCGCCCAGATCCCCGGCCATCCAGAACTTCATGCCATCCATTTGCGTGTCGCCAAAGTGGCCCTTGGCGACTTTAAACGCATTGCTAAACCGGCAGAACCGCATCGCATGAGCCTCCCCGCCGCCTTCATGAAGGGCGGGCTGGCCGGTGAAATAGCATTGGCAGAACGTGGGGCAACTGCACGCTTCAATATTGTCGAGCGTCACGGCCCAGGCCGTCCCCCCCCGCGGGCGACGGAGCCATCATCCCATACGCCGTCGAAGGCGTCTTGGCCGGTTCGGATGGCGGGGACGATTGCCCGGTGCATCCGCCGAGAAGCAGCGCGACAAAACCGAAGCCCGCGAAAATCGATCGAGTAGCACGCATGACGAGGCCTCCTTCTAAAAAGTTGCTGGAATTCTCTCGTAATTTCCTGATTATGCGTTAACCTACCTACTGGTAGGTAGAAAATGCAAGCACAAAATAGCAACGTTATGAATGAAGCAAATGACGACACGGCCGCTCAGATTCTGGATGTCGCCCAGGAACTGATTCAAACCCGCGGCTACAACGCCATCAGCTATCAGGACATCGCCGATCGCGTCGGCATTCGTAAAGCCAGCATTCACCATCATTTCGCGGGGAAATCGGTTCTCGCGACGGCTCTCGTACAGCGATACCGCGCCCAGTGGATCGGTCTGCTTACCGCGATTGATCGCGGCTCCAAAGACCCGTGGGAAAAGCTTGATCGATACATCAAGCCCTTTCGCACAACCATGAGCACGGCCGATCGCGCCTGCCTGTGCGGCATGCTCGGCGCGGAATTCGCCTCCCTCGAACCCCTCGTCCAGCTCGAAGTGCAGGGATTCTTCAAAGACAACATGCGATGGCTGGCCACCCTGCTCCGCGATGGTCGCAAGATCGGCGCATTTCATTTCGCCGGAGGCCCCGCCTCCGAGGCCGGTGTCCTCTTTGGCTGCCTGGAAGGCGCGCTGCTGGTGGCGCGGGCATGCGGTGAACCCAAACAGTTTGAGGCGGTCGTCCGGCAGTTGAAAACGCAATTAAGAGAACAGACTAAATGACCGTACGCGATTCACCGTCATTGCGTTTTCGTGGCACGGCTTTCTAAGCTAATGCCATTAAGCTAACGCCGCCTTCCTGCGGGCCAGCAGTTGGCGGCGGAGTGTGGGCCTGGGGTTGCTCATTTTCGGGTACGCCTTGGGTCTTTTCTTGACCACGCGTGGCCTTGTGATCCAGCCGCGCCAGCGCCTCGCCGGTCCCGCGGGCCGGCGCCGCGCCCGGCGGGACGACCCGACCCTTCGGGGCGACGCGATCCTTCGAGGAGACGCGCCCCTTCGGGGCGACGCGACTGCCGCTCGGATTGTTTCGACGCTTTCCGACGGCCGCTTGCGTTTGACAGTAGCGGACGTGACACGCGCCATCCTTGGCCTCCTGTTGGTTGGTGATTAGGCACCACCATTCTGACAGGAGACCTTGCCGCGCGCTAGTCTCTGCAAAGCGCGCAGGGGCGCGGACTTACGGGTTAATGGCATTAGCTTGGAAAGCCGTGCCACGAAACAGCAATGGCGCGGAATCGCGCACGGTTATTTAGGATGACAATCGGCGCCTCGCCCGATGAAGCATTTTGGCATACCGAGATTGCTTCATTTCCCAATTCTTCCTCTGTGTTCTCCGTGTCCTCTGTGGGCTCTGTGCTAAATTCCATCCCAGTCCAGTTCACCGCCGACCCGCGTCCACCGAAGGTTGCGTCGTCCCGCGTTGCAGCCCGCGCATGTGCTCATCAAACGTCCCGGGACTTACAGCCTTGGGCGTCAGTTGCGTCCCCTGCATCTCATCGCTGCTCATCGGCTTCAACAGCCCCGGCTCGGAAGCCACATGCGGAGTCAAAAACAGCAATAGCTCCGTCTTGGTCTTATCGATCTGCGTCCGGCTGAAAATCGACCCAATAATCGGGATGTCGCCAATGAGCGGGATCTTATTGATGGTGACCGTCTTCTGATCCTGCATCAATCCGCCGATCACAATCGTCTGCCCGTCCTTGATCGCAACCATGCTGCTGGCCTGCCGGCTGGCAATCACCGGCACGCTCACCCCCAAACCCACCGTCACTGTCTGAGCCGTCAGTTGCGAGATCTCGGGCGCAACCTGCAACGTCACAATCCCATCCGGATTGATGTGCGGCGTCACATCCAGAATGATCCCCACGCTCTGATACGAATAGTTACTTACCGTCTGCCCCAGCGCGGTCAGCGTGTTGCTCGTCACGATCGGCACCTGCTGGCCGACCATCACGTAAGCCTCCTGATTGTCGCTGGCCAAAATATATGGCCGCGACAACACATCAAGCTTGTTTTGCTGCGCCAGCGCATGCAGCGTCACATTCAAATTGTTCTCCAGAAAGTTGATCGCCAATCCCGTGCTCGGCGAGCCAAACGCCTGCCCGAAACTCTGCCCGTTACCATTTGGTCGGGCATTAAGAATTGAGAAATCCGTGCCGAAATCAGCGTTATTATCGTGCGTCACTTCCGCCACAAGCACCTTGATCAGCACCTGCGGAACCGGCCGATCCAGTTCAGCAATGATCCCGCGCACCTGCGCCTCAAACTTCGAGGCCGTATTCACCAATAGCGAATTAGTATCGACATCCGCGACCACATACACCTGCCCCACAAGACTTGCCGCCGCCGAACTGGTTGAAGTCGATCCCGTTCGCGCTCCGCCTCCACCGCCACCACCTCCGGCAGACGCGTTATTGCCGCCCGCATTTCCAAAACCCGTGTTTCCTCCAAATCCATTGCCACCGCCGCCGTTCCCGCCCAATCCACCCGCGCCGCCTCCACGTCCGCCGGTGTTCGTGTTGCTGGTTCCAAACGTGGATCGCGAATTTGAAGTGGCCGATGTCCGATTGGTCGAGCTTCGCGAGGAATTAGGCGTGCCGGTCTGCTGAAACAGCCCGTTCAGCGTCGCCGCCATATCCACCGCCTGCCCATTCTTCACTCGATAGATAAAGACCGCCTGCTCGGTCAATGGATTGGAGTCGATATCGTGCAGCATTCCCACGATGGTCGAAAGATCGTCCGGCGGACCGGTCACAACAACCGTGTTGGTCCGCTGGTCCGCCGCTGCGTTGATCTTGCCCTGTCCCAACTGCTCGCTGCTCGAATTGCCGCCCCCTCCGGGTCCGCCCCCGCCTGGGCCACCGAACCCGCCCGGCCCACCAAATCCGCCCGGCCCACCAAAACCACCGGGACCGCCCGGCCCGCCGCCACCACGCCGCGGATTGCCATTCGTCTGCGTCGTCTCAGGCTGGGCAAACAGCGTCGTGATCAATTTCGCGGCTGCCTCGGCGTCGGCGTACCTCAATTTCACCACGCGCATGCTCGTCGCCGCCGTCTGCCGTGCGTTGAGCGACGTGATAATTCTCGCCAACCGCCGAATGTTCGAAGCCCCATCCGTCACCACCAGCGCGTTGCTTGCCGCGTTGGCCATTACATTCGCATCCGTCGACATGATCGGCGTGAGATCCTGGCGCAGCTTCACCGCGTCCAGCTTGCCCACCGGCATCACCTGCGTACGCAGATCATCGCTATCCGGAATTTCATCCGGATCCGATCCGTTAAACACCGGCGGCGCTTCTCTGGCGTGCCGGCGCGTCAGTATCTTCAGAATCATCCCCATCTTGATGACCACAAAATCTTTCGACTTGAGCGCTGCGTTCAGCAGTGAAAGTGCCTCGTCGGACGTAATCGCGTTGTAACTGATCACTGTGACCCGCGTGTCGGGCGACGCCTCATTAACCGCAATCTGAAATCCATAATCCTTTGACAACTGATCGAGCACCGAAACCACCGGCACGTTATCGAACTTCAACGAAACCCGGGTGGAGGGCTGAGTGGCAGAATTGAGAGCCGGGCGGGTGATTGACTGCGCGTCTGCCAAAGTGGCGACGCACAAAAACAACACCAACGCCCACAGGACGCTGCGTGAAGGCTGATTCATGTTGGAACCTTGTGAGGCCCGAGCGGGGCAGCGCCTGGGACGATGATGAAAAATTGTTGGGCCTTAATCGATTACTCCAGGACGCCCATGGCCAGGAGCGCTGCCTGCTGACGCGGCGAAGTGGATTGCTTGAGATCCTCCTGGGCCGCCCCCAGATCGGTCTTAGCCCCAGCGCGAGCTTCGCGCACCTCCTGTGCCGTCGGGAGGAACCTGCTGCGCCATTAACGGGCCGGCTGCACCAGCCATCAGAACCATTGACGCCATAAAAGTGCGGGTGGACATTGTCGATCATCCTTTCTTGAAAAGTGGACGGGCGCCACCTCGCCGCGCGAGTCACTGGTCGCACGGCGAGGCATCCAGTCGCCGGTCTCGAGGGAACGAAGGCCGTCGCGCTGTGGCGCCCAATCCATTTGAGGACGGGCGGAATATAAAAAGGTCAACCTGAAGGAGACGTGAAGACGTATATGGCGATAAAATTAAACGCAATCGAAAAGCATTGATCCTCTCAGTGTCGATGCCCCACGGAGCGGGGTGTCAACGGTCTCGTGGCATGGGCTTCCAGCCCATGATCGAGGGAGATCACCTCCAGCGACGGGTCGATTTGGGAAAACCAGGTCTCGACATACGGACAACGTTCTGATTGGTCGGAAGAAAATGCATGGTTCGGGGAAGTTGGTTTTCCCACATCTCACCCGGCGCCGAGCCCGCGGCTCCCCCAACCACGGCTTAGAAAGCCGTGGCACGAAAAACCGATGATGCTGAATCGCGCACGGTCAGTCAGGTCCTTCACTCGTGAACAAACTCAGATACGAACGTTGCACTGAACAGCGACCCCGTTGACGCAACCCTTGCACGATTGGCCTGCGCCCGGCGTATCTGCCATTGGGCGATCAGTACCACATCGGCCGTGATGACTGCACCGGTAATCAACCACGCCCAGCGCGGGTCGGGGGTGAAGCCATGCACGTCGGGCATATGCGTCATTGATGCCAGATCGTTCGTGAAATCAGCGACAGCGCCAGTCAGGAATGCACTCGCGTCGAATCGCACGAAGTTGTAGGCGATCGGCGCGATGTCCTGGACTGTCAGTACCTCGGCTGAGCTGGCGATCGCCTGAGCGATTGGCGCAAAACGGCCCGCGGCGGTATGGACCATGGCCGCGGCGATGGCGCCCAACTGGTTATTGATCGTCGAAGGATCAGACTGCGGCGCGATGACCGGCATCGGAGCAACGGCAATGCTTGGCGTCGAATAAATTGGATTGGGAGCGGTAGTGTCGGCAATCGTGACGGTCGTAACCGCCAGATCAGCGCTCGCAACGGATTGGATCGCGGACGCCGGTACGGTCGTCGATGCAAGAGACATCGGTGTCCGCGTCGCCGCCGAAGCCTCCACGGCCATCACCCCAATGCTCGCATCGGTTGTGGTTGTGGAAGCGATCGCCGAAGGAATCGCATCGCTCGGCGCTGTAACGGCCGATGCGGGTGGAATCGACACCCGGCTCAGCAACGCGAAGACTTGCGATACGAACATCGAAGCACCCACCGGCAACGTGCCATTGGGAACGGCGCTGGCGGAAGAAGGCACAAACGCGGCATCCTGGCTGAACCTTGCCGGAGCCGCCTGCGGTGCGGCCGCGGCAGGATCAAAATTGCTCTGTTCGGTCGTTGGATTGGCTTGAACATGATGAGATGCGTTTGCCGGGGATGCGCTCAACGCGCTGGCTGAATGAGCGGGAGCATTGAGCGCCGCCTCGATTCCCGCGGGAAGATGGGCGGTCGAAAAGAACGTGCGCTTTTCGAGCGATTCAATTGCGGCGCGATGCGCACGACGGGTGGCTTTAAGTTTGAGTTTGCGATTCATGACATTACTCCAGGTTAAACAACACCTTTTCGGCTGATCTAAACCAGGACGCCGCCTCGCCGCGCGAGTCACCGTTCGCGCGGCGAGGCGTGCGGGTCTTGGCCTTGAGGGAATTAAGGCCTTCGCCGTGGCGCCTAGTCCTTTGGAGGACGTGCGGAAATATATCCCCCTCAACCTGAAGCCGACGTGAAGACACCCCATGTGTGCAAATGCTGCGCACAACACGAGCTTCCAGCCTCTGCGCACGCTTCACCTGCTCTTATAACCCTACGAGCTCCCCCCTATCGATTGTCGGACGCTGACGCGTTGCTCGGGTCAGTCAATTGTCCGTCAGTATGAATTCCATGCTTTAGTGAACGTATATCGGCATGGGCAAGAACACCGCCGAATTAAACACCAACCTTCGCACGCAGATGTCACAAGGTTCCGCAGTCCGTTCCGTAGTTGTGCATGGCGACATGCGGGGTTGGGGTTGGCCAGCCAAGATGCGTGTAAGGGCAATCGTGGAACAATACCGAGAATTGCGGAATGGTTTCAGCGGTCGCGAGCGCTGGGTTGGGAGACTGTGGAAGTTGCGAGCGAGTCTTCGAAGGCGCTGATTTTTCGGATGGCGGCGGCGAAGTCAAAGAAGCGTAGGAGTCCGCCGCCGCAGCTGACGATGAGTTGGTCGCCCGGAGGGGGCAGGAGGACGCCGCCAACGCCAAGGTCGCAATCGAAGTCGGCGCGGTGGCGGCCGGATTTGGCGCTCCAGAGGCTCACGTATTGGGCATGGGAGGCGCCCCGGGGTTTCGTGACAGCCAAGACGTATCGGCCGTCGGGTGTCCACTGGGGGTCAATATAACCATCGCCGCCGATGTCATTGAAGCGCAGTTCGTCTGCGAGTTGACCCGTGTCGGTTTTGAAGATTCGAAGGCGCGCGTTGGAATACCGATCCTTGTTTGTGGTGGCAATTGCTACCAAGGATTCATCGGGCGAGAAGGCGGTGCCGTGCAGGTACGAAGTTTTGTCGAGTTCCCGCGCGGTCTTGGATTGAGCGTCCCAGGTTAAAATAGCGTCGCGCTCGGTGATCATGACGGCGTGGCGCCACGTTTTGGAGGGGTTCCACTGGATGGTGTCGGCAGGGATTCCGGGGGCCGGGTCAACACGCTGCCAGGTGGTGGTGTCATAGTAGCGGAGTTCACGCGCCATGCTGAAAACCAGGCCGCGGGCGTTGGGTGTGAAACTGGGGTCGTGGGGAATCGCCATGCTATCGCGGGGATCCTCGAGGGTTCGGGCCGGCCTCAAGCTTGAGGGGTCGAAGATCAAGCATCCGCAGTGCGTTTCTCCACGGGAATCGATCAGTGCGGCGATCGTGCCCTTGGAGCTGATCGTGATGCCCATGTAACCCTCCAACTCCAGTTCGCCGAGCGGTTCGTACGTGGGGATCGCCAGGATATCGAGGCCGCAGAGCAGGCGCTTGCCGTCGGGGGCGAGCAGGAGGGGGCCGCCGGTTCGGATGTCGATCTGGCGCTGGGATTTGAAGGTGTAGTGCCAGGTACCGATGCCGGAGTTGCTGATGCGGAGGAGTTCGACGACCGCGTCGGGGAGGTTGGCGAGGTCGTAGACGCGGGTCGCAGCGGCCGCCTGAATAAGGATACGTCGTTCGGGAGGCGGCAGAAGGTGGGCGTCGGCGGGTAGATCGGAGACGAGTTCCCGAAGACGCGTCAGCGACTGCGGGGCGACAGACTCACGCCATGTTTTGCCGTTCGATTTGACGGCAAATGTGCTGATGCTTGACCGATCCCCGTGGAACATGTCGCTGCTGGCGCGTTCGTCGTTGACGAGTGTGATCTCCACAAGATTGTCGTCGAGTGATTTAGCTGCGTACTTTGCGACCCACTGGTCGTAGCCGGCGCTTGAATCGCCGGACTGTGCTTCGGCGGCGCGCGTCGCGAGGACGGCGACCAGGCCGAGGGCACCGGCCAGCATCATGGAAGCAGCAATCAGTGTGCGTCGTGCTGGGCGAGCCATGCTTTGGCCTCCGGGTCGTTGAGTTTTGCGGCTTGGCGGTACATCGAAAGCATTTCATCCCGATACCATGCTTGAGCCTTGGGATCGGTGGCAGCTTTCAGGTCTTGGGCGTACAGGGCTCCGAGGCGGGTCATGGCGCGAGCGTCGCCGGCATTGGCGGCGTTGCGGTAATAACGCTTGGCGATTCGGAGATCGCGGGCCGGCCCCCACCCATTTTCATACATTGTGGCGAGGGTGAACATCGGAGGTACTTCTTTGTCCCTGGAAGCGAGATAGGCGACCCACCCGCCGACCCATCGGAGCTGGTGCTGGGCCTCGTCGGCGACGGGGGAGCCGGGGGCGTTGCGTGCCTGGGCGAGATATTCAATCGCGCGTTGCCAGTTGGTTCGGGCGGCGGCGATGCAGCCAAGGTTGTATGGGATGACCGGGTCGTGGGGATTCTCCTTCAGCAGATTCTCCAGTGCTTGTTGCGCGGCGGGGGCGTCGAAATCCTGGCGGAAGCGGTCGACCACGACGGAGTGGCCGATGAGTTCGTCGGCGAAGAATTGCGGTAAGAGTTCAGGCTTTGCCGGTGGATAGGCTTCCATGCCCGCGAGGGATTGCTGGCTAATCTGGACTGCTTTGACCACAGCGGTGCCTTCCCAAATGGTGGTGAGGTGGTGGACGGCAAACGGGTTGATAATCTGAAGTCGTCGGACTGCCGCAGGGTTGGCGGTGAAGATCAGGTCTGCCGATTTGATGCCCACGGGGATGTCAACGTCATAGGACCACGAACGAATCTGGTCCCACGCCATTGGGCCGACGGGAAGGGTCTTGTTGCCGAAGCGGAGGGAGACGTCGAACGCCATGGGGATGGGGGGTTTGTCTATCTGGATCATGACTTCGACAAGGGTCGGGTCGTGGGTATCGCGGAGCAGGTGTATTCTGAACGATTGTTCGATCGCGGACTTCATGCCGGCGTTGGGTCGGAGGGTTGGCGGTGGTTCGTCGGCGGCATTAGAGGCGGCGGTGATGACGAGGAAGAAAAACAAGCATAGACGGGTGAGCATGAGGCTTCCCTCCCTATCCGGCATGTGGTGACTCAGGATAAGCTCGTGCAGGAATAGTAGCCTGAACGGGGCGAATTATTCCAAAGGATTCGGCGAGGAATTGAAACTGACCCAGTACCGGGCAATCATGTGGCTTTTCCGGGAGCGCAAGGCTTTGTGCCTACCGGATTCTTAAACAATCCTTTGCCTTGGCCACAACCTCGCCATCCCATACACATGCACGCGCGATTACCCAGACGCAACGCAGCTGCCGACTTTCAATTGCGCGACCTTCCCAATATTCTGAAAAACCTCAGGAGGCAAATATGCCGGCGGCAGACGAGGAGACGAGCCCCAGGCTCATCACGGCGGGCCCGCGCGAGGGCAAATCGGTGTGGCTGCTGGGGGCCCGCTACACCTTTAAAGTGACCGGAAAACAGACCAAAGGCAGCTACGGAACCGTTGAGGCCGAGTGCTTCCCCGGCAACGCCGCGCCGCCGCATATTCATCATCGCGAGGACGAAAGCTTCTACATCCTCGAAGGCGAAATGTCCTTCATCTGTGGCGATCGACCTTTTCAAGCCAGGACAGGGTCCTTCATCCACGTGCCCAGGGGCATGTTGCACTCTTTCAAAAATGCCAGCGACTCCCTGGCGCGCATGCTGGTCACATACTCACCCGCGGGTTTCGAGCAATTCTTCGAGCGCGCCGGCCACGCGGTCGAACCCGGAGCCGATCCACCGCCATCCACGCCCGAGCAGGATCTGCAGCGCGTGTTTGATGCCGCTCCCGAGTTTAATCTTGAATTTCGAATACCGCCCCATTGAATCAAGTGTTCGGATTCATGAGGCACATATCGCGGAGGAGACAATGAAAAAGATCATTTTCACCGTGCACATTGCGCTGCTGCTGTGCGTTTCGGCCCACTCATTGTCGGCGCGGGAAATATGGAGCCACGCGCAGGCCAAAGCATGGCAGCAGCGGACGCCGTGGCTGGTGGGAAGTAATTTCGCACCTGCATCAGCGATCAATCAGCTTGAGATGTGGCAAGCTGACACTTTCGATCCAGCCGAGATCGACAAGGAGCTGGGCTGGGCCGAGGGTCTGGGCTTCAACAGCATGCGCGTGTTCCTGCATCATCTGCCTTACGAGGCGGACGCAGATGGATTCATCAATCGAATCGACCAGTTTCTCGCCATTGCCGACAAGCATCACATCGGGGCAACGCTGGTGTTGTTTGACAGCGTGTGGGATCCGAACCCCAAGCTCGGCAAGCAACGCGAACCCCAGGAGGGCTTGCACAATTCCGGCTGGGTTCAGTCGCCAGGCGCTCATGATTTAATGGGCCCGGCCCGGCACAAAGTTCTTGAGGCGTATGTGAAAGGTGTGATCGGGCACTTCAAGAACGATCGCCGAGTGCAGGTGTGGGATATCTGGAATGAGCCCGACAATACCAATGACAGCAGCTACGGAAAAGACAAGCTCAATCAGGAGCCGGCTGGCAAGAAGGAAAAAACTGTCGAGATGCTGAAGCTGGCTTTCGAATGGGCTCGCTCGGCGGATCCATCGCAGCCGATCACTTCAGGGGTCTGGATCGGCACGTGGGGTGATCCTTCGAAACTGTCGCCGACCGAGCATCTTCAGCTCGAGCAATCGGATGCGGTTTCATTTCACGGCTACGACACCGCGCCGGTGATGAAGGAAAAGATCCACAATCTCGGCCGATACAGCCGGCCCATCCTGTGTACCGAATACATGGCCCGCCCCCGCGGCAGCACCTTCGACCCAATTCTGGCCCTGCTCAAGCAGGAGCACGTGGCGGCTTACAACTGGGGATTTGTGGCCGGAAAGAGCAACACCATCTATCCCTG
>DAIRGS010000156.1:0-16758 GCA_036794395.1 Tepidisphaeraceae bacterium | reverse complement strand
CTTCGGGAGAGGGCTGGGGTGAGGGGGAAGGAGAGAATACTCCACTACCCTGCGCTTTTTGTGACACCCGCCGTTGCAAAGAAGGATGGGGCGGCGGGACGATTGGTCCACGGGTGTGGTCAAACGCGATGAGAATGTCGCTCCGGGAACCAGAAAAAACATTGCGCCTAAGGAACGGCGCCTTGCATTCGCCCTCACCCCAGCCCTCTCCCGAAGGGAGAGGGGGCAAGAAGGCGCGCTTCCTTCGTACGCGACAAAATCTGGGCGAGCGCGGACTACGATTACCATCGGGTCTTCATCGGCCCAGTGCATCGGTACTCCGCGGAACGCCACCCCGGCTTCTGGCGCCGCGAATTGCGGCACTTGGAGAATCCGGGGCGGCGCTGAGTACAGCTCTGCCACCGGCGTGGGGGTCTATTCGAGTGTTCGGGGTTATGTATGGGGTCCAAGTTGTTTTGCGTCAAGTTAACGGTCTCAGATTGCGGGTCCTTCGCTCGCGCTCAGGATGACAGGGTTGTTTTTAAAGAGTCGGCGCTTTTGAAAGCGCGCCGATGGGTATCAATTTCGACGACTGAGAAACCTTCCGGTGGGTTGTGCCTTTGTCGTCGGCGGCGCCAGAGCCAGATGCCCGGGAATACGAGCCAGGGCAATGCCACGCACCAGATTGGGCAGGCCAGAATGAATGCGGTTGCGCCGCCTTTGGTTAAGACCAGGGCGTGGGCGTCGAATTCCCAGATTGAGCGTCTCATTTCGGGCGGGCGGAAGGGCCAGACCGGATACAAGTAGAAGGCTGTGCGCGCGGGACCGGCCGAGGGGGCGGAAGGATCCGTTTCAATCCAATATCGAACGCGACCCTGGCCGGCTGTTAGAATCATCGTCTCGTAAGCGGGGTTGATTCCAGTCGGCGCATTACGGCGGACTGCAACGCCGATGGTTCCGATATAGCCCAGGGCCAGTATCGACGGCGGGAGCAGCAGGAGGCAGAGCAGAATCGAAGACGCATTCAATGTTGATTTGTGGATCATGGCCTCAACCAGTTGATCGAATTGTACCATCGACCGCGGCAAGCTTGCATTTGGCGATGCGCGTAATACATTCAAATACTCTTAAGATTATCATGAAATGCGGGGCGTGGGTTGGCTCGAAACCCAGTGGCCTGAAATGAGATAGCGCATGCTTGTATTAACTGTTGTTGTGATTCTTGTGGCGGTGCTGAGCTACGTGAATGGGGCGAACGATAACAGCAAAGGTGTGGCGACACTGGTGGGGTTTGGCGCGGCGACGCCGCGGCAGGCGCTGCTGTGGGCGACGATTACCACGGCAATCGGTGCGGCATTTTCGTTTGCGGTTGCGGGGGGAATGATTGAGGCGTTCAAGGCGAAGATGTTTGTGGCCGGGATGCCCGTGAGCAGCGCGTTTTTTGTCGCGGTTTTGATTGGGGCGATTGGGTGGGTGGTGTGCGCAACGTACAGCGGGCTGCCGGTTTCGACGACGCACGCGATTGTGGGCGGGTTGGTTGGGGCCGGGCTGGTCGCCTATGGACGGCAGCAGGTTGTGTGGGCTTTTCTGGGGCGGAGCGTGGCGGTTCCGCTGGTGCTTGGGCCGGTTGTCTCGACGCTGCTGGTTTATCTGGTCGCGTGGCCGGTGGTGGGTTTGACTCGGCGGTATCGCGATTCGTGCGTGTGCGTGGAGGAGAGGGAAGCGGTGGGTGTTGAGGCGTTGGATGGCGCCGGCGCGGCCACGCGCTCGTCAGGCCCTGTGATGACGATCACTACGGGCAATGCGGCCGTTTGCGAAACATCCGGGGCTTTTGTGGCGGTGACAAGCTCTAAAACCGCCAACGCCATTCACTGGGCCAGCGGCGGATTGGTGGGGTTTGCGCGCGGATGGAATGATGCGCCGAAGATGGCCGCCTTGAGTATTGTCGCGCTGTCGGTGGCCAAGGTTTCCAATCCGCCGGCGATTGGGATTGCGGTCGTTACGGTGGCGATGGCGTTCGGCGGATATCTCTCGGGACGGAAGGTGCTGGAGACACTGGCGAAAAAGCTAACCCCCCTGCCGCTGGCGGAGTCGCTGACGGCGAGCATCACAACCGCCGCGTTGGTCTCGGCGGCATCATGGATGAGCCTTCCGGTGTCGACGACCCATGTATCCACCGGTGCGATCGTTGGCGCGGGTCTGAAGAACAACCCGGCGGCGGTGAAGTGGGCAAAGGTCACGGAGATTGTGCTGTCGTGGGTGATCACGCTGCTGGTTGCGGGGATTATCGCGGCGGCAAGCATGTGGGGGATTGAGCTCCTGGCTAAATGACCCGGCAATGGCGAGTTGCATTGTTCTGGCAAGAGGCATGGACTGACGGTTATGCTGATGCGCCATCGAGCACGAATTGATCGCTGCTTAAGACATTTGCCCCACATCGAATTGGAAAGGAAGAGCCCATGAGCACCACACGCCGTCAGTTTCTTGCAGGGGGAGCCGCGGCTGCGCTTGCCGCTTCGGCGGTTCATGCGATGCCGCAGCAGCAGCCGGCGGAAGTTGCCGCGCCGGCGCCGGGTCGCGCGCCCAATCGAATTGGGCTGGCCAGTTACTCGCTGTGGCAGTTCACGAACAATCAGTTCCGCGATCTGAAAAAGAATCTCGATCTGGCGGCTGGGTGGGGTTTTGCGGGGATTGAGATTTTGGAGCGGCAAATCGGCGCGGACCACAAGGCGGACAAGGCGTACATGCAGGGGCTGAAACGGCATGCCGCGATTAATGGATTGGATTTGTATGGACTGGCCACGCATCAGACGTTTCTGACGCCGGATGAGAATCTGCAAAAAAAGAATGTTGAGATGACCATCGGATATCTCGAGACGGCGTATTCACTTGGCATCCCAACGATGCGCGTGCAGACGGGCACGTGGGGCACCAGCAAGAATTTCGACGACCTGATGGCCCATCGCGGCATCGAGCCGCCGCTGGAAGGACATACGGATGAGGAAGGATTCAAGTGGGTGATCGACTGCTTTCAGCAGTGCATCCCGACCGCCGAGAAGTGCGGCGTGACGATGGGCCTGGAAAATCACTGGGGCCTTGGGCGGACGCCGGGGGGCGTGAAGCGGATTGTTGAATCGGTCAATTCTCCATGGCTAAGGGCCACGTGCGACATTGGAAATTTCCTGGAAGACCCGTACGACAAAATCGAAATGATCGCGCCGCTGGCCTCGATGGTTCACGCCAAAACCTATTTTGGCGGCGGGCTCTGGTATACGCTCGATCTGGACTACCCGCGCATCGCGCAGATCCTGCATAAAGCGAGCTATCACGGGTATCTGTCGCTGGAATTCGAAGGACATGAGAACCCGTTGACCGGCATCCCCAAGAGCCTGGCGGTACTGCAAAAGGCGTTTGCGTGATTCAATCTTTTGGATGGACGACCATGGGCGATGTCGTGAGCGCGCGCGATATTAAGCTTTTGTGCGCTTTGGCATCGCGGCAATTTTCTCCAAAATTTTTGCTGAAATTTGGGCACGAATTCAATTTCGGTCGGTAGAATGGGGAGGCCAGCCAAGTCTTTTGCGTAAGGGGTTTGTATATGGGTAATCACCCGATGCCGGGGGGTGTGGTGCTCTATATGGTTCGTGGGCCGCGAGGCAGTTACTACGCGGTTCATGATCCCGGCAGTGGTCGCGTGTTCACAGAGCGGACGGATCATGCCGCCCGCGCCCAGGCACAGGAGCTTGGGTTGATTGTGATGAGCGCGGAGGAGGTTTCGCACCAGGAGCTTTTGCGGCGAACGGGTCGCGAAGCGGATGCGGCCTCGCAGGCCCCCACCGCCAACCGCAATCCGCAGCCGCTGGCTTCGCCGCAGGCGGAGACATTTCCAGGGCAGATGGAGATCAATGTGCTTCCCCCGCAGATTCCCTTTCTTCTGGATGACACGGGCGAATCCGTGATCGCCGGTCGTGGAGCGGTAGGCGGGGCGCTTTTTTCAAGCCATCCGCTGGAGCCGCAGTATTCGGACCTGGCCGAAGACACGGCCATATGGGGCAACATGCCCCCGGTGCTGAATCCGCCGGAGGAAGACTGGCAAGCGCCTGAGCGGCAATAAGCGCGATGGGTTACCGCCAGTGGCCCCTTACCTATAGACCCACGTTTCTCGCTGGCGCGATTGCTGGATCGGCCCTTGGCCGATGGCCGCGGGATACCGCGGCCTCACGGGCTGTCTTCGACCCTGAGGCTCTCTTCGAGCCTGAGCCTCAGAGCCGAAGGCAGACCCGAAGGGGAAGCACCGTGTCACGAAAATGCTTGCGCATCGTGATGGTTGTACATCTTATCGTCCACGTTGCCATGCTCCCATCGTTACCTGATCCTGATGTTCATTAATCAGACCGTTGCCACAACGGCGGTATCGTTGGCCGAATTGGTATCGCCGGGAGAGGTTGAGGAGACGCCGGACGCGATGAGCTTGTAAGTTCCGGCGGCGATGCCCAACGGGGCGACGAAATGCACCTTGAAGGTCATCGCGCGACCCGCCTTAAGATTGATCGATCTACCTGGCAGGCTGAAGAGCAGTTGATCGTTGGAGTCGATCACCCCATCGGCTGAGGCATAGAGCTTGAGGTCGAGCGTGCCCGAGGCGTTGATGTTTCCCACGTTCTTGATGCTGACAATCAGATCGTCACTCGATCCCGGCGTGACCGTGATGGGCAAACCGCTGGCGAACGTGGTGGCTAGATCGACTTTGGCGGAACTGATGGCCACCTTTGTTGACGACGCGACGTTTGCGGCGGCGGTGTTGGTGCCCGTGGCCGTGATCGCGGCGGTGATGAAGTAGTTTCCGTCCGCGGCGCCGGAGGGATAGCTGAATTTCAGCTTGAGGACCTTGCTCGCACCTGTGCGTAACGTCACATTCGCGAGGGAAGTTGAGGTCAGCAGGGTGTCGTTGGCGGTCGCGGTTCCGGTGAGTGATGCATAGAGATTGATCAACACCGGGCCGGAGAATTTCGAGCTTGAGCCATTGGTGATTCGGAGGCGGATCGATCCGTTCTCGCCATCGATCACAGACACCGGGAGAGAGGATATGATCGATCCATCGAGCGGCGAAGCGGGGAGCTGAGCGGGCGTGGGCGTAGTGCCTATGGAGCCGTTGCCAGTGCCGGTTGAACCTGTACTGCCCGTTGAGCCGGAACCCGTGCTGGTTGAACCATTGCCGATCAGCGTGGAGACAACCGATGCCGCTTCGGGCGTGCCCAGGCCCGTGGCGGTGTCGTAACCGGCTACGGATTGATTGCCGCTGGAGCCCCAGCCCCAGCGCCAGTGATATCGGCCCGACGGTGCGGGATCGATCACGTCGTTAAAGGTGTTGGTGTAGGCTGTATCGCTGGTGGATGAGAGCGTGGGGTACACGCTGTACAGGAGCGGGAGCGTCTGGGTCGCGCCATCGAGGGTTCCCTGTCCCTTTGCGACGCGCCCCTGGTTGGCAATGGCGATCAGAGCCGCCCATTGCGGCGAGCCGGCGCTGGTGCCGCCCACTTCCTGCCAGCCGGCATATCCGCTGTAGGGAAGCGAATCATAAACGGCAAAGCCGGTATTGGGATCGGCATTGAATGAAACGTCGGGCACGCTTCGGGCGCCGGTGGTTTGAACGTTGGATTGGTAAGAGGGCTCGCTTTCGACCTGGCTGTAACCGCCGGTGGTACCGCTCCAGGTGGTTTCGGAGCCATACGCGCCGGAAGAGGTTGTGCTGAGCGTGGTGCCGCCTACGGACAGCACATTGGGCGAGCTTGCGGGCCAGAGCACGCCGCTCGAGCTTCCGCTATCGCCCGAGGCGGCAATGAAGGTAACGCCCTGGTGGCCGGCGGGCGTGGTGAAGATCGGGTCATATTGGACTTGCCCGGAGAACTCACCCTGCGAATTCCAACTGAAGAATTCGCTGCCGCCCCAGCTGAGCGAGACGGTTGAAACGCCCGCCGCCGATCGCGCATATTTGACGGCGGTCATCAGATCGTCGAGCGAGGATGAACTGGCTTCGACCAGAAGAATATTCGCGCCCGGCGCGATGGCGTGCGCCCACTCGACATCGAGTGCGATTTCGCCCGCCCAGCCGGCATCGCTTTTGGGGAGCTTGGTCGTGCTACCGGTCTGGCTGACGATTTGGAAGCTGGTTGGGGCCGCGAGCCCAAATTGCTTATCGAATACGGCCAGATCGCTGACGATATTCGGATCGTTGTAGGCGTCGACGATCGCGATGGTCTGGCCCGAACCATCGCCGGTGGATGACCCGGATCCAAAGCTAACCTTGTCAAAGCCATAGGCCTTGCGGATCTGAGCGGGGGTATAGCCCTGAACGGTGGTATTCAGCGTTGTGGATGCAGTGGGCGTGGCCGAGGTGTCGGCCTGGTTGAGAAGGATCGCGGGCCTGAAGATCACGTCCGCAGTTGAAGAGAGCAATTGGCGGGACTCAAGTCCCTCAATGACGAAAGTGGCCTGGGAAACATATTCGCGCCGGCGACGATCGGCCGGTGCATTTTTGTTACGACTTCGTAGCATATCAAAAACTCCTGATTACCGCCGCTAAGTCCGCCCCAATCCTGAAGGACATACGAATTATAATGTCCGGTCTTACTATTGTTCGCCGGTTGCGGGCAATTCTTCCGCTTCTTACGAGTTTTTCCGCTGAAAAGATCGTCTGCGCAATTGTTGCAGTCTTCATGTTATCTTCAGGTTGGGCTTATCGTTGCATGTTGCCGGGCGAATGTGATTATGCGCGGATACTAGCATGAAAACAGAGGCGCCTGCACAATAGGGCGATGGCACTGAGCGCACGAAATCAATTCCGCGGCAAAGTCGTTTCGGTCAAGAGCGGGTCGGTCATGACCGAGGTGGCAATCGACATTGGCGGCGGGCATCAAATCGTTTCGCTTATCAGCTCGTCGTCTGCCAAACGATTGAAGCTTAAAAAAGGCGGCGAGGCGATTGCGGTCATCAAGGCCACGGAAGTGATTATCTCAACCGAAGCCGCCAATGACTAAGCGGGAGCGGCCAGCGCCTGGCACGCGAGCGAGCGGGCGCGCGAGCCCTTCGACTTCATCGGCTCCGACAACACCTGCAAATCTTCGGGTCTTGCGCGGGCAGGTTTGGATTGAGACCGGGGGCAGCCGGGCGCTCAACGAAGCGGGGGCGGATTTGTTGGATCAGATCGCCGTGTGCGGATCGCTTTCGGAAGCGGCGCGACGGCTGCGATTCAGTTATCGCCGGGCGTGGATGCTGTTGGATTCGATGAACCACCGGTGGCCCCGGCCGCTGGTGACCACCGCCACGGGGGGCCGTCGGGGAGGCGGCGCGACGCTGACCGAACTCGGGCATCACGTATTGCGCACATATCGCGATCTGCAAATCCAATTGGAGCATCTGCTGGATTCGGCGGGGGATCCGTTTGAGCCGTTGCCTCGTTCGTAACACGGGTTTTCAACCCGTACAAACTGTGTTGGTCATCGTCGAATAGCCGGTGATCGTCTCACGACAGCGCGGTACCCCACGGGTTAAAAACCCGTGTCACAAGAAACACGTGAAGCGACAAAACGAAAACGGCCCGCACGGGGCGGGCCGTCTGGGATCGTTACGGTGGAATGTTCGCGGACTATTTAAGATCCTTCATGTACTTGTCCGGATCTTTTTTGAATTCCGCGACGCACTTTTCGCAGCAGAATCCGATGACTTTGCCCTGATAGAGGTAGGTGACTTTCGGAGCGATCTCGTCGCCGCGATGGACGGCGCAGTGGGTGTTGACCGGTTTGGCGGAGGCTTGCGTGGCGGGCACGGGCGATGATTCGGTTGGGGGTTTTGTGTTTTGCGCACACCCGGCGATCAGGAGCATCATCGCGGCACAGAGCACGAGACGTTTCATGGATTCTCCAAACTTTTCCGGGCCTGCGGCGCGGGCGGCTACTTCTTGAAGTAGGCGGTGTTCTTTTCGATGAACGATGCCCATTCGGCCGGGAGATCTTCCTGGGGGAAGATGGCGGTAACGGGGCACTCATCGACGCACAAACCGCAATCGATACAGGTGTCAGGATCGATATAGAGCTGTTCGGCAGCCTCGAACTCGGCCTCGTCCTTGGTGGGGTGAATGCAATCGACGGGGCACACCGTCACGCAGGCGGTGTCCTTCGTACCGATGCAGGGTTGGGCAATAATGTGTGACATTGGACCTCTTCTACTCCTTAAACTTCAGTAACTGGCGTTTTTCGGGGGCGGCGGTTACGCCAGCCATGTGTTCATCGTCACGCGGGCTGGGAAAGCTCAAGCCGCGTGATCGGTCAAGACCGCATCGTAGCGACGCGCCGGAAACGTGTAAACAGGGTCGTGGCGCCCCTTAAAGGGCGCAGGGCACGACACTTTAGGCGGCCCTCTTTTTCCCCTCTCCCGGTACGCCGGGGGAGGGTAGGGAGGGGGCGTCGCAGGCACTGCTTGGCAGAGGGATGCGGATCATCCTCCGGATCATCCTGTTGTCAGATCGCCACATCCTTAAGGGATTCGGGCACTATTCTGACGAGCATCTACCCAGCGATGGAAGAAGAACCCCCTCCCTACCCTCCCCCGGCGTACCGGGAGAGGGAACAAGTAGCGGCGTCCTAAAGTATTACGCGCCCTAAATGGCGTGAATATTGGGTCAATGGGCGGCGGTTCGTTCATCTTCGGGGAGAGGCTGGTTCATGGTTTCCGGACCCGCGAACGCGGCGATGATGCCAATAACGTAAACGGACGCGACAATGACCGCAGCCACCCGGAAGGCGGGAGTTTCGAACCAGCCGACCAACATTGCGCTCAGAGATGTAAACGCGAGTGGACCTAACGATGCAACATACCTACCGACGTTGTAGCAAAAGCCCGTTCCCGTGGTTCGCAATCGAGTCGGGAAAAGTTCTGGAAAATAAACCGCGTACCCGCCAAATGGCACCATGGTGCAATAACCGAGAAGTGGCCAGAGGTACCAAACCTGGCTCCGCTCATGAAATGCTAAAAAGACCACAACAATCCCCGCCCACGCGAGCAGAAAGCCAATAACAAAGCTGTATCGCCGCCCAATACGTACCGCAAGAATACTGAACGTCAGCATCCCGAAGAACGCGCCAACTTGCTGAAGTACGAGAGCGTTCGACTTGAGACTTGTTCCCTCTTTTGGCTCCATCCGCTTCGCGGCAAGTGCGGCTAGTTTTCCCTGTCGCTTCGGGGTAACGACAACGGCCTGCAAATCCTTCGGATCTATTTCGCTGCGTCCAATCGTGCGACCCAAGAGCTGTCGATAGGCGGCAAGGGCATCAGTAGCCACTGCGGCTGCCGGCGTTGGCTTGCCATCCACGGATTGTTTCGCGGTCGTCTCAAGTTCGACCACCATTGCGACGCGCGATGTACCGCTTGGTGCACTGATAATGGCATCAATTCTCTGGCCAGCCACCTCAGTAATTGGGGGGAAGTTGGAATCAATCAATTCGGGGCTATAGAAGCCGATGCCCCAGACACCAATGACGCCGGCGATCGCCAAGGAGAGCCCAATAATGGTGTGACGCCGCCACGTCCGGTTGGAGAACAGATCGCCGATTCGGCCCATGCTCTTGTCACCCGATGCCTTGGCCGCTGCCTTCGCGGCCACCCATTTCTCTGGCTCCTTCAACTTAAACATCACAAAGACCGCAATCAGCGCGGGCAAAGCGCCAACGAGGTAGAGATATCGCCATGTCAAATGCTGATTGTTCCCCGTCCAGTGGCCTACAATCCCCAGCATTTTTGCGCCAACGATGTTGCCGACAGCCGATAGCGCCTGCAACAATCCCAGCGCTTGTGCTCTCGCCTGGGTGGGCATGACGTCGGCAACAAGTGCCGCGCCTGCAGCAAACTCGCCGCCCACACCAAATCCAGTCACAAACCGCGAAAACGCGAATTGCTGCCAATTCTGCGATAAGGCGCTCAAACCCGTAAACAAAGCGTACAGGAAGATCGTCAGGCCCATGGTTTTCGCCCGACCCCATTTATCTCCGATGATTCCGAAAATCAGCCCCCCGGTCGCCCAGCCGACCATGAACGCCGTTGTGGCCCATCCGCCGATGTAGTTCTGGTATTCCGACGTCGCATTGGGAAGAAGGTCGCGCATGGCGATCCCGCGCGAGGACGTGAATACCATCTGATCGGCGCAATCGAACATCCAGCCCAAGGCACAGACGATCAATACGAACCAGTGATAGCCGTTGAGGTAGCTCCACCAGTTCTTTTTTTCGAGGGTATCAACAGGCAGCAGGTTGGTCGTACTCATGCGGCTCGCGTGGTTTCATTCAGTGGGAAGGCTCGTCTCCGGGAATCTTTTTAACCCGCTTCAGGGCACAAACCAAGACCAAGATCGCGCCGGCGTGAGGCAAAAAATCCCCCCGATCCGACAATTTGTGATATCTTTTGTGCATGACCATCTCGTTGACACCGCAAACCCAAAGGCTTTTGGAAGAGCAAATGAGAAAGCACGGCTATGCCAACGCCGACGAGACGGTGCGAATTGCTCTCGAGAAGCTTGACCAGGAAATCGGGGAATACATCGAGGACATGGATCCGGAAACGCAGGCGGCGATCGAAAATGGGTTGAATCAGGCTGATCGGGGAGAGGGCCGACCCTGGGAGCAAGTGCGCGAGCAAATCCGATCGCGGTTCATCAAGGATTGAGCCGTGACGCCCGAAACGTACCGCGTGCTTATTGAGCCTCAGGCGTCCGAAGACATCCCCAACCCTACATCGGCTCATCTTTAACCGTCTGATCGTACATGCGGAGGAGCTTGGACTTGTCGAAGATCATTTCCTGGCGGGTGAGGCCGACAATGTCGTAGACGTGGGTGAGTTCGATGGCGTCGACGGGGCAGGCTTCTTCGCACATGCCGCAGTAGATGCAGCGGAGTTCGTCGATATCGAATTTGACGGGGTATTTTTCGCGATCGGCCCAGGGCGACTCGGCGGCTTCGATGTGGATGCAGCGGGCCGGGCAGGCGGTGGAGCACATGAAGCAGGCGACGCATTTCACGCGGCCCTCTTCATCTTTGTTCAGGCGATGCACGCCGCGATAAGTGTCCTGTCGGATGCCACCCTTTTCGACGTCCATATCCTCGCGACGTTCCTCGGGGTACTGGATGACGCGATCCTTGCCGCCGAGCGTGCGCAGCATGTGCTTCATCGTGGTGCCCAGCCCGATCAGCACCTGGGGGAGATAAAACTGGTCGCCCAGGGAGAGCTTGGGTTCGCTTAATACGATTACGTCGGAGTCTTTCATAAGTCTTTCAGAGTGGGCAGTGGGCGGTGGGCAGTCGGCAGGAAGAAGAATTTGCGTTCTTTCCTGCCGACCGCCCACTGCCCACTGCCGACATTTTCACTTCTGCCTACCGCGCCAACTGCGGCGCCATCGGCGTTTTCATGTACCGGCTGCCGGGGATGCGCGACTTGCGGTTGGTCAGTGGAGCGGCCGGAAGCACGAGGCTGATTGCCATCGACAGCACCAGCACCAGCACATTGCCGCCCAACAGGGCCAGCGATGTCCAGCCATCAAGCTTAATCGGCTTCGACCAATCCGGGGCCAGCCAATATATGATCAGAGCCGTCATCACCAGCGTGGCCAATGAAATCGGGATCAGCGCTCGCCAGGCAAGCATCATCAGCTGATCGAACCTGAACCGTGGCAGGCTCCAGCGAACCCACATGAACACGAAGATCACCACGACGGTTTTCGCGAAGACCGCCAGAGCACGGAAGATGCAGACGAAGATGCTGTTGGTGACCGCAGGGTGAGTGGCGTCGACCCAGGCGCTGCCATGGAAGACGTGGTTGATTACCCACACCACCAGGCGATCCATGCCCGGGACATGCCAGCCGCCGAAGAACAGGGCGACGCAGACGGCGCTGGTGGTCATCATTCCCGCGTACTCGGCCAGGAAGAACAGGGCGAACCGCATCGAGCTGTATTCGGTGTGATAGCCGCCCACCAGTTCCTGCTCGGCTTCGGCCATATCGAAGGGCGCCCGGTTGGCCTCGGCATGGATGCAGATCAGGAACATCATGAACGTGAGCGGCTGGCTGAAGACGTTCCACGCGGGAATGAACCCCATCCAGTATCCGGCCTGCTGCTCGACGATGGTTTCGAGGTTCAGCGTGCCGAACATGATCACGATGCACAACACCGCCAGGCCCAGCGGGATTTCGTAGCTGATCATGTTGGCGGTGGCGCGAAGCCCGCCGAGGAAGGAATATTTATTGTTGCTGGCCCAGCCGCCAATCACGACGCCATACACCGAGAGCGACAGCACGGCCAGGATGAAAAGTACGCCGATATTCAGATCCGCGATCTGGAAGCTGTATCGGTAGGGAACCGTGTAGTAGCTGACAAGCCACGTCTGATGCGCAACGCCATCGACCTGATAATCGCCCTTGAACTCCGTCTGAAACGTCTTGGCATCAGCATCGGGAAATTGGCTTGCCGCCGGTGTACCCACCGAAGCGATTGTGTCTACTTGCTTGGTGTGATGCCGGACGGATTCATGTATGCCGCCCATCGGAACCGTCGCGATGCTGATGATGATCACGATGATCATGACCAGCGGCGCCAAGGTGAAGAGGATGACGTCGACCCCTTTGGCGGCGTAGTCTTCCTTTACGATGAACTTGAGCCCGTCAGCCAGCGGTTGGCCAAGCCCGAACATGTGCATGTTCTTGAGCACCGGCAGAATGCCAAACCCCAACCCAACGCGATTCGGGCCGATGCGATCCTGCACCCACGATGCGACTTTCCGTTCCAGCAGAATCAGGTAAGCCACCGTCCCCAACACCAGGAAGTGGGCCACAATCGTGATCCACAGCCAGGCGGGAAGATTCAGAACAAACTCGACGATCTGTTTCATTGCTTCAACCCATCTCAAACAGCCCGCAGCTTGCGGCCGTTGCTCGACACGATGCGTAGTCCGCTGGCGGGCATCACCGCCAGATACTCCAAAGCCTGTTCAAACGTATCGGTGTACTGGCGATCTCCCAGCAACCAGGGAACCTGGCCGTCCGGGAAGAAATAGGGCGCGTCTTTGATCAAAGTTTTTGCATAATCCTCGACGGTACGATTGCGCACCTCGGAATCATCGCGGGCATGACGCTGAATGTTTTCGAGGATGGATTTCGCCGCGCCGCGAACGGTGCGACCGGCTATCCAGACGGTGTACTGTTTCGGCTTGTCGCCGGTAGTGTTAGACATGTCGATGCCTTCTCATCTCTGCCAGCCAATTCCTGGCGGCGAGCTTGGCGCTGTCAATGCCGTCATAACCGTTCAATGTAAATCGCTCCGGATGTTCTTGCACGAACGAACTCAGCATTCTCGACAAACGCCAACCGGTTCCGGTGGGATCGTCATAAAGGATCAAGCACAACGTACCGTAATCAGCCGCCCGTTCGATTTCCATCAGCGCACCGGAAAACTCAGACAGCTCGAATATTGCGAGACGGCATGCGTGCAAGAGATACAGCGCATCGTGATGGATGTCACGATCCGGATCAGCGACTTTAAATTCTGCCGCCACAACCGGACGGAGCGAAGCGTCGGTCACAACGTCACGGACGTGGTCAATCAATGCCCGAGGTATAGCCTTTCCCTTTCGACCCAGCGCGGAAATCACAGGTGCAGGCGTGGCGCGGTAGCTCCCTCCAACGAACACCCGCGTCCAGTAGGTTCCGGGAAGTCGCGAAGGGTCTTTCGGCGAAACAGGCCGGCGCTTAGCCATCCGATCTCCCCTGAAAAAATGCTCCCTCTACAGCTCGGCAAACTGCGGGGCGGCCTGATGTTGTTCGGTATCGGTCGGGAGCGCGACAGCAGCGAACGGCTCTCCCATTTCTTTGCGGACGACTTGGGCGTTGTAAAGACCCGTGCGATTGAGCAGGTGATAGTAAACGTCGCCATTGCGACGAGCGCCCTCGGGAGGCCGGATGGCGGAGGTGAAGGCCTGGATTCGGCCGGCGTAGTTTTCCCAGCAGCCGTCGGTCTCTGCCCACGCGGCTGCGGGGAGCACGATGTCAGCAGAGTCCACCAGGGCGTTGGGGAGGATATCTTGCATGACCCGGAACCCGCTCCGCAGCACTGCGGGGACATCCGGGCCCACCCAGTTGGACAAGTATCCGCCCACGATCCATCCGCCTTTGAGCTTCTGGATTTCCGGGCGCGTGCCGGCATTGATATCGTCCCAGGTGCCGTTTGGGCCGCCGAGCATTTCGATCACCCGGCGAATTCCTTTGGCATTGGGCACCTTCTCGCCCTGTATGGCGAAAGTTTGTTTGCCGTTGGCGGGGTTGGCGAATGTTTCCTGTTTTCCGGAGTTGGGCACCGGGCCGAGAATAAGCATAGCCTGGGGATCGGCGGCGCGAATGGCTTTGCCCAGCAGCCAGGCTTCCTCGCAGGACATCATTGGGGAAAGGATGGCATACAGGCTGCCGGGGCCGTTCTTCTCGACCGCTTCGGTCAGGCCGTTCTTGGCTTGTTGGAGACCGCCTTGAAAGCTGGTTTCGATCTGCGAGCCGTACTCCGGCCGGCGGGCAACCTTCAGGCGCTTGTCATTATGCACGGCTTTGTATGAATAACGCGTGTCGTCGGTGATCCACCAGCCGTTCACTTCGTGGTTGTATCGCGGCTTGACGCGGTAGATCACGCCTTCGTTGTATTCGAGGTAGATGTTCTCGCCGCCGCTATCGACGGGGCTGATTGAAGGAACCCGCTTGAGCAGCCACACACGTTGTTTGAAGAGGAAATCCTTATCCAGCAACGCCCCCACCGGACACAGATCGACCACGTTCCCGGCAAGCTTATTATTGACGCCATGGCCCGGGAAAACGTCGATTTCTTCTTTATCAGCCCGGCCATTCACGAATAATTCAGCAGTGCCCGACACTTCGCGCGTAAACCGCACGCAACGGGTACACATGATGCAGCGATCGGCGTACAGCACGATGTTGTCGCCAACATCTTTCTTCGGGTTCTTGACCTTGTCTTCCTCAAACCGCGATTGGCTCCGGCCATACTGATATGAGTAATCCTGGAGATAACACTCCCCCGCCTGATCGCACACCGGGCAGTCCAGCGGGTGATTGATCAGCAGGTACTCCATGACCTGCTTCTGATTGGCAATGGCTTTGGAGGACCGTGCCGAAACAACCATCCCATCCCGCACCGGCGTCTGGCATGCCGGGACGAGTTTGGGGATTCCTTCAACTTCAACGAGACAAATGCGGCAGGACGCAGGAATCGATAATCCCGGGTGATAGCAATACTGCGGGATCGCGATGCCCGCATCATTGCACGCCTGAAGGATCATCTGGCGGTCCTTGGCGCCTATCGTTTTGCCGTCAACCGTGATCTTGGCCATAGGGGAGACGATGTTAGCGGGGTTCGTGCGAAATTTCACGCAGTGGAGAGGAGTTGTCGGTCAGTTTGAGATTTCTCGCGACCGAATCGAGAATCCGCCACAATGGCAAAATATCACGAAACGCTGCGCGGCCACGGTCACGCCATTTTTCTGCGTGACCGCTTTCAATGCCGCTATTGCGGATTTGACGGACGGGAGTTCTTGTCGTGGCATCAGTTATCGGAGGATCATATCGTTCCTCGTAGCGCCGGAGGCACTGATGACCCCGACAACATTGTGACGTGTTGTAGCTCGTGCAACAGCATCACGAGCCAGATGAAATTTGCTCCCGGTACTTCCCCAAGGGAAATAATCTCGCAAAAATGCGCCCGCGTCCGTAACCGGCACTTGGCATGCTTGGAGTTTTGGAAATCCGAGGTTGTTCAGACATATCTGCGCCCCTGCGAAGACCTTTTGCCGGATCAGCCGATCAACCCGACGATCTCCTGAGGTTCCCATACGCAATCCGTGACAATTCCAAGTTATCAGTTGCGCTTTTACGACAATAATCCCCCACGCCGGGGCGGTACTCCGCGCCGCCCCCCTTCTCCAAGCGCGAATGGCAGCGCACTGAGAAGCCGGGCCGGCGCTCCGCGGAGTACCGCTGCGCTTTGACCCGGCGTGGGGGTTGCCGCGAAAGCAGACGGGCATCAGAATTCGCAGATGCCCTCTCCCGGGAATCGATGGCGACACGTCATCATCAACACGCACTCTACCTGGCTGCATGGGGATCCCCGAGGTTTTCGCGATCGTGGCCACCGCACCCATTCCTCCGGCGATTACCGCCGTCCGCCGCCAAGGGGCGAGCACGACGGACTGCATCGCTACCGCATCGGCCGATCCAGTCCCGAAATTCACCTGGCGCGGGATCTTCGGCCACTGCTCGGGCGATCGCTCGTCGCCTACTTTCTTGCAGCTGAATACAGAGTGCTTGCCGTCGCGGTCACGAAAGTACATGCTCATCTTCTCGTCGAGATCCCGGACAACATCCAGAAAGTCCGTGCGATCATCGGACAGGCCAAACGCCTTTCGTCCCGCGCCGTCAAGCAAACCATCCCCGGATCTGTCTGGGCCGCTGGCGGCACGTACAAACCCATGGGATCGCGCAACCATCAACGCAGCGTCCATGGCTACATTCTCTACGATCAAGGCCCCGGCGCTTGGACATGGTCATTTCAGGATGGGTCCGAAGAAGGCCAATTCCTGCGAAGGCCCCGCTTCGCGAGCACCCCCCCACGCCGGGGCAAAGCGTAGATGTACTCATCGGAGCGCCGCCCCGGCTTCTCAGAGCGCTGCAATGCGCGCTCTGAGAAGC
>DAIRGS010000155.1:3537-16789 GCA_036794395.1 Tepidisphaeraceae bacterium | reverse complement strand
TCGCGCAAGTCGGAATCTTGCTATTGTAACGGAAGAGGAATCCCGGACGATTTTGCTTAGAAAGCCATGTCACGAAAAGCGCAGAATCGCGCACGGTCATTTAGCCTCCATACGGCCTTGGCGAACCTTGCAGCAGTCGCTCCAATTCCAACGCCAAACCCGCTCGTTCGTATGCAAATACCTCTAAATGCTCAATCGCCCGAGTGCATGCAACATAAAAACACGCCCGACCCTTAACGTCTGAACTAAACTCGTTGGCGCTGCACAGTAGCACCACGAATGCGTCATACCCTTTCGCCGAGTGTACCGTCGAAACCGTCACCCGCCCCGGCTGGCATAATGCCGATTCCTTCTGTTCAAATGCAATCTGCGCATCTTCAATCCCGGCAATCCGTTCCCGCTTAATCGCATCGGCAATCGCCCTTGCTCGATCTCTTCTGTACGTCACGATCAGAATATCCTGCGGCCGCACCCGGTCATCGCGAATCAGCAGCGTCAACCGCGCGAGAATGAGTTTGATCTCTCGCTCGGCATCCGATGCGAGCGTCAAAATCGGAGGCCGCCCGATTCGCGAAGCGAACCTCACCCGCCACCGGCCGTCCTCCAAGGCGATCAACCCCTTTTGCTGCAACCACGCGATGTCGCCGAAGTCCCGCGTCGGCGTCGTCCGGCCGGCGTCCACTGCCGTCCCATACAGCACGTTGAAACTCGTTTCGACAATCGCCTGCGGATTGCGAAAACATTCGGTCATCACAAATGCCCGCCCTCCCCGCAAATTAAGCCCGACCGAAGTCCAATTCGGCCGACTTCGCCCATACAGATTCTGCGCATCGTCATAAAAAACGAACAAGCTTGGCTCGCCCCCGGGTGCAGTCCTGCACAGGTCGCGAAGCAGTTCAAACTCGGCCTCGACGAAATCTTGCCCCTCGTCCACGTAGATCGCATCGAACGCAATCTGTTCAAACTTTTCAGGATTATGCGACTTCAATGCCAACAGAATATCGCGATATCGCTTGGCGCGCTTCGCAGGATCCGCGCCTTTCGAGGTCTCATACGGCCACGCCCCTTCGCGGCTCAATCTGTACATCAGCGTATTCAACGACTGCACATGCACGACACCGTCGGGGAGCGCCCGTCCCGTACGCTGCTCGAAAGCCGTCTCGATCTTTATTTTGAGAAACGGCGCCAATGTTCGGTTGAAACAAACCGCCGCGATGCGCGGACGTCGTTTTGCCGCGCCAAACAGCCCCGGCGCTGCTTCCACGAGCATGTGTTTGGCTCGACGGGCAAGATTGTTGGCCAGCACGATCGTCTTGCCGCTTCCCGCGACGCCGCGCACCAGCCGCGGTCCCTTTTCCCAGTAAGTCTCGCTCAGCTCCTTCTGCTCCGCGCTCAGCGTCTTGAGTGCCGTTGCACGCTGATCGAAAAAATCCCCCAGGGTCCCCTCATCCACCTTCCGATCCGGTCGCTGCTCCGGTCTTACGTATAAAACGGAATTGTCGCCGAATGCCGTCCAGACGCATTGCAGTTCCTCAAGCCGGCACGTGCGAATCGGGGCCGACAAATCGTGCGCTCGGTCGGTCGCTCGAAGCAGTTTCAGCAAAGCCGCGCGGTCAACGTCCTCGGCAAACAAAAACTCGGGCGGGCAAAACCCCTCGCGCCCAAACCTTGCCATCCATTCCGCTCGATGAATCGAAGGAAACACCACCCAGTATCGAAACGGAATCGTCAGTTCCCGGTCATACACGCGTGCCGTCGCGTCTTTGATATCGAACATGTGAGTCCGAACCTGCGCGATCGCATTACGCCTCTGGACGTTTCCCCGATACCGAATGACCAATACGCCCCCCGGCTCAATCCCCTCAATTTGATCCAGGCCAATCCCCTTCACCTCAAACACCGCCACCCCTACCTCCGGATCGATTAACACCACATCCGGCGGCCGACTCGTCTTCCGCGACAGACTCGGCTCCACCAGAACCGCGGACTCCGAATTATCAAACGCCTCCACCACCGCCCCGATCACCCGCCGGTTGCCGTCAGTCGGCGCGTCCCGCCACCCAAACACCTTGCACGCAGCCCGCTCAATTCGTTTGCCCAGTTCCTCTTTTCTCATGCGACGATCTCAAGATTCATCGTAGCGCTCATTCCAATAACATCATATTCTAACCACCTGATCGAACTTGGGATGAAATAACCGCCGTACCGCAAACGTCGCCCGCCCATCCCCGTCAATGCCAATCCCGCTTGGCCTTCGTGACTCAATACATGTCCTCAACATCAGCAATCAGCAATCCGCAATCACCATTTAAAATTTGAAATTTGAAATTTGAAATTTGGAAGTTGGAATTTGGAAGTTGGAAGTTGGAATTTAGAATCCCTACGCCCCCGGCTCCTCCAACGGCACCGGGCAAACATCCTTCCTCTTACAATCCACGCATCGCCTTCCCTCCCACAACCCATTGAACTGGTCCACCGCCGCATCAATTAACCCCGCCGACTCCGTCCACACCCCCAGTTCGAAGTTCCGCTTCCCTTCCCCCTTCGCCCCCAAGCCCGCACCCGTCAGGTTCGCGCTCCCCAGATACATCCGGCTGCTATCAATCACCACGACCTTGAAATGCAGTCGCGGGCATCTTCGTATCACCAGATTGCGCGGCAGCGCCTTTTTCAGCTCCCGCAGCGCCGCCGAGCTGGGCGTGCCCGAGTGCAGCAGCCGAATCTCAACCCCTTGCCCGGCCAGTCGCCTCAGCACTTCCACGATCGAATGGGCCCGCCGCGTGCCCGGCTCAGGAACCAGCATCGCCTTAAAATCCGCCGTCGCGATATCAAGGCTCACCTTCGCCTTCAAAATCCCTTCCCGCACGATCCGATGGAAATGCTGCCCATCTATCACCAACTCCGCCTGCCCCGCGGCAGCTGGTGCGGTACTTGATCGAACGCGAAGCGCAACACCCATAATTCTGTTATCGGCGCGCTCGCAGAAGCGCCGCGCCAAAAAGAAGCCGGACCGTCGCATTTGCAACGGTTCGGCTCGTCTGCCGCGGCATCCTCAAATCGGTGTTAAACCTTGTTCTTCAGCCGCAACGAATTCTCCACTGCCGGCCGGCCCATCGGGTAATACTGGAAACCGGCTTCACGCATCACATCGCGATGCAGGCAGTTTCTGCCGTCAAAAATGATCGGTTGATTCATCGTCGCCGCGATCTTGCGGAATGGAAGGGTGCTGTACTGCGCCCAATCCGTCAGCAGCGCAACCGCATCAGCACCCACTGCCGCATGCACCGGGTCCGGCGACCATTCGACTTCATCCTTGAAGATCTGCTTCATGTTCTCCATCGCCTTGGGGTCGGTGGCAACCACTTGGGCTCCCTGATCCAGCAGATGACGAATCACGTCCAGCGAGGCCGATTCGCGAATGTCGTCGGTGTCGGCCTTGAAGGCCAATCCCCACACGGCAATCTTCGAGCCATGAATCGGCCGTCCAAGCTTCTGAATGATCTTGTCGGCAAAGCGCCGCTTCTGGTTCTTGTTGGTCGCCTGGATGGCATTGACGAAAAGGCTTTCATGCCCGATCTGCCGGCTGATGTGCTCCAGCGCCGCGACGTCCTTCGGGAAGCATGACCCGCCATACCCGCAACCCGCCCGCAGAAACGCCGGCCCGATGCGGAAGTCGGATCCGATGCCTTTGCGAATGTCTTCAATGTCGGCGTTGTAGCCTTCGCAGAGAATCGTCATCTCGTTCATGAACGAAATGCGCGACGCGAGCATCGCGTTGGCGGCGTATTTGGTCAGCTCCGCCGATTCCCAGTTCATCGTCATGAACGCTTCTTCGCGCTTCACGATCGGGTCGTACAGCCGGCGCATCATGCGGAATGATTCAGGGCTTTCGCCGCCGATCACAATGCGATCCGGCTCCAAAAAGTCGCTAACGGCCGTGCCTTCACGCAGGAACTCAGGGTTGCTCACCACGTGAACGTGCGCGCTGGTCTGTTCTTTCAGGAAGTTGTACAGCTTCCTGTTGGTTCCAGCGGGCACCGTCGATTTCACGACGATCGTCACCAGGTAATCGTTGTTGTTCTGGGCCAGGGCGTCGCACACTTCCTTGCCACCGCCCTCGAGATAGCTCATGTCCACCGTGCCGTCTGGCTTGGGTGGCGTGCCAACCGCCAGAAACACCACCTCGGCGTCCTGCGTCGCGGCCTTCACGTTGTCGGTGAATTGCAACGAACCGGCCGCGTAATGCTCCTGCATCAGCTCCTGAAGGCCCGGCTCAAAGATCGGGCAATGCCCGTCCTTCAAAACCTTCAGCTTCTTCTGGTCCTTCTCCACGCCCCGCACCGTATGCCCGATGCTCGCAAGACAGGTGGCAGTAACCAGACCCACATACCCACAACCAATGACTGTCACGTCCATCGCAATTCACCCTGTTTTAAATATACGAACGATCTCATTCCGGCGCGTTTGGCCCCCAACTATAGCTCCGATCGGCCGTTTTGGTTCATCAGAATCTTTGTTCAATTTATCAGACTCGCCCCAGCACCGATCGTGAGTTTTGTCCAACATTTAATGAGCGATTCCCAAGTCGCCATCCGGCAAATCATCGTGTCGGGTATCGGGGATTTCCATCACGGCATCGGTATCCAGCTGCATTTCAAACGCATCAGCCGACATGTCCCCGAGATTGCGCGACCCGCCCGTGGCGGCGCGCTCGTGGATCATCCCCAACTTATACGCCGTCACCATAATCGACCCAAACACCACCAGGTAAATCGCAATCGTATACCGCGTCCGCATGTAAACCATCGACACGCCCAGCAGTCCAAAAAACACCGCCAGGGCATAACTGATGAGCACGGTCTGTTTTACGGTGTAGCCGCGTGCGACAAGCTGATGGTGAAAATGCTGTTTATCGGGGCTGAACAGTGGCCTGCGGTTGGTCCACCGCCGCGCGAAAGCCAAAATGGTATCGAGGATCGGCAACGCAAATATGACCATCGAGGCCAAGAACCATTTCAAGTGCCCCATCCCCATCATGATGATCATCGTCGAGCAGACAAACCCCAAAAACATGCTCCCCGTATCCCCCATAAAAATCGATGCGGGATTGAAGTTATACGGGATAAATCCAAGCACCGCCCCAAGCAGTGCAAGAGCCAGAATCACGCGCTGGGCATCGATATTGGTTTGAAACGGAGCACCGAACATTGCCAGGTGAACCGCCACAAACAAAAACCCCGCGGCGATGACCGCTGTCACCCCGCCACACAGGCCATCGAGCCCATCCATCAGGTTCGTGGCATTGCAGCAGCCCACAACCAGAACGATCACAAACGCGCTGCTGACAATCGTCACCAGCCATTCCGGCGGCGTCCGCACCGCTCCATTCCCCAACGCAAATTGAATGAGATTGACCGCCGGTGTCACCACCGGACGCAAAAGATCCAGCCCGATCCCGTCCCAAAGCAAAAAAGTCGCTGCACAAACCTGCCCCGCGATTTTCAACCACGGCTCAAGCTTGTAAACGTCGTCCCATAATCCCAGCAGCGCAATTAACATCGCGCCTACAACCACGCCAAAACGAATGATTGGATGTGCAATGCCCATCCCGTCGGTCGGCCATCCCGGATCAATCCGGTGCAGGCGACAAAGCTCGCTGATGGCCAGCCCGCCCAGCCATGCGATAAACACCGCCACGCCGCCCAGGTAGGCGACTGGCTCCTTGTGCATTTTGCGGATCTTGTCGGGGTGATCGATGATCCCGTAATACATCGCGATGGCCCGCATCACCGGCGTCAGTACGAATGCGAGCACAAACGACAAATAGAATACGTAGATGTAGGGCGAGACGACCTCGTCCGCCGAGTAGGAATTGGTTGGAAATTGACTTGGCATCGAGCACTCAGGGCGGCTGCCCCTCCGGCGAACCTTCCCCTCATCAATCGGCTATCCACTATACCCGGTTTCAAACACAATTGCCGAATGTCACTGCTCATGTATATACATGCCCCAGGCTGGCCCGGTTCAACCTTTGCATTTTTCAGGGGGTGTAAAGCGCTGGCTAGGCCGAACCGCACGCCGAAATTTTATCGGACCCAGACTCATCGTAAATCTCGCGCCCCCCTTATCGAAATCGCGCCTGCCGACCTATAATCCGACCGGCAAACAAACGCCCGGATTCACCACGAAATCATTCCATGGCCCTGGTTCGCGATCGATGTATCTGCCTCCGCAAGGTTGAGTTCAGCGAGACCTCCCAGATCGTCACACTCTTCTCCCGCGAGTACGGAATCACGCGCCTGATTGCTAAGGGCGCGCATCGCCGCACCAAAGCCGGTGCAAGCAAGTTTGATGGAGGGTTGGATCTGCTCGATGTCGGTGAAGCCGTCTTCATGCACGATCTGGTGAAAGACCTGCCCCCACTGACCGAATGGGGCCTGCGCGAAGGCCATCTTTCCCTTCGCCAAAACCTGCGTGGCATTTATCTGGGCCTTTACTCGGCTGAACTGGTCACCCGCCTGATCGAAGAACACGATCCGCATGCCGATTTGTTCGATCGTCTCGAGCGCACAATCCCCGAACTGGCCACTCCCCGCCGCGAGCAGGCTTTCCTCGCCTTCCAACTCGACCTCCTCCGCGAGAGCGGCTACCTCCCCGAACTCTTCGCCTGCGTCAGTTGCGGCGCCGCCCTCGAAGGTGCAACCCCCATCTACTTCTCCGCCGAACGAGGGGGCCTCATCTGCCGAAACTGCGAACAAGCCACCCCCGACCGCGCCCAGATTGATGGCCGCCTGGTCCGACTCCTCCAAGGCATCCTCCGCCTGCCCCGTGCAAACGGAACCCCCCAGCGCCTCCCCCAGTTAACCCGCCACCAGACCGACCCCATCAACCGCATGTTCGCCAATCAAATCCAGCACACGCTGGGCAGGGGGCTCAGACTGCCGCGATATGTATTGGGCTGAAAATCATTGTTAAACCGAAAGTTCACCCAACGAGCCAATCCAAACAATCATCGTCATGTTCGTGTCGTCTCAACCGTCGACTCAGTTGACAATCTCCCGGCCTTTCCTACCTTTTCGCCTGTGAAAGGCGATGGAGTTCGCCACAACCGCCGACCGCCCGCGGGTCGTGCTGATGACTCCTACGAACTTCTGTTCGTGGGATTTCCCTGCCCAGCCAAGCCGCTCGGACGATTCCCACGCTAACCGCATTGGAGCCGCGATGCCGTTTCGTTGGAATCCGCGAGAGCACCTCCTGCTGGCCGGTTATTTTATTAAGTGGGTGTTCATCGCCTCGCCGGTGGCGGCGGTGATCGGGTCGGCCGTCGCGCTATTCCTCTGGTCGCTCGACCTGGCGACGCGCACGCGCTGGGATCATCCGTGGCTGCTGTTCCTCCTCCCCGTGGCGGGCATGGGGATCGGCTTGACCTATCAATTGCTCGGCCGATCCGTCGAAGCCGGCAACAACCTGATCGTCGAACAAATCCACGAGCCGGGCGGCGGTGTGCCCAGCCGCATGGCGCCGCTGGTGCTCATCGCCACCGTCATCACGCACCTGTTTGGCGGATCGGCCGGGCGCGAAGGCACTGCCGTGCAAATGGGCGGAAGCATTGCCAGCACGGTGTGCCGGTGGCTTAAGTTACCTAAGGACGACGTCCGCACGCTGCTGATGGTGGGCGTTGCCGCGGGAATCGGCGCGGTGTTCGGCACCCCACTGACCGGCGCGATCTTCGCGATCGAAGTCCTCGCCCTCGGAACAATGAGCTACGACGCCCTGGTGCCGTGTTTGATCGGCGGAATTGTCGGCGATGCCGCCACCTCCGCGTGGGGCATCGGACGCACGCAATACCATGTCGCTGTATTTGCTCATCTCGGGCTACTTGCGACCATTCCCAAAATCAGTTGGCTGCTCATCGGTAAAGTGATGCTCGCGTCAATCGCGTTTGGCCTGGCAAGCGTGCTGTTCGCGGAATTGACGCACGGCTTGACGCGCATCTTCAAGTGGGCCATTCCCTCGCCCGTCGCCCGGCCCGCCCTTGGTGGCGCGATCATCATCGGCCTGGTCTATCTCCTGGGAACACGCGATTACCTCGGCCTGGGCGTAACACCCGATCCCCACTCCGCTACCGGCATCTCAATTCTCTCCTGCTTCCAGCCCGGCGGCGCAACACCCCTGAGCTGGTGGTGGAAAATCCTCTTCACCACCATCACCCTCAGCGCCGGCTTCAAAGGCGGCGAAGTCACGCCCCTGTTTTTCATCGGCGCCGCGCTCGGCAATGCGCTGGCCGTCCTGCTTAATGCCCCCGTCGATCTGTTCGCCGCCCTGGGATTTGTCGGCGTCTTCGCCGGCGCGACCAACACGCCGCTCGCATGCACAATCATGGCCGTCGAATTGTTCGGCCGCCAGGCCGGCCTGCTCGGCTCCGGGTTCGTGGTCTACGCCGCCATCGCATGCTTCGTCTCTTACCTGCTCAGCGGACACTCCGGCATATACCTATCCCAACGCATCGGCACGCCCAAACTCAACGGTACAGAGACCCCGCCCCAGGCGTCGCTACGGACCCTGCGCGAACTTAAGCCGAGATTACGAAACGTGTTTCGCCGCCCGGTTACTGAGGTTGACCAGGCAAACGAAGATAAAAAATAGGGCAACAACATACTTGACGCACTCCCCTCATTTTTCGCACCTTCAAGAGGGTGCGCGATGTGCAAACACGTATACGGCCGGGATGATGTAAATCCCATAAAACGTGATCGACCACAGAATCGCCCACAGCACTCCGCGCCATCCACGGCTCCATATCAAGTAAACCGGCGCGGTAATGGGCCAAGTGAACAACATGATAAATTTTATGATGCTGACGAGGGGTGTACGCCGGATTCGTGCATCATTTGCGCAGGCCAACACAATGGTAATTGCAACGGTTAGCGATAGAAGTAAGTCGGCTGGCCCAGACTGGGCTTCCGCTGCACGGTGAATGCCCCAGAGAAGTGCCAATAGGTGGATGAAGATCAAGTAGACGTATATCGGTATCATTCATTTACTTCCGCTTTTTCACGGGGCAAGAGCTTCTACTTCTTCTTCGCTGGCTTCTTCTTAGGTGCGTCTTTGACCAGTTCGGCCTTCGGCGTGGTGAGGATCTGGCGGGTGAGGTTTCGGAAGCGGTCAAAGTCACTTGGCTGCCGTATCGGTGGGGTTGTCATTGCTTCTCCACGTTAATCGCTTTGGTACTTCTTGCGTGTGCCGATTCCTTGTAGCCCGTGTTACAATATGGGTGCGTTGGCTGACCGTTGTCTGCGGTCGCTAATCCGCCGTCCTGGCGACGCATTTTGTGGTCGATATTGATGCCCATCACGTGAAGTCGTGCCCCACAAATGTTGCAACGGTTCGGTGAGGCGATTGCTTGGTTGATGAACGACTCGCTTTTTTCGTCGCTGTTGAATTTTCCCCGGCGCGTTGCTTTGCGTTCTTCCGATGGGACCGAGACGGCAAGTTTGCTTGAGTCGCTAAGTAATCTTGCCTCAACCTGCGTCGCTGATTTACCGGTCGATAGCTCCTCAAGTATCGTGCGGAACATCGAAACCAACGGCTCAAGTGAACGGGTGCGCCCGCCAAGTGAGTGTCCGAGCGTACTCACAAAATGCTTGTGGGAAATCAAAAACTCTTCGAAATCTCGTCGGACTTGAGTAAATTTATCGAGTTGCTTCCGTTCCTCTAATTCTCGAACAAACTTGACAGTTGCCAGAAACGAAATTGGCTGGAATCGGCCAGTCGCACCGTAGAAATAAACCACCGGGTGAAGTCCAAGCGACTGCGGTTCATTCCCGGAGATAAGCGACGCCGCCCGCTTAACGCGTTTTAGAAATGAAGCGGTTTGTTGACCATCCTGATCGTTTTCTAGTCGCTGCTGAACCCCTTTGCTCCGCTTCCGTGGCGTCTCATCCCACATGGATGGGGTGACTTCATTGACCATATTCACAAGGTCAAAGATCATCTTAAATGCATTAGCAGAATAGGCTTGGCCCGCGATAGGAAGGTCAAGCGTCTTGATGGGCGTTGCGATGATGGGTCGGAATAACCCGTCGTAAATCTCACGTGATAAGAGTTCTATTTCTTGCTGTGTCGCCGTCGGATAGTCGGACCAATACTTATGCCCGGTTCCCGCGTTCATCAACGCACGTGTGGCAACCGCATTCGGCCTTCGACGGGCTTTAATGATTGCCAGTTCGGTCGGGTCGATTGGGCTTGCGCTTCCGTTGATCTTAAAGAACGACTTCTCCGCAGTGTCTGCGTTCCCTTCGACCCATTGGAGGTCTATTTTGAATGTGGCAATATTGCGGGCGCGCCGAAGGGTAGTTGGATCGGGGGTGGTTTCTGGATGGGCCGCAATGTACTTGAGCCGCTGATATGCCCCGATTTGGCTTTCCATTAACTGCTTTGTCGTCTTCGCGAATCTCTGCTGTCCTTCGGGAATCACGTGGCCCCAAAACTCTTGGGAATGCTTGCCGTCCCCGTAGTCGTCATGAACCCACGACATTAAGGCAGAAAGGCGATGGGCACCGTCGATAACAAAGACGGTCCCGTTGAGGTTTGACCACCACATAATGACGGCGGGAATCAAATCGCCATCAAGAAAACTGCGGACAAAGTCAACGACGGTTTCCGGACTCCAGCTTGCGGTCTCTCTCTGGAAGTCTGGCTTACGAAGTAAGTTAAAGTACGTTCGTTCAAGGTCTTCAACCTTCAATTGATCGGAAAGCCGTCGATTCTGTGGCTGTTCGTCTTCACGTGCCTCGAAGTCTTCGCGACGGATCAGCGCATCTAGGTTTACTTGGTGAGTGGTGATCGCCATTTTGATTTCACGTGATACTTGCACGCGGAACACGTGGCGCACTATGCATCAAAACCGTCGTTTCCCGCGATGCTGTCGATTATGCGGCCCTCCGAATTGTCGCCGATCAGGCACTTGTAGGTCAAACGTTTGCCAGTGACGCCGTTCAATGCGCCGATGAACCGACCGCCATCGTCGTCCTTCCGGTTATTGAACCGGAAGCATTCCGCGTCCAGATAGCGGAAAAGATGGAAGGGTTCGACCGAAACGTGAGTCCCTTTAATGCACCGCTTGAATAGGCTCCAAAAATTCTCAAGTCCGTTCGTGTGGACGTTGCCCTTGGCGTAGCACTCGGCATGGTTGATGACCTTGTGGATGTATTCCGCTTCAAGGCCGGTGTACGACGCCAGTGCGTCGGTAAACACTTCCGTACCTTTTTCGACGTGCGCCCGCACAACGGGTTGTAGCGTCTTTCTACGGGTGTTATCGACAACAAGGGTACGCACTTCTCCATGCCGGTGTAGAAGTCCCATAACAACGGCCTTGCCGACTGTTCCACTGCCCTTGGCCTTGCGTCGGCCCTTGTGCATGTTGCGGGCCTCGCCACCGATGAACGTCTCATCGACCTCGACTTCACCTGTCAGCTTTTTGAAAAAGTCGCCGTTCTGCATGGCGAGGCGGATACGCTGCTGCATGAACCATCCGGTCTTTTGCGTGACGCCAAGTGACCGCATGACCTCATAGCTGCTGATGGAATTTTTCGCGTTCGCCTCAAGCCAGATACCGACAAGCCAAGTGCTCAGGGGCAGAGGCGAATCTTCCATGATCGTTCCGGTCTTGATTGAGAAGCGGCGGCATGGGTGATTTTCGCGGCATTCCCAAACGCGACGAGTGCCGATAAATCGGACGCGCACCGAACCGCAACGCGGGCAACAAACTTGTTCCGGCCAGCGAAGCGATACCATGAACTTCAACGCGGTATCTTCGTTTGCGAACATCTTGACGGCCTCGACAAGCGTTTCGGGGTTCGTCGTTTGGTTGCCAGTCGTGTTATCCTTCGCGTTCATGCCCCTACACTAGCCGTTGATGGGGAGTGCGTCAAGTATATTAATGCCAAAAATAGAAGTGAGGATCAGCTTTCGATGACATCAGCGAAATAACGCGATCGCGCACAATTCCGCAATCAGATCATTCGCCCACCGGCCGTCAGCGGCACTGGTTGAGGCGTCGGCTTGTAACTGGGCTCAACGGCAAGTTGGAGTGGGCGACGTTTGCCGGCGGGGGGCAGGCCATCTTCATCAATGATCCGCTGGATCGCCATAATGCCTTCGATCAACGTTTCCGGCCGTGGCGGGCACCCAGGCACATACACATCGACCGGCATAAACTGATCGATCCCCTGAATCGTTGAGTAGGTGTCAAACACGCCGCCGGTGCTGGCACAGGCGCCCATGCTGATCACCCACTTGGGCTCGGTCATCTGCTGATAGATGTGCTGAAGGATCGGCATCATCTTGATCGTCACCCGGCCCGCGACAATCAGCAGATCACTCTGCCGGGGGCTGAACCGCATTGCCTCGGCGCCGAACCGCGCCAGATCATACCGGCTCGAAGCCGTCGCCATGACCTCAATGCCGCAGCACGCCGTCGCGAACGGCAAAGGCCACAACGAGCTCCGCCGGGCCCAATTCACCACGCGCTTCAACTGAGTCGTCAAGACATTGTCGGGAAGGGTTTGAGTGTCCAACATATTTGCGCCTTTGATCAATCTATATCATACGGACGGGATTTGCGATTTGCGATTGCCGATTTGAAAATCTGAAATCCGAGATCTGAAAGCTGAGATTGCAAATCGCAAATTGAAAATCTCCAGACTCAATCCCACCGGAAAACGCCCTTGCCCCAAGCGTATATATAAGCCAGCAGCAGGATCGCGACGAAGATGCCCATTTCCACCAGCAGCATCGTCCCGAATGCCCGCCCATCTTGTGACCGATTGCCCACAGAGGGCCCGAAAATGGCTGCCCACGGGTAAAGAAACACGATTTCAACGTCGAACACCAGAAAGATCATGGCGACGATGTAAAACCGGACATTGAACCGCTTTCGCGTGTCCCCGATCGGCACCATGCCGCTCTCGTAGGTCTCTTCCTTGCCAGGCCCGGTGTTCGAGGGGCCAATTATCAGAGACGCGCCAATATTCACCACGGCAAACCCCACCGCGATCACCAGCAGCAATACCACCGGCGCCCACGAATCCTGATTTTCCAGCGTCTGCGCGAGCATGCCCATTGCGGATAATGTCATCGGTATAGAGTCCTCGAACCGTACTTTAGGGGAGCCGGTTTGAAATGCAAACACGCCGGCGCGATGGACTCGAATGATGAATTATGGCAAGAATGGTTTTAGGGAAATATGGCG
>DAIRGS010000155.1:0-3496 GCA_036794395.1 Tepidisphaeraceae bacterium | reverse complement strand
CTGAAGCAACCACGCCAATTCGGAGATGGTACAGCGAGCTGAATCGAAAGGGTAACGAAGGAATGTGCGTGGGGTGTTCACAAAGTGGCGGGATGTTGATGGCGTTGCGGTGATAGTTAGACTGCGCCGTCACATTCGGGGTCGTTGTTGTTGGCTTGTCATGGAGGGCGGTTTTGGCTGGTAAATTGGGTCAAATTGGTGCGTTGGCTTCCTTTGATCTGGTGGCGGGGGATCGATTTGAGCTTCGGGTGGGCGGGGTTGCCGACGGGGTGGTCCGGCTGGAGCTTCCGCGGTCGTTTGTCGGTCTGGGCGATCAACCTCAGATTGTCGAAGATGCGGCAAAGCGATTGGTTAAAGCCACGCTCTCTGATGATGGCAGTGCTTTGATGATCGAGCCATCGCCCAAGGGTGGTTTGCTTGAGGGATCAGTTGAAGCGGTTTGGCTGGAATATGTTTCGGCGAACCGGTACCGGCTGGTGGTGAAACGTGGCTCGCCGCCGGTTGAGAACGAAATAATCGGGGGACCGGTGCGCGACGGGTTGGCCTGGCCGATGGATGCGGAGGATGCCCGGCTGGTGAGTCAGCCGCCCAAATGCCGGAATCTGATCGAGTTTCAACTGGGCTTGCAGGCGGCCCGGCTGGCGACACAGCCAGGCTTCGATCAACTCATTTCCTTGCCGATGGTCCACGAGATGGAGGTGCTCGAGCACCAGACGCGCACGGCGGTTACGGTGCTGCGGCGAATGCGCGGGCGGGCGATGCTCTGCGATGAAGTGGGGCTGGGAAAGACCGTTGAGGCGGGCCTGATCCTGTCGGAATTGCTGATGCGCGGGCTGGCGCGGTCGGTCTTGATTCTGACTCCGCCTTCGTTGATGGCGCAATGGCAGGGCGAGATGCGGCGTAAATTTGGGATCGAGCTGACCTCGCATGATGAGCCGGGATTTCGGGATGCGGGGGCGGCGGCGTGGGGAAAGTTCGATCGGGTGATCGCTTCGATTCATACGGCCAAGCGCGAGCCGCACCGCGGCGCGATTTTGGGGCGCAAGTGGGACATCGTCATTGTGGATGAAGCGCACCATCTGCGGAATCGCACAACCGAGATTTGGAAATTCGCCAGCGAAATCGAGAAGCAGTTCATCTTGCTGCTGACCGCGACGCCGGTGCAGAACAATCTGGAGGAGTTGTTCAATCTTGTGACGCTTCTGGAGCCGGGCCTGCTGAGCACGCGCAAGGATTTTTGCCGGCGATTCGTCGCAAAAGGCGACAAGATGACCCCGACGAACGTGGGCGATCTGCATGCACTGTTGGCGGAAGTCATGGTGCGGAACAAGCGGAACAACGTCGGCCTGGAATTCACCCGGCGCTTCGCCCGGACTGAATTGGTGAGCTTGGACGATGGGGAGCGGGCGCTCTACGACGCGGTTGCCGAGCTGGTGAGGGAAGGATTAAAGAAAGAGAAGAAGTCAACGGATTTGAACCGGATGACGCTGTTGACGCTTCAGATGGCGCTGGGCAGTTCGGCCGCGGCCGCGGCGGGGGTGCTGGGGAACCTGGGTGAAAAAGCCGATACAACCGGCAGAGCAGAAAAAGAAATTGAAGGATTTGCTGAGTCGTACGGGGGACCTTCGCGCCGGCGGAGCGAAGGCGGCGCGCCTGCTGCGGCTTCTGGAGGAATTCCCGGACAAGCTGGTGGTATTCACGCAGTTTCGAGCGACACAGGAGATGTTGCGCGGCGTCATCTCAAACGCGGGCATCGAGGTTGCCATGTTTCATGGCGGATTGTCGCGGATGGAAAAGGAGGCGGCGATCGGGCAGTTTCGCGAGTCGGCGCGCGTATTAGTCTGCACCGAGTCGGGAAGCGAGGGCCGGAACCTTCAGTTCGCGCACGGGCTGTGCAATTTTGATTTGCCGTGGAACCCGATGCGCATCGAGCAGCGGGTTGGGCGCCTGAGCCGGATCGGCCAGAAGCATGATGTGCATGTTTTCAATCTCGTCGCGGGAAATACCATCGAGGCGGCGGTGCTGCACCTTCTGGAAGCGAAGCTGAACATGTTCGAGCTGGTGATCGGTGAGGTGGACATGATCCTGGGGAACCTCGATGACGAAAAGGAGTTTGAAGATCTGATCGCCGATGAATGGGCGGCTTCCAGCGGGGCGGATGAATTTGCGTCGCGGATGGAAGTATTGGGGAACCGCCTGCTGGCGGCGAAGGCAGCGTATTTCCGGCAGCAGGCGCAGGACGAAAAGATCTTCGGCAGCCGGTTTGCACCCGAAGGATAGGGGAAAGATGCCATGAATCGATTTTCGGACGGATCAGCACGGGTTCAATCGCCTTTGGAAGAATTCCTGCGCGATTATGTGGTGGCACGGGACGGGATGTGGGAGGAGGTTGAGCCGCAGGTCTATGACGTGCTTCTCGGCGCGGAAATGATGCAGGTGGCGTTCGATCCGGAGGCGCTGCCGGAACATCGCGAGGCGCAACTGGCGACGTTTGGATCCCCGCTGTTTGACCGGGTTTTGAATGATGCGGCGGGGCGATGGAATTCGGCGACGTATTACCGCGTTGGGATGAATCTGAACCCGCACAACATCGCCAGCCGTGTGGAACGTTCAATTGCATTTCCGGTCGGGGCGACGATCAGCCTCGAGGGGACTCGAGCGATGTATTTTCCGCAGGCGGTGTATTGGTTTAAGGCGACGTTCGCCAGCGATCAGAAGGAGGACATGTTGCTCCCGGTTGGGATTGATTTGTATCAGTTGCGGGAGGTGCGGCAACTGGATGGGTTGATGGCGCTGGATCGCCTCGCGGAGGAGCCCGACATGCCGATGGCCGAGGCGCCGCATGAAGGATTGATGGCCGGATACCGCACGGCACGGGGCCATGCGATCCGAAGCCTTTCGTCGGTGGCGAACGCGAGGAAGCGCGAATGGTCGGGGGCGGTGGAAAAGCAGATCAACCGGATGCGCGGGTATTATCAGAGAATGCGCGAGGAGGCGGCGGCGCCCGCGACGCGCGGAGCAGACCTGGCAGCCGCGGCCGCGCGAGCCCAATCGCGTCGGGAGTCGATCGCGCGCGAGGAGCAGATTCGCATCGCCGAGTTGCGGCGAAAATCGCAATTGCGCGTGGAGCTGAAGCTGACCAATCTCCTGGTGGTGCATCAGCCGAAATTAATGGTTTCGGTTTCGATACTTGCCAAGGGAAAAGCGAGCCAGAGGCTGCCGGTGGTGTGGGATCCGTTAACCGATTCGGTCGAAGCGCCGGCGTGTCCTTCATGCCGGCAGCCGACGTTTAAGGTGGAGATGGGGCGAGAGGGGTTAAGGTGCCCAAGTTGTCTGGGAAGGTGATCGGGTGTTGTGTTCTACCTGGCGACCGAAGCAGGATTTTGGGGTGAAGGGGCCCGGGTGCAGGGCTATCGCATATGACCCCTCCGACGCAAAAAGTGGGAGTGCGAGGCTCCTGCCGAGCTTATGCTTGATCGAAAAACGCGGCTCGGCA
>DAIRGS010000462.1:0-3720 GCA_036794395.1 Tepidisphaeraceae bacterium | reverse complement strand
TTCGAGCCTGAGCCTCAGAGCCGAAGGCAGACCCGAAGGGGAAGCCCCATGCCACCTATAAGAAGCGGGGGATCGCACATCGGTCATTTAGATTCTATCAATCTCGATGCCGATTAAACGCCGACTACTCGTCGTCCTCATCGTCATCGCGCTTGGCGGCGGCGACCTTGACGGCTCGCTTGGGAGGCGTGCGCTTCGGACCCTGGGCACGCAGGATGGCGCGCCAAAATCCCAGTTCGTCATAATCAGTGCCGGCGACCTTGTTAAATTCCCCGCGCGCCGTTTCAAACCCATCGCTGTAGGGCAGAATCTTCCCCCCGACCAGATGGCGTGAGAGAACGGCCTTGAGCTGTTTGATCTGCTCGTCGGTAATCGGGCTGGCCTCAATCTGACCGGCGGCATTGCTGCTGCTGCGAACGTACTTGATGATGGCCGCGAAAAGCTGTTCGCGATCCGCGTTCTTGAATGTGCGATCCTGGAAGCCCTGCCAGAGTTCCTCGAAGGACTCAGTGTAAGGGAGCTCGTCGCGCGCCACCCCCGCGGCATTGTAGAGTTCCTGCAAATGTTCTTGATCAATCGAATTCAGCTTCAGCGGCACCTTCATGGACTGGCTCCTCATGGCGCACGATTCAGCCGTGCGAAGTGCGATTGTAGAGGTTGGAATGGCACCGCGCCAACCCGTCGGCCATAATTCGCCGCCACTGCTTTTGACAAATGTGGGTTTAAACGGGAAATAACGGGCATAAATGTGGTTTGATGCACCAAATGAGAAATCGTGTTGGACTGACGCGGCAAGGCATTTATGCGCCAAAGACCCCGTATTGGCTGAAGTGATCGGGCGGATCGGACCCTGTGCCATGGCCCGCCGGCGCGACTATTTTGTCGCCTTGTGCCGGGCCATTTTCGCGCAGCAGCTCAATATTCGCGTAGCCCAAGTCTTGTTTGATCGGTTCCGCGATCTGTTTCCGGGCCGGCGGCTTTCTCCCGCACTTGTGTTGAAGGTGTTGAACGATCCGGATGCCTATCGCGGTTGCGGACTCTCCCGGCAGAAGGCGGGGTATCTGAAGGATCTGGCAGAGCACTTTGCCGATAAGCGCATCCCAACACGAAAACTTTCCGGGATGAGTGACGAAGAGGTTATCGAAGCGTTGATTGCGGTGAAGGGCGTTGGTCGGTGGACGGCGGAAATGTTCTTGATGTTTGTGCTCAATCGGCCCGATGTGCTGCCGGTGGATGACCTGGGATTACGCGAAGGTTTTCGTGAACTTTATGGGTGGAAGGAAAGACCAACCGCCGCGGAATTGACGGATTTTGGCCAGCGCTGGCGGCCGTATCGCAGTGTGGCGACGTGGTACGTGTGGCGTCGCAATTCCAATATTCCGGTAGCCAAACCCGTTAAGGATTCGAAACCTGCCCGACCGGCTCGCGCCGCCACCAGGCGCCGTCCTGCGACCGCTCGAAAGAAGTCGTGAATCGATAGTCGTATTTCATGATTCGCAGATAACGCGGCGGCTTGGGAAATGGGCTGCTTTGCAAAAGCTCCAAAACTTCGGGCGACCCTTCGCGCAGTCGATCGTGCAGTCCTTGCAGCACTTCACGATTATCTGGCAGATCCAAGGCGGCAAACCACATTTGCCAGTCCAGCCGGGGCATGTGTGGAATGCAAAAGCGCGGGGGGCGGAACAAGTCGCCGGGTTTCCACTTAAATTCGTAAGCAAGCCAATGCTCGCCATCGTTACTGCCTTCGACAATTAGTTCGGGACGGGTAGTCGTCATCATTGCAAATAAGCCATACGCGTTGGTCGAGTGAAATTGGCGAAGTGATACCCATGACCTGCCGAGCCAGGTGGGGACTAAATCCGTGCGGTTTATTTCAGCCAGGGCGGGGACGAGTGACAGTGGAAGCAGGATGCACGCGATTGGGGTTGTGATCCACCATGGCCATTTGAGCCGCGCGGGTTTGACCGGTGAATTGGGTGCCGGGCATCGGCGGGCGAGTGATTTCAACGCGGCATCGTCCAGAAGCGTGATGCAGAGAACGATCGCCAGCAGGTTCAGAAATCCGTAATTTCCGGTGAGTGCAATCAGGATTTGAAACGTGATTGTGGCCCAGCAGGCCATCAGCCGCAGCCGTCTACGCCCAAAGAACAGGAGGGGGGCGATCAGTTCGACTGCGAAAACAACCAGGACGGATAGAAATTGAAACCCATCAGGCGCGTGATGAAAGTACCAACTCGCCGGGGTGGGAAGCGGCTGGGTCTGGTAGTGGTAGTGCAAAGCGGACAATCCTCGCCAGTTCGGATCGTTGCTGGAAAGTTTGACGAGGCCCGAGAGAAACATCAGTCGGAAAATGAGCCAGCGCAGCATGAAACCGGCGACCCGCGACGGCGGGGCTGGAGCTTCAATCCGCCAGTGCAGCGGCGCAAAAAAGATCGCAATGAACCCCGCCTCGAGCAGCAGCGAATCCCACTGATATCCCAGGAAGATCTGCCCGACGTTTGTCAGGGAAAGATAGAAAAGCCAAAGCAGGGCAAGGACTGGCACCGGGAAAAAACCAAGGATCAACACGCCCGAAAGCCCTGCTCCGGCAAGACACATAAAATGAAGAAATGCGTCGCTGGCGTTAAACCAGCAAAAAGTCGGCAGGATGAAGAATTGATGGATGATTGAAAGGTCAGATGTTCGAGCGGCTTCCAGATATTTCGCGGCCGGCAGGATTCCGCGGCTGCCGATCAGGCCATCGATCTGCACCCACAGCGAAAGAAAAGCGAATAGATAAATCAGGCCCAACCCGCGCAGAAAAATGCTTCGTGTCAGGCGGTAAGAGCGTTTTGGATCGAGCGGATTGGGAATCAGCCACATATCCACGCGATCGAGCGTGCCGCGGTTGTGGGAGACGCGCGTGTAGAGCCACTCGGACAAGCCGGCCATTCCGGGAACATTTTCATATCCCCAGAGCAGGTACTTTTTTCTGCCGCCCAAGCAAAGTGAACGAAATACTGCGTGGGCCGCTCCGGTCACTTTGCCATCGGGTTCGACCAGCCAGACGGATTCCTCAAAGGCTTCGGCGGGAATCTGCGGGAAGCGAGCGGCGGCCTCTTGCGAGGGGGCGAACTCGATCGAATCGCCGGTCAGTTGCTTCCAGCGGCCCACCCAGCGGCGGCAAAAGCTGCAATCGCCGTCAAAGATCAATACGGGCTTGGCGGTGGATGGAACCGGGTCTTCGGATGCGTTCATCGCCGCTCTACTTTACCGACTCTTTATTGGTGCGAATGAATTCGATCAGGTCGGCCACATCCTGCACGGACAATCCCGACTCCAGACCTTCGGGCATCAGTGATTGCCCGGTGCTTCGCAGGAGCAGCAGATTGGTTCGCAGAATCTGAAGCGGAGGGACGTTCGCCTGAAGCAGCGTGATGCTGGTGGCGGTTTCTGTGCCTAAGACCCCGCTGAGGGTTTGGCCGTCGCGCGTTTGGACAATGTAAGCGATGAACTTGGGCTCGATGGCACGATTAGGGTCGAGTATCGACGGAAGGAGCGTCGCGGGGGATTTGTCGCCGATTGAAGCCAAGTCCGGGCCCACCGGATTTCCTGCTCCGCCGAAACGATGGCAACCGCTGCACGCGCGGTTAAACACTTCCGCGCCGTGGCGGGCATTTCCCGTTAGCTTCAGGGCCGGCTCGTACGCCTCCACAACGCGCTGCCGATCGGCATTGACTG
>DAIRGS010000461.1:0-3741 GCA_036794395.1 Tepidisphaeraceae bacterium | reverse complement strand
AGGACACGCAGCCTTGTGGGCTGCAACACAGATTGCGCAGATGCTCGCAGATAAGCGAAGACCTGAATTCATTGCTTAAAATGGCTGTCATCCTGAACCGCAGTGAAGGATCTGAATGTCGAACGGTTCTTCGGAATCATATCGCTCGCTGCGCTCCAGGATATCAGCTTCACGAATTTCATCGAAGCACTTTGATTTGCAATTCCTTCGTGTCTTCGTGCCTTCGTGTTAAAGATTTGAGGAGAGGCGCGAGGATCTTCACGCCAGCGCATCGCGGCAGTATTGCACGCACTTGGCGACTTCGGCCACCGAGGTCGACCCTTGCGGGATCGGGTATTCCAGCTCGATGTCCGCGTAGATCGGCCACTTTTCCTTCTTGAGCAGTTGGAGCGCTTCCTTGATCGGCGTCTTGCCCTGGCCCCAGACGAGGTTTCCGCCGTCGGCGGTGCGGTCTTTCAGGTGCAGGCTGATGATGCGGTCGTGGTACTTCTCGATCACAGGGATCGGCGACTTGCCCTTGGTGCCGGCAAAGTAGTGGCCGATGTCGAGGTTAAATCCGATGTACTGTCCGAGCGCCAGGATCGGATCGATGTTGTCAGTCACCGGCACATTGTTCGTATGATTGTGGAACGCCACGAAGATCTTGTGTTTCTCGGCGATGGGGGCGAGCTTGCGCGCAAGTGTGTCGGATCGCTCGGTCGTAATCGCCACGCACCCCAGCGCCTTGGCCACCTGGAAATTGAAATCGATTTCCTCGTCGGTTTGTCCGAAGGGGAATTTGTGGCAATGGATGTTGACGCCGGCCTCGTTGTACATCTTGCGCAGGTCGGCGCACTTGGCGAGTTGCGTTTCGCGTTGCTTGGCGCGCTCTGAAGCGCTCGGCTCGGCCGGACGGGTGGCGGGAGCCGCACCGCCAGCGCGTCGACCACGTCCGGCGCCTCCCCCGCCCCCCCCGCCGCCAGTGATGCCCGTGTAGGCGCGGATCGGTCCGTCCATCAGTTCAGTTTCGCTCAGTCCGTCCTGGAGGAGGGCTTTGAGGGTGTCCTCGGCGGTGTTGATGTTGCCGCGATAGCTGTATGTGATGCAGCCGATGTGCACGCCATTGATGACGGAGTTGGGCTTGCCGACGGGCGCGTCCTGAGCACCGGCTTTTGCCGCGGCGGAATGAGTCGGGCGGGCCAGGATGGCGGCAGCACCAACAGCCGTTGCACCGTACAAAAATCCGCGGCGGCTTACGGGTCGATTTACGTCATTTCGGGGTGTCATCGGGGTTCCTCAAAGAATGTGAATCGAGAGCAGGCGTGCATGCAATCCTTGATGTTGCAACTGTTTCCGGATCCGTGGCTATGCACGCGATGTCATCAAATGATGCTACCTGCCGCGTTCGATGGTGTTGCACGCGCACCAGCCATTTAGACGCGGTTAGGGCACCAAATTCCGACGTCTTATAAGTCATGAAATAAATTGCACGGCGCCGATAGATGTGTTAAGTGCTGATGCCGGACGTCATACGGATTTGACAGACCCGGCCAGCAAACCACAGGACGTACCAGAAGGAGTAGATCATGGCTGCCAGGAAGACAAACAACGGTTCGAAGGCCAAGGCCTCGGCCCCGATCGCGACGACCCCCGTTCGCAATACCTCGATTCCGCCACGCACGGCAAGCCCCGTGTCGTCGCCCAAGAAGAGCCCGACCAGTTACGATCAAATCGCCAAGCGGGCGTACGATATCTGGCAATCGGGCAAGGGCGGCAACCAGAATGACAACTGGTATCGGGCCGAGCGCGAACTGCGTGGATGATATAAGGACTCCGAATGCGGAGATCCCTGATCACCGAGTGCCGAATGGATTGGCTTCCATTCGGCATTTGGCGTTCAATACGCCGCCGGGGAGTGTCCGCAAGCCTACAATTTACTGTATGAAACATCCGATGGACCCGGAGGATTATTCGGCTGTGCCGTTGTTTCCCCTGCCGAACGTCGTGCTATTTCCGGGGGCTGTTCTGCCTCTGCACATATTTGAGGAGCGTTACAAAGTCATGATGGTCGACGCGCTCCGCGGGCCCCGGCTCCTCGCCATGGCCCTGCTCCGCCCCGGCTGGGAGAAAAATTATCACGGCCGGCCCTCAATCGAACCGGTTGTATGCGTTGGCTCGATCATCTCTCAAGAAAAGCTCCCGGATGGCCGGTACAATTTTCTGCTTCGCGGGCAGCAGCGATGCCGGGTAGTGCGCGAGCATGGAGATGAGCCATATCGCGTAGGTTGGCTCGAGGCGATCGCGGAATCCGACGCCATGGAAATTGACTTTGCCGACGACCGCCGCCGGCTTGAATCAGTCTTCCAGAGCCCGGTGTTGGGGCTCAGCAGCTTGGGCAGAAAATTTCAGCAATTGCTGGCCGGCCCGACATCCACCATCCAGATCGCGGACCTGGTCGCGTTCTATTTTCTGGAAGATCTTCAGCTCAAGCAATCCTTGCTGGCTGAACCTGATCCGCGGACCCGTGTAACGCGCGTTGTACAGAATTTTGAATCACTTCACTCCATCGTTCAGGGAACATTCCCGGTCGGCATCTCGGGAAATCCGAGCATGAATTGACGGCAATAGTTGCGATGGACTTTGCCTTTAAAGCCCGTTGCTGCCAGAATCCAGCGGCGCCGAACCAAAAACTTAACCTGGAAAATGCAGTATTCACCGCAGAGCCGCAGAGATCGCAGAGAAAACACCAGAGCAATGGGATGTGTGAGCTGCGCACCGTGCGCGACAAACTGTTCTGCGATTTAGCGTGTAAGCTCTTGCGACTTCTGAATTCTCCGCGTACACGGCGTCTCTGCGGTGAATAATCCGGGTTAACCAAGTGATATCGGCATGCCTTGAATCAGGCATGCCGGAGAGGGACTGACGGGGAATGTGGTATTTCGCGTATGGGTCAAATCTGAATGCACGAGCCGTGTCGGAATGGTGCCGCCACTATGCCCATCGTGCGCCCACGCTTAAGCCCGGCAAACCCGCCGTCCTCGATAACTACCGCCTCGGTTTTTCGATCTACAGCGATTATTGGGGCGGCGGCATTGCGGACATCGTCTATGACCCGGGCAAATACGTAGCCGGGGCGTTGTTTGATTTGCCCGAGAGCGATCTGGCCGTACTGGATGTGAAGGTGGGCCGTAAGCTCGATAACGGCAAGGACATAGGCGTATATCGCCGGCTGGATGTGAAGGTTGCCCCATTGGGCAAGGGTGAGCCGGTCCAAGCCATTACCTATGCCGGCACCAACGCCGATCGGTTTCACATCGCCCCCACGCAGCATTACATGGATCTGCTGATCCAAGGTGCTTACAGCTATGGGCTATCGATGATGTGGATCGCCTACCTGCAAAGCTTCGGCACCCAAGCCGGCCGGAAACCCAGGCCGCCAGGGGCAGGAGATGCCGCGCCGCGGCTGTAGCCCGATGAGCATCGCGCTTTGGTACCCAGCACCCATGAAAATTTCAAATCTTAAATTTCGAATGGTTTGCAGCAATCCCCTGACAATTCAGTTGAGCCTATTCAAATCAAAGAAGTGGGCGCTTTAGCTTATTTTCGACCGGCCCCACCGGCTCATGCCCGTCAGGGTGCGTGACAGTTTCGGCAGCCTCCCTTTTTTCCCTCTCCCGGTACGCCGGGGGAGGGTAGGGAGGGGGGTTTTTGGGTTCCTAATTCCCTTGCAAGGCTGTGGTCTCGCAGGCCCCCTCCCTAACC
>DAIRGS010000154.1:0-16906 GCA_036794395.1 Tepidisphaeraceae bacterium | reverse complement strand
TGGTCTCCTACCGACTACAACGGGCGCAGGACGGGTTTGGCTGAGCCTCTCAAGCCGGCTTTGCCGACCTAGTTTTTTTGAGCATCCATCCACGATAAAAAACTTGTGGGTAATGACAAGCGGCGTACCGGTGGAGGGAGAAGAAGACCGCCTAAAGTGTTACGGACCCTCAGCAACCTATACTCGTTAATCAGCATTCAGCTTTCCCCCGCCCTCCCCGCTATGATTTCTTCCAATGCCCGCAATGACTCTCCAGCAAGCCCTCGATCTCGCTCAGCAGCATCAGCGCGCCGGTCAGGCGGCTCAGGCCCAATCGATTTACCAGCAGATCCTCACGGTTGATGCGCGCAACATCGCGGCACTCCAACTGCTCGCCCGCCTCTACTACGAAACCGGCCAGCACCCTTTGGCGGCGGAGATGCTTCAACGCGCGATCACCGTCGATCCCAACAATCCCGACTTCTACAGCAATCTCGGCTCCGTGCTGGCGGGCCTGGGCCGTGTGGATGACGCGGTTGCCGCGGTTCGAAAAGCAATCACGCTCCGGCCCCATTCACCGGAAACCCATGGAAATCTTGGGAATGTTCTACTGGCCAAAGGTGAAATCAGCGAAGCGATTTTAGCCTATCGCCAGGCGCTGGCGCTAAAGCCCGCGGCTCCAGAACTCATGAGCAATCTCGGCAACGCGCTGCGGAAGAAGGGCGATCTTGCCGGCGCGATCGAAAGCTATCGTCGCGCCGTTGAACTCCGGCCAGACTTTATCGAGGCCCAAATCAACCTCGGCCACGCGCTCAAGGAAGCCAATCGCCCCACAGAAGCCGAAGACGCCTATCGCCGAGCCATCAAGGCCCGACCGCAAAATCCCGACGGCTTTATCGGCCTCGGCCACGTGCTTCAGGAAACCGATCGTCTTGACGAAGCACTTGCCGCGTATCGTCAGGCGCTCGCCTTCCGCTCCGATGCCGCCGAGGCCTGGTATGGCATCGGCATGGCATTCAAGAAGAAACTCGATATTGATCCTGCAATCGATGCGTTTCGAAACGCCGTCCGAATTCGTCCAACTTACGCTGATGCCTACAGCAGTCTGGGAATCGCCCTGTACGAAAAGGGGGCGGTGGACGAATCGATCGCTGCGTATCAGGAGGCGATTACTCACAACCCACAATATGCCGAAGCGCACAACAATCTGGGAATCACGCTCCATGCGGCAGGGCGGATGTCCGAGGCGGTGGCCGCGCTTAAGCATGCACTATCAATTCGCCCCAATTACGCCGAGGCCTTAAATAACATCGGCTTGGCCTACGAAGAGCTTGGCAATCCCGATGAAGCCTTGGCCTCCTATCGCCGGGCCGTGGCGATCAAGCCAGACTTCGCGTACGGCCAGAATAATCTTGCCAATTGCCTCAAAGACACCGGCCGCCTCGACGACGCCATTGCCATCTATCGCTCCGCCGCGGATTCATCGAACCACCCATGGCTCCTGGGCAATCTCCTGTTCGCGCTCCATGCCCATCCCGATTACGGCCCGAAAGAACTTTGGGAGGAACACCGCAAGTGGGGCGAGCGCTTTGCCAAACCCCTGGCATCCTCTCTCGCGCATTCCAACGATCGCTCTCCGGAAAGACGCCTGAAAATAGGCTATGTATCCCCGGATTTTAATGAGCACCCGGTCGGCCGGTTTTTGCTCCCGCTAATGCTGAATCACGATCATTCGAAGTTCGAGATCTTCTGCTATTCCGATGGCCGGCGCAAAGATTGGGTCGCCGAAGCGCTGGAATCCGCTGCGAATGTATGGCGAAGAACGCTTGGAACATCAGACGAGCAAATGGCCGAGCTGATCAGAAAAGATCAGATCGACATCCTGATCGACCTCACCATGCACACCAAAGACAGCCGGCTGACCGTGTTCGCTCGAAAGCCCGCTCCCGTGCAGGCCACTTATCTCGCCTATTGCAGCACAACCGGAGTAGATGCAATTGACTACCGCCTGACCGATCCTTTCCTCGACCCTCCACCGGAAGGTTCCACGCCGACACCCGAATCCAGTGACGCGTTCTACACCGAAAAATCCGTAAGACTTCCGCACACCTATTGGTGCTACCGCGCTCCGCCAGAGGCCGGCGAAGTCGGCCCATCCCCCGTTGCGCAATTCGGGTCAATAACGTTCGGCTGCCTTAACAGCTTCTCAAAAGTAACCCCCGTTGCCATTGCCACCTGGGGCCGTATCCTCGGTTCAGTGAGTGGGTCGCGGCTCGTCTTGTATTGTCGCGAGGGCAGTCATCGTCATCGGGTGACCGAGTTGTTCCAGCAGGCCGGTGTTGAGCCGCACCGCATCCAATTTTCACCGCGCGTGTCCGGCGAGGATTACTTCAAACTCTACAACCAGATAGATATCGCCCTCGATCCCTTCCCCTACCCCGGCGGAACCACCACCTGCGATGCCCTCTGGATGGGCGTGCCCGTCATCACTCTAAAAGGTAGAACCGCCGTCTCCCGGGGCGGGTTCAGCATCCTATCTAACATCGGTCTGGCAGAACTGGTCGGCCATTCATTGGATCAGTACGTTCAAGCCGCTATCGAGCTGGTCGCCGATCGTGCACGCCTTATTGACCTTCGTACTTCACTTCGATCGCGCATGCTGATTTCGCCACTGATGGACGCCCCACGCTTCGCCCGTGATTTTGAGGATGCCTTAAGAATGATGTGGCGAGCATATTGCGGACACTCAAAATGACCGATCCGTTCCGTCTGATCCTCGCCAGCGCCTCGCCTCGACGTCAACAGTTGCTCGCCGAGGCAGGATTTGAATTTGAAGTCAATCCATCAGACGTTGACGAGCAAAGTATCGGCGCGGGACTGGGCGCGGGCGATTTGGCCGAGCGCCTTGCCGAAATGAAGGCCGATGCCGTCTCGCGGCAATTGCCCAATGATGTCATCCTCGCCGCCGATACTGTCGTCGCCTATCTCGACCGGGTACTGGGCAAGCCGCGGGATGCCAAAGACGCCGAGCGCATGCTCCGCGTCTTGTCTGGAACAGCCCACAGCGTCATCACCGGCGTAGCGGTATATCGAAGATCAATCGGCCACTTCCGCCACACCCGCGTGCTGTCGGCTGTCCACATGCGCGAACTCACCGACAACGAAATTCACGCCTACGTCCAATCAAAACAATGGGAAGGCAAAGCCGGCGGATACGGAATCCAGGACCCCGACCCCTTCGTAACTCGAGTCTCGGGAAGCCAAACGAACATCGTTGGATTGCCGATCGAACTGGTCACGGAGATGCTGGCCGAGGTAGACATTAGGCTAGGGACGTGGCTGTAATGGGCTAATCCATCGGGCTTTATCTATCGACAGAAAATATTTTTCCAAAGTGTCGATTGTCGAGGCCTTCGTTCGATGTGTCTGTAGAGCCAGGGTATGAAACGGCAAAAGTTGCCCGAGACCCGGGCTAAACACTCATAGAGCGTTTATCAGGAAGGTGTAGCGCCTGCCATCCCAAGTTTAGCGGCCCCGCTCGCGGGGCGCGGTATGCCTGGACGCTACACCAACACGGAAACGGCTTTAGTTGAAGGAGACTGCGATGCGATTCATGGTCATGGTCAAGGCGACGAAGGAATCCGAAGCCGGTGTGATGCCCAGCGAAAAGCTGCTCACGGATATGGGGAAGTTCAACGAGGAAATGATTAAGGCCGGTGTCATGCTCGCCGGCGAGGGTTTGCAGCCCAGCTCCAAGGGCGCGAGAGTTCGCTTTGAAGGAAGCAAACGAACCGTGATCGATGGCCCATTTACCGAGACTAAGGAACTGGTGGCGGGTTTCTGGTTGATTCAGGTCAAATCAAAAGCTGAAGCCATCGAGTGGATCAAGCGATGCCCCAATCCGTTCCCCGGAACGGAAGCTTCGGAGATCGAAATCCGCCAGGTCTTCGAGGCCGCGGACTTCGGAGCAGAGTTCACTCCCGAGCTGCGGGCGCAGGAAGAAAAGATGCGGGAACAGATCGAGAAAAAGGCGTGAGGACAGGGCTAAATGACCGTGCGCGATTCAGCGCCATTGCTTTTAAGTGGCACGGCCTTCCAGGCCGTGGTCGGGGGCGGTTCGGGTCCGGCGCCGGGTGAGATGTGGGAAAACCAACTCGCCGGAGTTGGGCATTTTCTGAGGGCATATTCAGAAGGTTGTCCAACTGTAGAAGCTTGGTTTTCCCACATCTAACCCGTCGCTGGTGGTCAACTCCATCGATCATGGGCTGTCTTCGACCCTGAGGCTCTCTTCGAGCCTGAGCCTCAGAGCCGAAGGCAGACCCGAAGGGGAAGCCCCATGCCACAAAGCGCCGAATTGCGCCCGGCATTTTAGTGGGGAAAAATCGGGCTGGTTTGTCAATTTACTTTCGATTGAATGGGAAGAGGTATGTGATGATGCTAAAAATTCTAATCGGCGTCGCGGTGATCGCGATTATCCTCGTGGTGGTTGTTGCCACTCGCCCCGCGACATTTCACCTTGAGCGATCAATCACGATCGCCACACCGCCAAAGACGGTCTTTGCCCAGGTAAATGATTTCCGCGCCTGGCAGGCCTGGTCGCCATGGGAAGGAATGGATCCTTACCTGAAACGCAATTACGAAGGTCCACCCTCCGGAAACGGAACGGCCTATTCCTGGAGCGGCAACAACAAAGTTGGCGAAGGGAAAATGACCATCGAGCAAAGCGACCCGAGTTCGCAAATCGTCATCAAGCTTGAATTCCTCCGCCCCTTCAAAGCAACCAGCGCGGCCACCTTTACCTTCACGCCGGTTGCCGAAGGCACAAAAGTCACCTGGGCTATGGACGGCTGCAATGGATTTATTTCCAAGGCATTCCACATGATGATGGACATGGACAAACTCGTCGGCAAAGATTTCGAGCGCGGACTGACCGCTATGAAAGTCCAGGCGGAAAAAGCCACGATGGCCAATGCCGGGGAGTAGGAATGGGAATTTGAAATCTGAAATCTGAAATCTGAGATTTGAAATCTGAAATCTGAAATCTGCCGTCCGGCGACAAGGAATACACCAAATGCGATACATGCTCATGTTCAAAGGCGCCGGCGAGCCCGAAACCACAGAAGCCCCCTGCAAGCAAGACCTGCCCGCCGTGCAAAAGCTAATGGCAGAGCTGAAGCAAAAGGGCATCCTCCTTTCCGGCGAAGGTCTGGAAAGCAGTGAAAAAGGCGCCCGCGTTCGCCTGATCGGCGACCGGTATTCCGTCACAGACGGTCCATTCGCTGAGGCCAAGGAGCTTGTCGCCGGCATTGCAATCGTTAAAGCCAACTCAAAACAAGAAGCCATGGACCTGGCCCGCCGCATCCTGGAGGCAGCCGGGGGCGGCGAGAGCGAAGTCCGCGAGATCAAGGAAATAAAGAGCTGACAGTTCGTCGATCACACGAGTGCTAAATGTTCGTGCGTGATTCGGCGCTGAAGCGGTATGTTGCCGGGAGGTGAAATGTGTGTCGGGCTTGAGAAGGAGGGACCGAATCAGGCGCCGCCTATCAACTTATGCTTCGCCGCGTCGACCCCAAAAGCCCCGTCGCACCCCACAAAACCCCCACGCCGGGCGTAGAGCGGTACCCCGCGCCACCCCGGCTTCTCAGAGCGCTGCAACAGTCATTGACTGGTGAAACTCCACAGGTCTTCGACTTTCTTCCGATCCGCAATCCCCTTGATGTCTCGGAGCCGAGATGGTGTGATCGACGGCAGTGAATCCCCAAGACATCCATCAAGCGATCGAAGCTGTCTGGCGGATTGAATCTGCGAGGCTGATCGCCAGCCTGACTCACCGAGTTCGCGACGTCGGTGTTGCCGAAGAGGTCGCCCAGGACGCCCTGCTGGCAGCGCTCGAGCAATGGCCCACGACCGGCGTCCCGGAGAACCCCGGCGCCTGGTTGATGTCCACCGCAACCAACAAAGCCATCGACTGCCTCCGCCGCGACAAGCGAATCGAACGAAAGCACGAGGAGATCGGCCGTACGATATCCGATGGTGCAGAGCCCGATCTCGACACCGCACTGGATGATGAGTTCGGCGACGACTTGCTTCGCCTGATCTTCATGACCTGTCACCCTGTTCTTTCAACCGAAGCCCGTGCCGCCCTCACGCTTCGCTTGCTGGGGGGCCTGAGCACCGACGAAATCGCCCGTGCTTTTCTAGTCCCCGAGCCCACCGTGGCACAGCGCATCGTCCGGGCCAAAAAGACGCTGGCCGACGAGAAAGTCCCCTTCGAAGTCCCCCGCGCCGCGGAACTCGCCGAACGCTTGTCCTCCGTACTGGCAGTCATCTATCTGATCTTCAACGAGGGCTACTCCGCCACCGCCGGCGAACACTGGATGCGGCCTGGACTTTGCGAAGATGCCCTTCGCCTGGGCCGAATCCTCGCCGGCCTGGTTCCAAACGAGCCCGAGGTCCACGGACTCGTAGCCCTCATGGAAATCCAAGCATCGCGCCCGCGCGCCCGCGTCGGTCCATCGGGCGAGCCAATCCTGTTGCTCGACCAAAACCGCGCGCAATGGGATCAACTCCTCATCCGTCGCGGCTTGGCCGCCCTTGATCGCGCCCAGCAGCTCACCACCGCCCAAAACCGTCCCGCGCCCTACACGACCCAAGCCGCAATCGCCGCCTGCCATGCCCGCGCCAGCACCACCGCCGAAACCGATTGGAGCCTGATCGCACGACTCTACGAACGACTGTCTCTGATCTCGCCCTCCCCGGTAGTTGAATTAAATCGTGCCGTGGCCGTTTCAATGGCATCTGGTCCCGACGAAGCCATTAAGATAGTCGACCGTCTCCTGGCCGAACCATCGCTGAAACCCTACCGCCTCCTCCCCAGTGTCCGGGGCGATCTGCTCAAAAAACTGGGAAGATTCCCCGAAGCCCGCGCCGAATTCGAACGCGCAGCAACACTCACCCGCAACGCCAGAGAGAGGGGCCTGCTTCTTGACCGGGCTTCCGAATGTCGCGACGCCACCCAGTCCCAATGACCCCCGAGCCTCGCCAAATGCACCGCGGTCGGCGTGATTTTTGGATGTGCTGCCGGTAGGTTTCGGAAAAGATAGGGCATCAAAACTCAAATACATGCGTGTGATTTCCTTTTTACTGAGTTGTGTTTTCATCGTGGTGCCGTTGGTGGATGCGTTCGAAACCATCCTTCAGCCACGAAGGGTGACGCACCGCTTCCGGTTCGCTCGATTGTTTTATCGGGCAAACTGGAGCTTGTGGCGCGCCGTTGCATTGCGATTGCCCGTCGGACGAAGACGTGAAGCGTTTTTGGGGGTGTTTGGTCCGCTGTCATTGTTGATGCTGTTTGCGATGTGGGTGATGGGATTGGTGCTGGGTTTTGGGTTTTTGCACTATGCGGTCAGTTCGCCCGTTCATGGGCCGGGCGACGGCTTGCTTGGATATTTCTACTTAAGCGGTGTGGCGTTCTTCACACTGGGCTTCGCCGAACTTGTGCCGGCGGGGCACCTGGCACGAGCGCTTGGAGTGATTGAGGCGGGACTTGGTTTCGGGTTCCTGGCGGTGATCGTCAGTTATTTGCCGGTGTTGTATGGTGCGTTTTCAAAGCGCGAGACGGCCATCTCGCTGCTTGATGCGCGAGCCGGTTCCCCGCCCAGCGCGATGGAATTTTTAATGCGGCTGGCACGCTTCGGGAAAATGGAACTGGCCGATGAGTTTCTATTGGAATGGGAGGTCTGGTCGGCGGAGCTGCTCGAAAGTCATCTGTCTTTCCCGGTTCTGACCTTTTACCGGTCGCAGCATGATAACCAATCGTGGCTCGCGACACTGACAATGATTCTCGACACATGCGCCGTACTCATGACCGTCGCACGGCATAATACACTGCGGGCACAACTCACCTATGCGATGGCACGTCACGCGGCCGTCGATATGGCCCTGGTGCTGGGCGCACGACCGACGGCACGTGTCGAAAGAAAAGATCGCTTGCCGTCGGAAGATCGAAAACGCCTGGCAAGTGCCTTGAAGCAGGCAGGCGTAGACTTGAGCGATGCCCCCGATGTGGATGCCCGCCTCACCGGACTGAGAGACGCTTATGAACCGTTCGTGATTATCCTCGGCGAGCGATTACTCTTCAGGATTCCCGAAATCGCGCCAAAAGATCCATCAGCGGATAATTGGCAGCGGAGCAGTTGGATGCGGAAAACCGCGGGAATCGGACAGCTGTCAAGCCCCGGAACAAGTAACGATCATTTCTGACGTCGCCGCGACGGCGGTTTCGGAGCCTTAAGTTCCACCGTGCGTTTGCAGAACCAGCCAAGCTCCATCCAGCTTTTGAACCATTCCTGAAGATCGGCCGCCCAATTCGCGTTTTTGTCGGGATCGATCCCCGCGCCGTCGATGGCGGATTGGAGAGTCGCGCCATCGCGAAGGGCCGTCAGCAGTTTGAACGCTTCAGGCGGCAGGCGCTTGTACCAGAGGTCATTTCCGTAACGGTGAACCGCGAGCAGTGTTTGCGCGGGTTTGGGAAGCCGGACCGGGCGGGTCTTTCGAGACGTCCGCTCTTCATCGACTGCATTACTCGTCTCGGACCGAAGCGCTCTGCTCTGCTTTTTCACCGCAATCACGAAATCGTCGAGCGGGTACGCGAGCTCGAGGAGGGTAAGGTACGGTTGAAGGCCGAGTTTCAGCTTGGAAGGCTTAGCACCCAACAATTCATCGAGTGTAAACGAGGGCAACGCTGGCCCGTCGAAGGCTTCGACCTGCGCCCATTCAAAACGCGCCATGTCCAGGGCCATGCGATGGTGCGGGGCCGTCCTTTTGGGCTCCTCGGTGATGAACTGCACGAGGCGGTTACCTAGATTCCTCAACGTGAACGAGCGCGAGGGGTATCGGTTCAAATATGCGATGCGAAGATCGTAAAACTTCTTCTCCCCCAGAATCGCCAGCAGGCCGGGATAATCATCGTAAAGACAATCGAGCACCCGGAACCAGTAACTCTTGCTGTAGATTTCGACGCGCTCGGCGCTGCTCAGGCGATCATTGGGTTTGATGAATTCGGCGCATACATCGCGCATTGGCCTTCCGTCGCTCCACCGTTTCTGTAGTTTGCGTGCGGGTGAAAGCGGGTAGCGCACGGCTGAAAATGTCAGCCGCTGAAGCGCGCGGAGCTCGTCGAAGGTTTGCTTGCGCGCCCGGGCCGGTTTTGTCTCAGGCATGAGCGGCCTCGCGCTTGGTCCGCGGGCTCGAAGGACGGTGATCCGCTTTCAGGGCCTGTGCGATGAAACGATTGGCCTTGAGGGCTTCACCATGCACTTGATCGAAACTGGGAATATGGGCATCCCATTCCAGAAGCGTGTTGGTTGGGCCACACACGTTCAGGGCATGGGCATAGAGTTTCCACACGGAATCGAGGACCGGATGGTCGTGGGTATCGAGAATGTATTTTTCGTATTTGCTGTGCCCCGCGATGTGGATCTGCCCGACTCGCTCATGAGGAACGCCATTCACGTAATCGAAAGGATCAAAGTTGTGATTCTTGCTGGAGACGTAAATGTTGTTGACGTCCAGCAGAATGCCGCAGTCCGCCCGCTCGACCACTTCGCGCAAAAATTCCCACTCCGTCATTTCCGAGACGTGGTACTCGGCGTAGCTACTTACATTCTCAACGCAAATGGGCACCTCAAGCGTATCGCGCGCTTCGCGGATTCGCTGGGCTGTCAGCTTCGCGGCGGCAAACGTGTACGGCATCGGAAGAAGATCGTGGCTGTAACTTCCGTCGACACTACCCCAGCACAAATGGTCTGAAAGGAACGGGGTCTTCGTCCGCTTCACCAAAGTTTTGAGGCGTTTGAGGTGCTCGCGATTCAGCCGATCGGTCGAGCCGAAATACATGCTCACGCCATGCTGAACCACCTGGTACTGCTCGAGGATCTGGTCGAGGATTTGCAGCGGACGGCCGCCCTCGCACATGTAATTTTCGGAAATAATCTCGAACCAGTCCACCTGCGGTTTTTTGGTGAGAATATGCTGGTAATGCGGCACGCGCAGACCAATTCCAACACCCAGGTCCGTGTAGTTGTTAAATCGATTTGCAGGCATGGCAGACCGTGTTCGATACCTCAATTTGTAGAATAATTACGCACGATGGCTTATTTCAGATTTGATGTCAAAGAGATTGGGGGTTTGGGATGTGGATGATGAAAAAATAACAGGAGAAGAGGGTGAATTGCCCTATATTTAGGCAATGCGACAACTTGCCTGGGGGCTTATTGCGATGACGTTGGGGGGATGTGGGGCTCGCGGCACGCCTGCGCCCGCGACGACTCAGGACCAGTGGGAGGTAAAGGACGGGCGGGAGATTGGCGCGGGTTCGCGCGTGACCTGGTTCGAAAGTGGCGGGGCGGAGATACATGTGGAGATTGAGGGGAATGAGCCCGCGGTGGGGCGTAAGCGGGTTTTGTGGTGGGTAAGGTCCTGCGCCGACGCGGTTGGAAAATACTACGGCAAGTTTCCAATTCATCGCGTGACGATTGCGATCAAGTCACGGGGGCGAGGTGGCATTCAAGGAGGGAAGACGTTTTATGGAAAGAGAATTGATATTCAAATCGGATCGAGTGCGACCGAGCGCGATCTGCATGATGATTGGATCCTGACCCATGAGATGTTTCATCTGGGTTTTCCGGACTTGGGGGAGCGGTATCTATGGATGAATGAGGGGCTGTCGGATTATCTGGAGCCTGTGGCGAGAGCGCGGGCAGGGGGGCTGGCGGCCGCGGATGTATGGAAGGAATGGGCGGAAGGCTTTCCCCAGGGTTTGCCTGAAGCCGGGGACCAGGGTTTGGACAACACGCATACGTGGGGGCGCACGTACTGGGGCGGGACGATTTTCTGGTTGATGGCGGATATTCGCATTCGCGAGCAGACGGGAGGACGACGTTCGTTGGATGATGCGATCAAGGCCATTCTGGCGGATGGTGGAGATGGATCGCAGGTCTGGACCCTCGAGAGAGTGATCGACACGGCAAATCGTGCGACGGGAACTCAAGTGCTCAATCAGTTACACGATGAGATGGGCACGAAGCCATCTTCGGTTGACTTAGCGTCGCTATGGAAGCGATTGGGCGTGCGGTATTCTCACGGGCGCGTGAGCTTCGACGACACCGCTCCGCTGGCATCGATCCGTCGGGCAATTACCGCGCCGCGTCATTGAGCGGTCAAGCGAGTGAGTTTTTGCGTGAGTTGCTCAGGGCTTTTCATCGGCGATGAACACGTTGTGCCGGTGCACAAGAACGCCGCGGCGTGATCGAGTTGAGGATACGTGACGTCGGGGTTGGGCAGGGGGCCTTCGTTTGCCGAGAACCACTCAATGCGCTTGGCAACGATGGGTGCTTTTCTTGCTTCGGCGAAGAGCGCGGAAGCGGATATGTCACTCTTCGAGCCGACGACGGTGATGTGAAGTGGGTCCTGGGAAAGCTGCAGGTCGGCAAGGAGAATGCCGGCGGTCCAGGGGCCGCGGGATTGAGCGATGGCGGGAGCGGCCAGATACGTCATCGCGTTTTGGGCGGCGGCGCGGTCGATGGGGCGGCCGGTGTAATGGGATAAGAGATCGAGGAACTGGGCGGTGGAGACGTTTTCGTCGACAGTGGCAAGGGGTTTTAAAGGTGAGGGCGCTTGAGATTGTGCAGTCGTGAGGAAGCCGGGGCGATTGGCCCCATCGCGAAAGTTTGTTTCGATAAAGTCTGCCGCGGCTTGGGCGCGGGCGAGGTACTGACGGTCGGCGGTGGATGAATACAGATGAAGAAATGCCCGGCCCATTGCAAGCGTATCAGAGAGGTAAGGCCCGGCTGAGTCGATTTCATCGTGACGAAAGCCGCCGTGTTCGAGACTTCGGTGGCCGATGATCCATTCAGCAGCGCGACGTGCAGTTGCCAGGTCGTTCGGATCGGCGGTGGCGTCGTAAAGGGTGAGCAGCGCGTCGATCGCCCAGCCATTTTCGCGGGCATAGATGTGGGTGTCGATCCGCGGGATTCCCAGTTTTCTTCGGGCGGCGTTGTCGAGGGCGAAGTAGCCGGCACTGTGTTCGCCGGCAACAAGGTCGGCGTCCTGGCTGGTGTAGAACGCACCCTCGGGGCTGGTTAGAAACTCGGCGAGGTACCGGGCGACGGAGCGCGAGGCTTTTAGATATTTGGGGTCATGAAATTGACAGAAGGCCAGAGCATAGACGCGAATCGCCTGGGCCTGAAATTCCATGATCTTTTCAAAATGAGGATGAGCCCAGTCGCCGTCGGTGGAATACTGGTAGATTCCGCCCCACACCGGGTCGATCAAATTCAGGGCGGCGTCTAGCGTGTGTCGGGCGCGAAGGAGGGCTTGTTTGTCGCCGCTGTTTGCGCGGAGCAGGCTGTATTCGATTGCATTAAAATCGAGGAATTTGTGGATGGTGCCCCAGCCGTGGTTTTTGTCGTCGTAGTTGGAATCCAGGCGGTGCTCAAGCGTTTTCCGCAATTGCGGCGTTAATGCGGTGTCGCTGCCGAATTGAATGGATGGCTCGGGCTGAACGGAGGGACCGGGCGTGGGGTCGTCGAGGATGGCCTGAAGCATGCTGGCCATCGGGCGAGGGGGGATGTAGCCCTGACGTTTGACGATCTCGCCGCCGGCGGGGTTAAAGACAATGGTCGCGGGCCAGCCGTAATCTTCGTATCGCTGGGAAATATCGGGGCGTGAATCCTGGTCGACGCGGATCGCGATGTATTTGGAATTGATGAGCTGTTGGACCTGTGGATCAGCGTAGGTGATATCGTCCATCACATGGCACCAGTGACACCAGACGGCTTCCAGGTCGAGCAATACGAGTTTGTGTTGCGCGCCAGCGCGAACGAATACATCATCGGACCATTTTTCCCAGGCGATCGGATGGGCAGTGAAGGACGTGGGTGCAGTCGCGGTTGGGGTAGCGCAACCGCTCAAGCACACGAGCAACGTTTTGAGTAAACCCGCTCGATAGCGCATAACCGCTCCACTCGATCGAGGCATATAAACAGACGCCCGGCGCTGCACGTTTAGCGCAGACGCCGGGCGTATTGTGATTGTCTTGAAGGCTGGGCCGCGGGAGTTACTTGTCGGTCGCGCAGCCGCCCTTGCCCTTGCAGGAGTTTTTTCCTTTACAATCGTTGGCGTCGGACTTGCAGCCGCCCTGGCCCTTGCAGGCGTTCATCCCTTTGCAGGAATGCTTGGCCATCATGGCGGTGTCGCCAGAAGTGCCGGCGGCATTCATCGTGGTGCTGGAACCGGCGTTGTCGCTCTTACATCCCATATTGGTGCTGACAGCTCCGGCGACCAAACCGGTCATGGCAGCGGCAGCGAGGAAACGAGTGGATCGGGCGCGCATGCAATGCTCCTTCCAATGACGTTGATTTAAAAACCGCCGGCCACGCGGCTCGGCTTGGCTTCTAGATAACCCGAACGGAATTGAATTGCGAATTATTTCCGTCAATCTTCGTTCGTCAGGGTCTTAATGCAATGAATACGGAAGCGGTCTATAAATGGATGAGTCGGATCAAAACGAATCACGCAAATACAACTGCTTTTGTACATCGCCTAACATCAGTCGATGCAAGAGCCGAAAACTGACGTTGCGATTATTGGGGCCGGGCCGATTGGGCTGGAATTGGCTGTGGCGCTGAAGCGCAAAGGGATTGATTACCTCCACTTCGACGCCAAGCAGATCGGGTACACTATCTCGTGGTTTGCGCCCCAGACCCGGTTTTTCAGCTCGACAGAACGGATTGCAATCGCGGGTGTGCCATTGCAGACAGCCGATCAATCGAAGGCGACGCGCGAGGAGTATCTGGCTTACCTGCGGGGGGTCGTGCAGCAATTTGATTTGCAGGTGCAGACGTATTGTCCGGTTGTCGCCATTGAGAACGTGGGGGACGAATTCGGGATCACCGTTGCGCCTGCAAGCGGCCGGCGGTGCGTGCGTGCAAAACGCATTGCCTTATGTACGGGTGGAACCGATCGCCCGCGGAAGTTGAACGTTCCGGGCGAGAACCTGCCGCATGTCAGCCATTACTTCAACGACCCACACGTTTATTTCCGTAAGCGCCTGCTGGTGGTGGGAGGCAAAAACTCGGCGGTGGAAACGGCGCTGCGATGCCATCAGGCGGGCGCTAAGGTGGCGCTCAGTTATCGTCAGGATCGGCTCGATCCGCGCAGCATTAAGTATTGGCTGCTGCCTGAGATTAATGGGTTGATTTCAGAGGGGAAGATCGCCGGGCATTTTAAAAGTCAGCCGGTTGGAATCACCCCATCTTCGGTACGACTCCAGCGTGGCGATGAAACGGTTTCGGTGGATGTGGATTTCGTCCTGCTGCAAATTGGGTTCGAACAGGACACGACGCTACTGAAGCTTGCCGGGGTGGAGTTGGATGGGACATGTCAAATGCCCACGTTCGATGAACAGACGATGGAAACGAATGTGCCAGGTGTGTATGTCGCGGGGACGGCAGTGGGAGGGACGCAGGATAAATACCGCGTATTCATCGAGAACTGCCATGTCCATATCGATCGAATCATGGCGGCGCTAACCGGCGCTGCGCCACCCACACCGCCACCTGCTATTGCATTGCCCGAAAGCTAAATGAAGATGACGATTGCGAAACTCGTCGAGCCGTTCGCTTGCGACCGCTTCGGCGGAGGCGCGATGGTGCCTGGGAAATGAGGGCGTTGTAATCGGGGTTGGGTACGGGTAAGTTTCCTGCGGAACCGCAGGATCTTTGGCCGGGCTTGCGTAGAGCGACCCGTCCGTTTGCGTATGGAAAACAACAAATCGTTGCCGCCCGCATTGTCGCTGTTGAGCAGTCAGCGCCCCCGAAATCTGAATTGGTTCGGAGCCGCCGGGCTGCTTTTTGGCGATTGGGGGACAAGCCGGCTGTACGTGCTTGGCCTCGCATTTCTGGTTGCCGGGCGTACCAGCTTTTACCTGATCGCCGCGATGAGCCTGCTCATCATGGCGGTGGGGTGGGGCTACGCGCAGATCTGCCGGATTTATCCTGACGGCGGGGGTGTTTACACCGCGGCTCGCCAAAAGGCCGCGTTGCTTGGGGTGATTGGGGCGCTTCTCCTGATTGCCGACTATACGGTGACCGCGTCGTTGAGCGCGGTTGAAGCCTTTCACTATTTTGGGTTGGGCGCGCATCCAACGTCGCAAGTTCAAACCGAGGACGCGGGCAATGATATTCGCTCGTCCGATGATGAATCCGCAGGACAGGCCGAGCCGCTGTGGAGCATTCGCAGTCCGGGTTTATGGGCGTTGATATCAATTGCACTCATCGGTGCCTTGAATTTACTTGGCCCCAAGCATACCGCGGCGGGTGCCGCGTTTGCCGCGGGCGGGATGATTCTAATCACGCTTTTGATCGTCATTTGCGCGCTGCCTCAAATTCCCTGGAGAGATCTGCCGCACCTTTTGGGCAAACCGCCCAGCGGCGAAACTGGCAAGATGTGGAAGGCGTTCGTTTCCATCGTGCTCGCTCTGAGCGGCGTGGAAGCGGTCGCTAATTTAACCGGCGTGATGCAAAAACCGGTGTATCGCTCCGCGTCCAAATCCATTTGGACCGTCGCGATTGAAGTAGCTGGATTCAATCTGCTGCTGGCGATCGCGATGATCTCCATCCCGCTTCTCGGGCGACATGCACACACCGAAGACATGCTGGCATACATGGCCCACCACTACGTGGGCGCGTGGGGCGAATGGCCCGTGCGTATCGTCGGCGGGCTGCTGCTGCTGTCGGCGACGAACACCGCCGTCAACGGTCTGATGAGCATCATGTACGCGATGTCGCGTGATCGCGAATTGCCGGAAATCCTGCAAAAACTCAATAGTTTTGGCTCGCCGTGGATCGCGGCAGTTGTCGCGGCGGGAGTGCCGGCGATCGTGCTGCTATTCGCGCACGATCTGGAAACGCTCGCTTCCCTTTATGCCATCGGGGTGGTCGGCGCGATCGCGATCAACATCACCCTATGCGCGTTTCATCCACGTTTGCGCCGTTGGTGGCGCAAGGTGCCGATGTTCCTCATGGGCATGCTGCTAGTTGGCATTGAGATCACGCTTGCCTCAACGAAACGTCATGCCCTTTATTTCGCACTGACGGTGATGATCATCGGCCTGATCCTCCGCCAGATCACTCGGACTGCCGCCAAGCGTCGCCCCAAGCCCAGCCTGCTGCGGCAGGCCGTGGTCGAACAGCTTCCCGCCGATGCAATGTTGCGGCCCAAGGTGTTGATGGCGACCGCGGGCTCCGCGCTCAATGCGATTCCGTCGCTTGCCGAAGCCAAGCGGATGAACGCCTCGCTGGTGGTCTGCTTCATTCGCGACGTTGCATTGTCATATAAGGTTCGCGCCGAGGAACGATTCAGTCTGGATACCGATCGCGCCGCCCAGCTTCTCTTCCGAGATTTTTTGGCGCTGGGTCATGACATGGGCGTGCCGATCATCCCCGCTTACGACACCGGCGATTCGGCGCCAGAGCTGATCGCTGAAATCGCGGCTCTTTACGGGGTAGAGAAGATTTTGATCGGCAGCAGCCGTCGAAGCGCGCTGCATCATCTGATCAAGGGGAACTTCCAGCGCCAGCTTGAAGACCTGCTTCCACCCGAGATTCCCGTCGAAGTGCTGGCCCCGGAGCCAGCAAGCGCAGGTCTAACAGTCGCGTAATCTAAATGACCCTGCGCGATTCCGCGCTTTTCGTGACATGGCTTTTCCCTTCGGGTCTGAGCCTCAGGGTCGAAGACAAGCCATGATCGAGGGGGATGACCAACAACGCCGGGTCGGATGTGGGAAAACCAAGTTTCGACGTTCGGACAACGTTCTGATTGTTCGGAAGGAAATGCCCGATTCGGCAAGTTGGTTTTCCCACATACC
>DAIRGS010000460.1:0-3766 GCA_036794395.1 Tepidisphaeraceae bacterium | reverse complement strand
GTATCCACCGGGTTGTATCGAATTAGATTCACATTCGCGCGAAGCGTCCGGCACAGCCTCGCTAACTCCCGCGCCTGCTCGGGTTGATCGTTCACACCCGAAAGCAGGATATATTCGAGCGTCACCTCACGCCCCGTGCGATCAAAGTAATAGCGGGCCGCGTCCAGGATATCTTCCAGGGCAAAGTGCTCCGCCCACGGAATCAATTGCCTGCGCAACTTTTCATTCGGAGCATGCAGTGAAATGGCAAGGTTGAGCGGCAGTTGCTCATTGGCCAGTTCCCGCATCTTCGCCGGAACTCCCACGGTTGAGATCGTGATCCGCCGGGCGCCAATGTTAAAACACGACGGCGCATGCAGCACTCTGACCGCATCCATCACGTTCGAATAATTCGCCAGCGGCTCGCCCATCCCCATGAACACGATGTTGGTCACATGCTCATTGGAATTTTTCAGCAGGAGATTGAGCCGGTAAATCTGCTCAACAATTTGATCGGCCCGAAGGTTCCCCTTCACCCCATTCATCCCACTTGCGCAAAATTTGCACCCTACCGGACAGCCCACTTGTGAGCTGATGCACGCCGTTCGACGATCCGCATCGGGGATCATCACCGTCTCGGCCGAAGCACCTCCCGGCCAGTTCAGCAGAAGCTTCCTCGTGCCATCAGAACTCAGCTGGTTAGCAACAATATCGGAGGTGCAAAAGGCCACCCGTTCACCCAATTCGCGACGGTGCGGCAGCGACAAATTGGTCATCTGCCCGACGTCCCAAATCAGCCGTTCATAAACCCAGGATCGGACCTGGCCGGCGCGAAATCGTGGCCAACCCCAACCTTGGACTTCCCGGTCAAATCGCTCGGGCAGCAAACCTAAAAAGTGGATAGGGCTCGGACTGGCGGCGACGAGAGGCATACGATTTGTTACGCTTGGGCCGTCAATACGATCGTTGGAAAATGATCGCACCGTGGGTCGGGCAATTTGTTTACGCTTGACTGTAGGAACGATAGCTGGTTTGCTGGAGGTCTGCAATGAGTGCTTCGCCGTACAACCCGGATGCCCGCGGGGCAGAATCGGCGAACGGAAAGGACTCCGCAATGACCATGCTGCACACTCCGGCTCAAGCAGACGCGGACAACGGAAATTATGGCCGTCCCTCGCGATCGCTTCCGCCCGGCGAGCAGACCGACGAACAACTTCTTTCAGACTATCGCCACGGGGATAAGGCCGCTTTTAGCAAGCTCGTGAGCCGCTACCAGCGTGAGCTTTACCACTTTCTCGTGCGCTTCCTGGGCAATCGCGCCTCGGCCGAAGATGTATTTCAGGAAACGTTCCTTCAGGTGCATCAATCCGCCGAGCAGTTTGATCCCCAGCGCCGGTTCCGGCCGTGGCTCTTCACCATTGCCGCGAATAAAGCGCGCGATTTAATTCGCTCGCAGGCCCGCCGCCCCACCAATCCGCTTCAAGCGTCCATCAGCCCCGGCGACAATGACAGCGGCGAGTTTATCGACCTGATGCAGAGCACCGACAACCTTCCCAGCGACCCCATGGAAAAGCGGGAGCTCCAAGAGCAAGTTCATAATACAGTTACGGCAATGCCCGAACACCTGCGGGAGATTTTATTGCTTTCATATTTCCACCAATTCCCCTACAAACAGATCAGTGAAATCCTGGATATTCCGTTGGGAACCGTGAAATCCAGGCTGCACGCGGCAGTGGCTCATTTTGCCGATCGATGGCGTGCGGCGAACCAGACTAAATCTCTGGCGTAGCCATTTCTGGAGCAGGGGAAAATGTCACGTCAATTGGACTGTGCTGTACGGATACCCGTCACGTAGTCATGTGATGTGTTGGTTTAAACCTGGATCGCTGCAACGCAGGACGTGTTGTCGATAGTGGTACGATCGTCACATTTTTTTTCGGACATTGTATGAACCTCACACTTCGTGAAGAAGACAGGCGGGCGGTGGACCTCCTTCTTGATGGTGCTGCGACTGCGGAGGCCGCCCAAAATGGCGGAGCCGTAAGCTTTGCCGTCACCGACGCATCCCTGGGCGAACGCGTCGCGCGAACCTACAAACTGGTTCATCTCCTCGAAGCGCTTCCCTCGCTGGATCCTCCTGCCGATTTGCTCGAACGAACACTCAAGTTCGTCGAGAACGCTCCCGTGCGTCCAAGCGCCACTGAAGGCGACATCTCTGGCTTGCTCAGTGCGCAGCGGCCTATTGTCTGAATCGGCACGCTCATCTGAATCAACTTTTGGCGCAGGCTTTCAAGCCTGCATGTGTAGCTGTACTCGCCTGCGCCCAATTGCGCACGGTCATCTATTTCGCGCGCAGCCGCGCGGCCAATTCGTCAGTCGCCGCCAAAAGCTGGTGGATCTCGTCGTCGGTATGTTCGGAGGAAAGGGTCAACCGTAACCGACTCGACCCTTTTGCGACCGTTGGCGGCCGGATCGCAAGCATCAAAATCCCCTTCTCGAGCAGTTCTGCCGCACCATCCAGGGCTGCTGCCTCGGTTCCCAAAATCACCGGAATGATCGGCGAATCTCCCTCTGGAATCTTCAATCCCTGCTTCGAAAGCGCATCCCGCACCTGCAATGCAAGTGCTCGCACGCGCAAACGTCGCCCGCTCTCGTGCGCCATCAACCCGACCGCAGCCTCAACCGCCCCCGCGAGCGCCGGCATAACGCTCGTCGAAAACATGTAAGCGCGCGCCAGATTCACCAGGGCCTCACAAAATACGTTCGAGCCGCAGACCGCTCCGCCCGCACACCCCGCCGCCTTTGAAAACGTGACGATCGTCACGTCCGCGATCCCGTCATGTCCTGATTCGGCAGGCAATCCACGCCCGTTTTCGCCGTAGACTCCAGAGGCATGCGCTTCGTCCAAAACCAATAGGAACCCATATTCTTTCTTCAGCGCGGCAAGTCCGTTCAAGTCTGCCGCGTCGCCGTCCATGCTGAAAATGGATTCGGTGATAACGACCTGAATCTCGTTCGGATCGGATTCTGAAAGTAGTCTCGACAGCTTCGGCATGTGATTGTGCGGGAAGACCCGGAACGCCGCTCCCGTACCGCGCACGGCATCGATCAACGACGCATGACAAAGCTTATCCAAAAGGAAGCGAATGCCGCGGCCGGCCCGCTCCGTGCCAGCGGCGAGCGTCTGCACGGCTGCATGGTTCGCCTGATATCCACTGGGCAGGAGGACTGCCGCGGGCGTGCCTTTCCACCGGGCGATGGCCTTCTCGGCCCTTTCATGAATGGATCCAAAACCGGTAATGAGTCCCGCCGCCCCGCTTCCCGCCCCGTGTTGCTGCGCGGCTTTTATGATCGCCTGAACGACCGCCGGGTGGTGAGAGAGGCCCAGGTAATCATTCGAGGCGAAATTGACCAGCTGCCGCCCCTGCCACTCAACGTGTGTCGCATCGACCGGCGTAACGATCCGCCGATCGCGGTGCTGGTTTGTCTGCCGCAGATCGCGCAGAACCCGCTCTGCCGCTCGTTCCCACTCATTCAAATTCATCAATGGAACATTAAATTGCCGTGCGTCATTCTTCGCCTTTTCGTGGCATGGCTTTGTAAGCCATGATCGAGAGGGATGACCATCAACGCCGGGTCAGACTTGGGAAAACCAAGTTTCAGCACAAGGACAACCTTCTGTTTTGGGGGGGGAGAAAATGCCCGGTTCGTCACGTTGGTTTTCCCACATCTCACCCGACATCGGACCCGCAGCCTCCTCAACCACGGCTTGTCTTCGACCCTGAGG
>DAIRGS010000153.1:3944-17084 GCA_036794395.1 Tepidisphaeraceae bacterium | reverse complement strand
TTTTCGCAGATAATAAAAGACTGAATTCATCTGCGAAAATCTGTGCAATCTGTGGATCATTCCTCTTCGTTCTTTCTCTGTGCCCTCTGTGCCACTCTGTGGTTATCCCTTCTTCCCCCTTCGTGTCTTCGTGGTAACCCGCATTCAGTCGACCGCGCGCCTGCGGTTACAATCCCCCCATGCCCCAGGACCTTTTCCAGATCGCCCAGGAACACCATCGCGGCGGCCGCTATCGGCAGGCCGAGGAAGCGTACGGTGCAATTCTAGCAAATGACCCCACAAATCCGGATGCGATGCACTGGCTGGGCGTCCTCTCGCTCCAGGCCAAGCGCCCTGCAGAAGCCATCGCCCTGCTGGAGCGTGCCGCCTCCGCCCGGCCCACGGATTCTGCATTCCAATACAACCTCGCACAGGCGTATCTCTCCGCCCGCCGGCTCGACGATGCGGTTGCCTCTTTCGATCGGGCCATCGCGCTGGATCCCCAGCCCAAGATTCTCTACAGCGCCGCGATGGCGCACCTCGCCCGCCAAACCCCCGACGCCGCTCAGCGCGCCGTCGAGCTTTTTCTCAAAGCCCGCGCCGCCGGCATGGGATTGCCGGAGCTGCATCAGAACCTTGGGCTGGCCCTTCTCCTTGCCAATCGCCTTGATGAAGCCCTGGATGAACTCCAGACCGCGGTCAGAAAACTCCCCGAATCTCCCGAGCCCCATCTCCACTTCGCCGCCGCCTGGGCGCGCAAAGGCCATCGCGCCCCGGCTCGCGTCTGCCTCGCCCGCGCCCTGGAAATCGATCCCACTTACGCCCGCGCCTGCTACGCCCTGGCGATCCTCGAAGCCGAGGACGGGCGCCTGCCGCAAGCTGAGGCATTGCTTCGCGCCACGATCTCAATGAAGCCCGATTCTCCCGCCGCCTATCAAACCCTCGCTCAAGTTCTCCACGCATCGGGCCTGGAACGTGAAGCCGCCGAGGCTCAGCAAACCGCCACCCAACTGGCACAAGGTAAAGCCGCGCCCGACTTTGCCGCAACAACCTCCGACTCAATCGCCGCCCTTGAAGAGCGCCTCGCCCGCTCCCCCGACGCTCAAAAGCTCCACGTGCTTCTATCCGTCAAAGCCAACGTCGCCCCGCCCGCGCACTTGCCGCCTGGCTCGATCTCCGGCCTCTTCGATCGCTACGCGGACCAATTCGATCAGCACCTCGTCGATAAGCTTGATTACCACGTTCCCGAATTGATCGTCGAAGCCGTCGCCGGCGCGGATCGGCCCGAGTTCCTCGACATCCTCGACCTCGGCTGCGGCACCGGCCTCTGTGGCCCGCTCCTCCGCCCCATGGCCAAATCCCTGATCGGCGTCGACGCATCCCCAGAGATGATCAAGAAAGCCCAGGCTCGGCTCGTATACGACCGCCTTGAAGTCGCCGACATTGTTGATTACCTGCAAAAATCCCTCACTGGGTACGACCTTCTCGTCGCTGCCGATGTGCTGGTCTACCTTGGCGACCTGACGCCCTTCTTCCAGTCCGCCTCCACCGCGCTCCGCCCCGGCGGTCTGCTTGCCTTCTCAGTGGAATCCGAGGCCGGCGACCGCTTCCACATGCAAACCAGCACCCGCCGGTTCTCCCACTCAGAAGCTTACCTCCGCCACCTGGCCCAAATCTTCGGCTTGACCACTGAACTCCTCCGTCCCATCACCGTCCGCCTGGAATCCCGCCGACCCGTCCCGGGGTACCTTGTCTTGCTCCGTTTTAATCCTTGAAAGCCTCGCTATTGCGCTTCAAAAATCGTTTGGAAGTCGAACCGCATCGCCACGATCCTGTTTAGCGGTTGGACCGCAGGTCCACCTCTTTCCGCCGGGACCGAAGAGGTGGACCTGCGATCCGACCGCTAAACAAATTCACTCTCCGCGGACGGCATTGGCCGTGCTGGCAAGGTTGTTCACCCCAATATCGCACATGGCTACCTGTCAATTTCACCCGTGTCTCAAATTAATCACCTTTGCCAACCGGGTTTCGCCAGATACGATTTGCGATAGACGCGACCCGCGCCTGAACCATTCCCGACTCAAAACTGGTGCATCCATGAATCTCAATGAAATTCTTTCGTTTCGCAAAATGATCACGCCGCTCATCGTTCAAGTGGTCTTCGTGGTGGGGCTGATCGCCAATGCCTTGTCCGCCCTCGGGATATTTATCGCGAGCCTGACGACCGGCTCCATCGGCCCCATCCTGGCCGGAACTGTTTTGGCCATCGTCACGCTCATCCTCGGGTCGCTTTTAATCCGCATCTATTGCGAGCTCCTGATTCTCGCTTTCAAGATCTACGATGAACTTAAGGCCATTCGCACCGGAACGCCGCCCCCCGGCGATGTCGCCGGCTTTCCAATCTTCCCCAGCGGGGGCTCGCCCCAAACAAGCCCGTCCCCCGCCGTCCCACCCATCGCATAGGCCCAAAAAGGGCGATCCGACGGGATTCATTCACCGCCACTGGTTTTATCCATGCACCGGCCTAAAATCATCCGCCCATGTTTGAACTCATCAAACACTTTCTCGGCCTCTGCCCCGATCACGCCGCCCACATGAACCTCATGGACATGCTGTTAGGCGGCGGTTTACTGGCGGTAGCCGGCGGCTACTTCCACCGCTTCAAAGGCATCTTCACCCGTAAATCGGACCACTCCCACAAACACGAAAACTGCAACCACGCCGATCACGAACATAAGCACTAAATGATCGTGCGTGATTCGGCGCCGATCTGGGATCTGGGCGGCAGGCGAAATGGTATCGCGGTGGTTTGGTGCGTCGAGAATTGCAGCGATCTGAGAAGCCGGGGTGGCGCGGGGTACCGCTATACCCCGGCGTGGGGGGCTTTGCGTGATGGGACGCGGCGTTTGGGGTGGACGCGGCGCTGGGTGAATTGCGGGAGTGGCGCGTGATTCGCCCCAACCCTTTAGTCTCCGGCCGGTTTAGCCGTCCGACCGCTAAACAATAGACCAGCCTTGGCCACCCGCTCACCGTCTCATCGCATTCCCGCCCATAAAACCAGTTTCTTCACAAATCGCTGCGCCGACGCCGGCTGATATCCATCGATTCCCCACGTGTTGGTCCCCAGCAATCCACTGGTCAGGTCAACGGGACTCACCACGACGTACCCTTTTCCCATTGACAGCATCTCAATCCCCGGCACCGCTCCTCCGTGCCGTTCCGTCGCGTAAGGGCGTAAACGCATCGCCATCGCAAGTTCACTTGGCAACGGCAGCTTCCGTGCATCTCCAAACGCTGCCGGCAGGAGCGTCTCCTGAACGCTTCGCTTGAAATCGTTGTCACCCCCACACGAGTCGATCATCAGCACACCGCCGGCCTTCACATAGTCCGTCAGGGCTGAACATTCCGCGCGAGACAGCTTGATCGATCCGGTGCCCGTGAGCGATGCAACCGGTGCCGCGCCCGGCTTGAGCTTATCAATCGAAACAGCCTCGATCGACAGCGCCTCCCCCGTCTCCCCATGCATCACGCGCGATAATCGCGGCCACGCTCCCGGTTCAGGATCCCAGTTTCCTTCGTATCGAAGCCGTGCAACGCGAATCAATCGCGTGGGAGGCTGCGGTGGCAGTGCAACGTAGGGTGAATCCAGTCGATTCCGGAAATCCGCTTTACCTGCCGCGTACAGGAACAGATTCAGCCCCAACTGAAAATCGGGCAGCCGCGTCTTGTCCGATCGCATCTGCCACGACAACGCAACATCGTTGGGCGAATGGATCAGCAGCCATCGGGCGCCGTTGCTCACGCCCATCAGCCGCCGATGCACGGGCGTCTTGTAAAAGATTGAGTAAATCGAATCCGAGTCTGGAATCGGAGTCATTCGTCGCCCGGGTGCGATTTTTGTTGCCAGATCATTGACCACCCACTGATCGAAATTAGCCGAACTGCCATCAGCATGCGTAAAGATCAGCCCACCCGCCATGACGAACTTCTGTAACTCGTTGAAGTCCCGATCGGACACTTTGGGGGCCTGATGGCTCGCGATGTAAACGACCGGAGAATCAAACCACTCATCCCAGGTATGCTCGATCCCAACCACCTGCCAGTTGATCTGCCGTTCAAGCTGCCGGGTCGCGAACTTCGCAAGGTTCGCGACGTCCTGGGGACGGTTATCCCAATACTTCTCGAATTTCAACTTGGTCATCAGAATCGGTCGATGACCGCGTGACAAAAACAGTAACGAGTATGCCGTGTCAATGATCGCATCGACCCCGTGGTCTTCGTGACCCCAGGCGCCGTTGGGAAATTGCGCATGAACCACGATGTCGGACAGTTCGCCAAACCAGTCGTGTGAGCCAAAATATTTGTAGCCGCTGGCCATTCCAACGCGTTCAATACCGAACAGATCGTACCCCATGTAATGCGTCGCGGCGTTGGGCGTATCGACTCCGTTGCGCCCGCGATCCAGCCATGCAAACCCGGCCGCCAGGCCCTTGGAGTAGGGTTCGCGCCCGATCTGGCCCTTCAGCATGGCCGGGTCGAGGTAATCGCGCGAAACCAGCAACGAAGCCACCCCGCCGCACGTCATCGAAAAAGTAGCTTGCGGATCGTTCTTGCGATAACTCCACTGGCCGTTTGCCAATTCAGATGCCAGCCAATGCTTTTCCACCGCTTCCCAGTACGCATCCGGCACTTCAATCCCGACTTGCGCTCCGGCCCACACGCCAAACACGCCATACTGCGAGTTGGAGTTGTCCCACGGAAAATCAAACTCCAGTTGTGGGGGTAGAGTATTGTCGCCCCCCGGCCTGCCGCTGGGAATATACGCCTGCCGGCCACTGGGTGGTGTCGAGTTTGGATGATCTGGAATCTTCGGTCCGACGTAATTTGCGCGCGGGGCTTCGGTTCGGCCGGGGATCGATTTCCACCATGGCACCGTCGGCCGCGGAAAATTCGGAATGTAGGGCGGTGGCGACGGGGGCCTATGATCATCCGGAGACTGGATGTAATTGTTCGATTGAGGTGTGATGTAGTTGGCGCCGCCGCGATTGAAATTCGCATTACCTGGAGTCGAAACTCCACCTGGCGCCCCCGCGTTATTAAAATTCCCCGGCGGTGGATACGGCGTGACCGGACCGGCCGAGCCATTATCTCCGACCAGAAACCCTCCCCCGGCTGCCATATCTAACACCGCCGACAGCCCGCCTATTCTGGTCCACCCATCGTCCCTGTCCGATCGGCGACTCGACCCTTTCATCCCCTTTTTCAACAAGTCCAGATAGAGATCGTCGTAACTGTAGGCCCCATCAATTTGCGATTTGACAAGCCACGCGACGTCCTCTTTAAGAACTGCCCGATCCACCGGGCGATCGTACGTGGCCAGCGCCGCGGCGCGCAAGCTTCGGCCATAGGTGATTGGACGGTTCATCGTCTGCGCATCGCTCACCATTTGAAACGTTCGAAGTTTGTCCAGCATCCCCGGCAGCACCTTGCCGCGAATCGAAATTCGCGCATCGTCAACTGATTGTCCGGTTTGCGCAAAGGCGTACACGCACAACGCGGTCAAGCTTTGCCGTTGTGGTTCGCTCAACTCCCCAGCCGTGGCGATGTCGCCATCGCGGAATTGCAAGAGCAGAAACTCGATCCCGCGCTCGATCGCCCGGCTCACTTGCTCATCTTGCGACGCGGCAGGCCGGGTTGACGGCTCGGCAATTTTCACCGGCTCAGTGGCCGGGGGCAGTTCCGGAAAGTCACTTACAATAACCCGCTTCTGCTTCGAAGCCGGTCGAGACGCCGGGGGTGCCTGCTCCTCCTGCGCCGTCGTCACAACTCCACAGAGCGCAAGCGAATAAAGGAAGACGCACGCGACAATTGCGATTCTCTTCATAAACACCATCCGATATACGGATTTAATCGTACCAATAATGCCTCGTCAGCAAAATGGTAATATTCAGCCGATTTGCATAAGGAGAACTTCTGACTGGCGTGGTCGCTTCAGCGCTCGCGGACCTACGCCGATCGCCGGGCTTGGCGTGAATTCAATTGCATTTCGGCCTTGGCAATGTTTTGATATCAGGAGATGGGAGGGCGAAAGGTGGGACCATGAGCGCACGTCTTTGGATCATCGCACTGTCGAGCCTGTTGGAGATTTTACCGGGAGTTGGCCGGGCGGATGTCACCACTCAGCCTGTTACGAAGCTGACCAATGTGGAGTTGATCGATCGATTGACGGAAATCACCAATCGCGAGTTTTCGGTTCGCACAAACATTTTTGCGGTGGGCCGCGGCCAAACTCTGCCGCAGGGCATGTTGATGATTCAGGACGCGGGGCCGTGGCCCAGCGAGGTCATGAATGAACTCGGACGGCGGGGCGCGGACGCGCTTCCCGACTTGATCGCGCACCTAGAAGATGGTCGCAAGACCGGCGCGACGATCAAAGCGATGGCTTCGGGGATTCGGTACTCGGCGGAATACGAGTGGAATTCGCGCACATCGAAGATTCGTCCGGTGGGAACGGTCGACCCCCACGCGCGGGGCAGCCGCTTGAATGTGGCGATCCTTGACGATCGCGCCGATGGCAAAGAGTACGTCGTCATGGTGGGAGACTTGTGCTTCAACATCATCGGCCAGATCGTAAACCGGCGTTTTCTGGCGGTTCGATATCAGCCGACGGCGATTATCGTCGTGAACTCGCCGGTGTTATGCGCTGATCTGCGCAATGCCGTTCGCGCTGAGTGGGGGCATATCACCCACGAGCAAATTCGGGATTCCCTGATCAGCGACGCGGCCACTCCCGCGGCCGCCGCCCAGGCGACCGGAGCGCTGGCCATGCTTTCAAAGATGTATCCTGACGCGCTGGTGGCCGCGGCCCGCGAGCGGCTCAAGACGCCGGTTTACGATGAGGGAAAGATTCGATCCTTCGTTTTGAACACCCTCTACATAACCGTCGATCCAGCCGAGCGGCTGAAACTCATCAACGATTTCGTGGCCAGGAACGGACCTGCCTATCGCGATGGGCTCCTTCTGCAAGTGTGGGGCGATCGCAATCATCGTGCTGGTGACAAAATGGTGGGCGGGCCAAGGACGGATTCGATTCCCCGGCCGCGCATTTCTCCGCGTGAAGTGCTGTTGCAAATAGCGCCAGATTCGGACCTGGAACGTCGTCCGGTGGTTCAGTCAGTGGAAGGCCGAGAAACCAGCGGATATATCGACGCGATCGGCAAGCTGTCGATGCCGGAGATGGATCAATTAATCTGGGAAGAGTTTAAGAAACGCAGCGTGAGCCATGCCCCTGCGCTGGGGTCAGATACGGACGGAATCGCAATGGCCTGCATCAGAATCTTGATCCACCGGAACCACGACGCCGAGTTTATTGTTTACTCCAGGCGCCGACTTGCCGAACTGCCCGAAATCGATGAAACCGGGAGTACCTCAGATTCTCGCCGTTCATTTCGATCGTTCGTTGACTTTGTCAGCGCTCCGACGCCGGGGCAATGAGTGAATTCAAGCCGCCTTAGCTCGGGGGCAGGGCCACTGCCGATGGCGCGTCGAGCTTTCGCTCGCGTGCCTTGGTCGGGGCCGCCTTATCCCGGACCGGCTGGCTTCCGCGGGCCATTGCGATGACGCCGGTGCGGGCGAGTTCTTCGATGCCGTAGGGGCGCATCAGCTCGACGAAGCGTTCGAGCTTTTCCTCGGTGCCGGACAGTTCGATCATCATGGTGATCGGCGACACGTCGGTGATCTTGCCCTCGAACACGTTGACCAGGCTGATGATCTCATTGCGCTTTTCCGGGGCGGCGGTCAGCGTCATCAGCATCAGGTCGGATTCGACGTAAGCCGTCCCCTGAAAATCAAAAACGCCCACCACCGGCACCAGCTTGGCCAGTTGCTTGCGGATCTGCTCGATGGTGTTGTCGTCGGCGTTTACGACAATGGTCATGCGCGATAGATCGGGGTTCTCCGTACGACCGACCACGAGCGAATCAATATTGAATCCGCGGGCCGCGAACATCCCCGCAACGTTCGCCAGAACGCCGGGCTCATTCATCACCAATGCCGAAATCACATGACGCATGTCTAAAGGCTCCAGTTGGGCGAAGAAGTCTAGCCGGGAACGGTATCGAATGCCACGACGCCGCGAAGAACGCCGCGAAAGATTGGGTTGGCCACAGATGGCCACAGATGGCCACAGATGAACACAGATGGGAAAAAAAGAGTGGCCGATCCTCACCCATTTTTTGTTTTATCTGTGTCCATCTGTGTTTATCTGTGGCAATTGGGATTTCTCTGCGCTCTCCGGCGACAGATGAAACCGAATCGCCTCCTGCACGTGCAGATCCCAGTAATCCCAGACATGCCCGCCGGGGAATTCGTGATACGTGTGCGGGATCTTGAGATGATTTAACTCCTGATGAAACCGGCGATTGGCCTCAAGCAGAAAATCCTCCGTGCCGCAATCCAGCAACATCCGCGGCAGCAGACCGGCGACCTGCGCCGAGCGGGCCAGGGCGAGAATATCGTGCGATGAACCCTCAGGCCGCGTGCCAAAAATTTGGTGCATTTCCTCCGGGAATGCGCGTCGATCCTCATGCTCGTCCGGCAGCGTCCAATCCGCCGACCCGTGGAACAATGCCCCTGAGTGGCTGTTCGCGCTGCAAAATAGATCGGGGTAGCGGAGAGCCGTTCGCAATGCCCCGTATCCACCCATCGAAAGCCCGCCAATGTGCCGGCCCGCACGATCGCTGCGGACTGGGAACGTTCTCTCGACGAAGCTAACGACCTCCTCGCCCAGGTATCGCCCGTAAGCCGGACCTTTCTCGTTGTCCGTGTACCAACCCCGCTGCCCGTCCGGCATCACAATGATGAGGGGCAGGTCGCGCACATACCATTCAATACGGGTGCGCCGGACCCAGGTCGTGTAGTCATCGGACAACCCGTGAAGCAGGTACAGCACATCGTACGGCCCCTCCCCAATCTCAGGCAGGATCACGTTCATTCCAAGCTTCTGCTTGAGAATCTTGCTGTGCCAATGGACGTCGCAAAGGGGCATTGATCGATTCCTGGGAACGTGGGCTCAGCGGACTGAAAACACAGTCGTGCGGTTCTGCCGCCAGTCGGAGGAAAATAACCAGGGCTATCGCATATGGCCCCTCCGACGCAAAATAGGGGAGTGCGAGGCTCCTGCCGAGCCCAAGCTCGATCGAAAAACGCGGCTCGGCAGGAGCCTCGCACTCCCGCTGAGCGCATCTGCGATTGCCCTGGGAAAATAACAAAGAATCCACCGCATTCCTCGTCGCCTCATCTTTGTTTTGCTACAATTTAGTCGGATCGCAGGTGAGGGCAAATGTCGCTGGCAGTTAGCTATCCACACATTGAGAAGCCTGATGCCGACGCAGCAAGGCTTCAGCGCGTGCCGAGGGTGCAGGTGGCTCAAATCGTCATGGACTATCTCGCGCATGGTTGGTCTGCCGAGGAAATGTGCCGGCAACATCCATATTTGGTGCCTGCTGAAGTCCATTCAGCCCTCGGGTATTATTTCGATCATCAGGACGAGATTGACGCTGAGATTCGGGCGGAATGGAATGCCACTCAGGGATCAATATCGTCTGTCCCATCCACGCTTCTCATAAAAATGCGCTCCAAGGGGATCGTTTAGATGTCTGTTGGCCTGTACATGGATGTACACGTGCCTCAATCAGTAACATCTCAGCTTCGAAATCGCGGCATTGACATTAATCCACCGGCTTCAGCATCGAGTGTTTGACCTAACTGGCGCGGACCTTTTGAGGCTCACGCCGAAACGCCTCGGCTTGCAATCCCCCCCGGCTTCGACTAGCCTTCGCGGCCTAATATGGGATGCCGCGCGTGCGGCCCCCGTTCTCATTATGACCGGCCTTTGGCTGCAAAAGTGAAATGCGGCTGGGGGCTTGGTGTCTGGGAGAGTTTTCGACATGCCGGTTATCACCGCAGAAGCTAAACAGCAGATCGTCAGCGATTTTAAGAACCACGAGAAGGACACCGGATCCCCGGAAGTGCAGATTGCCCTGCTCACCCGCCGGATTACCGAGTTGACCGAGCACCTAAAGACGCACAAGAAGGATCACTCCTCGCGTCGCGGGTTGCTCAAGATGGTCGGCCGGAGAAACAACCTGTTAAAATACCTGACGCGAGAAGATCGAACGCGATATCAGCAGATCATCAAGCGTCTTGGACTCAGAAAGTAACGAATCGGCACGGGCAAAAACCCGTGCCTGTTCTTTTTTTCAGGCGGGCATGTCGCCCGCTTGGACATAGCGCCCCGCCAGAGCTTTCGGCCCCCGCCGCAGCAATGGGGCGCAACGTGAAGGCCGCCCGAGATGCCAACGGGATACAACAGAGGCTGAGGGATCAGGGCTCCCGAGCCCGCGCCGCGCAGGGAAGCGAAGTCACCTTCGCCCCACTCCCCTCGCACGCCGGCCCTGGAATCCTCACCCCTCCCCCTGCCGTACCCGGATCGAGCATCCCGAGCGGCCCTGAATTCTAATTTCCGATTTGCGGGGGCCGCAAAAGGAACCTGTTCATGCAAGCTATTCGAGTAGAACGCCAAATAGGCGGGCGCACATTGTCCATCGAAACCGGCACCCTGGCCAAGCTCGCCGACGGCGCTGTCACCGTTCAATACGCCGACACCGTCGTTTTCGGCGCTGTCGTCCGGGCCAACCCGCGCGAAGGGATTGATTTCTTCCCGCTTCAGGTCGATTACCGCGAGCGCCGCGCCGCCGCCGGCAAATTCCCCGGCGGGTTTATGAAGCGCGAAGGCCGCCCGACCACCAAAGAAATCCTCACGGCCCGCCTGATCGATCGCCCGCTTCGTCCGCTGTTCCCCAAGGGGTTTATGGACGAAGTGCAGATTCACCTGAATGTGCTGGCCGCCGATCAGCAGAATGACCCCGACGTCCTGGCGGGCGTCGCCGCCAGCGCCGCGCTTCACATCAGCGACATCCCTTTCATGCACCCCACCGCCCACGTGCGGGTTGGGCGCATCAATGGCGATTTTGTCCTGAACCCCACCACCGAGCAGCTTGAATACAGCGACATGGATGTGGTCGTCGCCGGCACCAAGCACTACGTCAACATGATCGAGGTCGGCAGCCGCGAGGTGAAGGAAGACGAGATGGCAGATGCCATCGAGTTCGGCCATAAGGCGGTTGTCGAGATCGTTGGCATGATCGAGGAGCTTCACAAGAAGGTCGGCAAGGAAAAGGTCGGCGACGTTAAGAAGCCCGATGCCGCGTTCGTCGAATCGATCCGCTCCAAAGTGACCGGCAAAATTCGCGAAGTGAAGGGCAAGCCCGGCAAGCACGACCGGGCCGGCGCGGTCAAACAGGTGCTCGCGGACCTGATTGCCGAGATGGCGCCGCCGGTCACGGACCCTAACGCCAGCTACCAGCAGATCATCGCGACCAAGGACAAGCAGAAGCAAATCCGCAACGTCTTCGTCGAGGTCGAGGAGCAGGTGACGCGCGAGGCGATCCTCGCCGGCGTCCGACCCGACGGCCGCGATTACAAGACGATCCGGCAGATCTCCAGCCAGGTGAACGTCCTTCCCCGCGTACACGGCTCCGCGGTCTTCACGCGCGGCGAAACCCAGGCGATGTGTACCGTCACCCTCGGCACCAGCTCCGACGAGCAGCGCGTTGACGGGCTGATCGAGGAGTACAGCCAGAAGTTCATGCTTCACTACAACTTCCCCAGCTACAGTGTGGGTGAAGTTCGCCCGATCCGCGGCCCTGGCCGACGCGAGATCGGCCACGGCGCTTTGGCCGAGCGCAGCCTGGTTGCGGTGCTGCCAAGCGTGGACAAGTTCCCCTACACCGTCCGCATTATCAGCGACATCCTCGAGAGCAACGGCTCGAGCTCGATGGCCTCAAGCTGTGGCGGATGCCTCGCCCTGATGGACGCGGGCGTGCCGATCACGCGGCCGGTGGCCGGCATCTCGATCGGGCTGGTAAAGGAGGGCAACAAGCAGGCGCTGCTCACCGACATCATCGGCGAGGAAGATCACTTCGGCGACATGGATTTCAAAGTCTGCGGAACCACCGAAGGCATCACCGCCATCCAGCTCGACATCAAGACCGAAGGCATCGACCACGCCACAATCCGCGAAACCCTGCACCGCGCGAAGGAAGCCCGGCTGGTCATCCTCGACAAGATGGCCGAGACACTCGCCAAGCCGCGGCCCGAAATCAGCAAGTGGGCCCCACGCCTGCTCACCGTCAAGATCGACCCCCAGAAGATCGGCAAGCTCATTGGCCCCGGCGGCAAGACGATCAAGGCTATTCAGGAAGAGACCGGCGCTCAGATCGACATCGAAGACGATGGCACGGTCTTCATCAGCGCCGTCGATGGCTCGGCGGCCGAGAAGTGCCGCGACATCGTGGAGGCCATGACCGCCGAGGTAAAGGTCGGCAAGATCTACAACGGCCGCGTCGTCAGCATCAAGGACTTCGGAGCCTTCGTTGAAATCGCCCCCGAAACCGACGGCTTGGTCCACGTGTCTGAGCTGTCCAACAACTACGTCGATCGCGTGACCGACGTGGTCAACGTGGGCGATGACGTTCAAGTGAAGGTCTTGCTCATTGACGACCAGGGCCGGATCAAGCTGTCGCGCAAGGCCGCGATGGTGGAGCTCGGCCTCGAAGAAGCCGCCCCGGTCGGCGCAGGCGGTGGTGACGGTGGGGACGAACGCCGCGACGATCGCGGTGGCGATGACCGCGGCCCACGCGGTGGCGGCGATCGTGGCCGAGGTGGCGATCGTGGTGGCCCACGCGGCGGTGGCGACCGTGGTCCCCGCGGTGGCGGTGGCGGCCGTCGATAAGATGTGATTAAAATGCTGGCGTGGTTGCTTCAGAAACCACGCCAGCCCCATTCAAAAATCGAACCCGGCTCCACATGAAATCCTTTCAGCGGAGCCGGGTTCTTTTTTGCCTACTTCGTCCGCCGGGTTTGATCGTTCAATCACAACGCCGGCCACCCCGCGACGCCGGGCATGTCCTCCCGCATCACCCCCACCCTCCCATGGGCTTGTCATTGCCCACAACTCGGCATGGATGCCTGGATGAACGGAATTTCCGTATTTTCGTAGGGGCGGACCCCCGTGTCCGCCCGCGTGCTTCGTCGGACAAC
>DAIRGS010000153.1:0-3934 GCA_036794395.1 Tepidisphaeraceae bacterium | reverse complement strand
GGGGTCCGCCCCTACGAAATGCCGCGTTTTCGATCAGGGATTACTCGGCGACGCTTCGTTTCGGATCGAATAGATCGTGTCGTCGAGCACCACGTCTACTTCGTCGCCCAGTGAGAGCCATGCCGTGGCCTCGGGGTGTTTCGACAGCAGCTCGTAATAGGGTTCGCTGTTGAAAACAACAGTCGCACGTTTCAAGTTCTGCGCATTCTGGGCCTGGGCATCGGTCCAGATATTGCCGTTTTGATAAAACGCCCGGCCTTTGACGACGCGGGATTGCTGGGCGTAGTTCTGGGCGGCACGGTAGCCCTCTGGTTGAGGCGCTGCGGCGGCGGCCGAATATGGTCTACCACCCAATCCACCACCGCCTCCGCCCCGTCCTCCACCGCCGAATCCTCCACCACCGCCCCCAGCGGCTTGCGTCTTGCCAAGTGCGTAACCCTGCTGCGCCTGCGATTCAGAATCGGCCTGCTTCAGCGATTGCGCGTTGGCCGAGTTGGCCAGGGCGCGTCGGCCGGCCCTTTCCAACTGAGCGGAATCGCGACGGGCCGAGTCATACGTCTCTTTGGCCTGCGCGGACGCCAGGCGGTCGGATCCAAGCTCGCGCATCGTTTGTAAACTCAGTGGCACGTTCCGCCGGCGTTCGTCCTCAAGAATGAGGTACGAGGTGTACGGCGTAACGATGCCGTGCTCGCGTGCAAGTCTGACGATCTCATCCTTCAGTTCCATGGATTCGCCGCGCAATCGGATCTCATCCAGCAGCCACCCCACGCGCCGAGTCGCCCACAATCTTGGAATAAATCCGCGGCTCACATCCTCTTTCACGAACTTCACATCGCTGACGAATTCCCGGCGCTCGCCATTCAGCGTGCCGGTCACTTTCACTGCGCCGGCTCCCCCGCCGGAGTAACGACCGAAAACCGTCAGCGTCTCGCCTTTAAACAGGTCCGGCAAATCATGCGGGTACAACTGATTGACCTTCACCTCACCCGTAAAAGCCAATTCAACGTTCGACAAAACCGGCTCCTTGATCTTGGTGTAAAAGCTGCTCAGCTTCAGCTCGATATCCTCTTCCGGCAAGACGTATTGGCTGAACGCGTTGGTCTTTTCGGCAATTCGATCCAGGAGATGGGTGTTGACGTCAGTGCCGATGCCAAACGAGAAGATCCGAACGGCCGTGGAGCGCGTAGCGATGGACTCGACGAGCCTGTCCTCATTGGTTTCCCCGACCGTCGGCTGACCATCCGTCAGGAAGATGATCACACCCGGCCGACTTTGCGAACGTCCCTGCTTTTGGTCAGCATTCGAGAAAAGCTGGCTCGCCTTGTTGAGCGCGTCCTGGATTGCGGTTCCGCCGATGGCCTTAAGATCCTTAACGAACGCTCCGGCCTTGGCGATGTTGTCCGGCGTCGCACCATTCAGCGATCCAAAAAGACTCTCCGATTCCGTGCTGAACCGCACCACCTCGAACCGATCCTCCGGATTCAAGTTGGCCAGACAGAATTGCAGCGCCTTCTTGGCCTGTTCCATTTTCGCACCCGCCATCGAGCCGCTGGTATCGAGGACAAAACAAATATCCCGAGGCTGGACCTTTTTCGGATCGACATTCATGCCCGGTGACGCCATCAGCAGAAAATACCCATCGCCCGTCCCCGTCTGCCAACTGAGCAAATTCAGGCCGACCGGGTCCTTATCCTGCGACCAGATCAGCTTGAAATCGGTGTCCGGCCGCACGTTGTGATCCTCATATCCGATCACCGCGCGAGACGCCCCATCCCGACGGATCTCCACGGCATGGCTCGGGCAGTACACGTTCTTGATCGGCGTGGATGTCTTCAGCTCTACCTTCACCGATACGTTGTGAAGCGGCCGAGCCGAGAATTTTTCGGTGTTCAGCGGGTAGACGTATTCGCTCAGCCCGCTGTCGGATTTGATCAATTGCGTGTATCGCAACTTGATGTGCTTGCGGCTATTGGGCTCGATCGGAAAGATCCGCACTTTGAATGCACCCCGCCCCAGGTATTCCAGCAGGGCCGGGTCTCTTTGTTTCCGGACGATCTCTTCGTAGATCACCTTCGCTTTGTCGGCCGACAGCAATTCGGCGTCCATCATCTTGCCGTCGATGTCCATCGAAAACCGATCGATCGTCGCACCATCGGGCAGTGGGAAGATATACGTCCCTTCCAACCGCTGCGGGTTGGGGTTGTAAAATTCCTGATCCACCGCGGTCACCGCGACGTTTTGGTCGATCGAGACCGTGACGTTGTGATACGCCACCTCAAGCGGCGCAAACGAAAAGTGCCCCGGGATGCGGGTCGGCGGATTGTGGATGACGATCAGGCCGTCGCCATGCGCCGTCGCCGTAATCCCGAACAGGAATGAAACGCACGCTATCAACGCGCAACAGAACCGCGGCATACAGGCCTCCCTCGTGACAGGTTACTGGTCATTAGACGCACAACCCGCCCAAAAGATTCCCACGTTTTTCCAGATACCCGCTAACCCCCTAAAGCCGGCACTGATCTAAGAGCATCGGCGTGGTTGCCTCCGCGACGGTGTTTGCCCCATTCCAAAGAACAAACCCGGCTCTGCATGAAATCCTTTTCAGCAGAGCCGGGTTCTTTTTTGAGTCGTCGTCGAAACTTGGTGAGCCCCTAACGTTTCACATCCAATACTACCACCGTCAAATCATCTTTAGGCTCAAGGCTCCCCGATTCGTTATCAATCCGATCGGCAAATTCGCGAAGGAGTTGATCGCTTGGCATGCCGCTTCTCTTCCGCAACTCTTCGCGCCACTGCTGGGTATCCAGGGCGTGATCGTTGCAGAAGGCCACTTCGATCCCATCCGTGTAAAGCACCAGCCGATCGCCCGGCGAAAGCGTGATGGTCGCATCGGCGAAAAGCTCGTCGGGAAAGATTCCCAGCAGCGGGCCGTCACAGTGCAACGGCTCAACCAGTCCATCGTCCCTGAGCAGCAGCGGATTCGGATGCCCGGCCCGGGCGATTGTCACCTCGAGCGAATCGACATCGACAATCCCATAGAGCGCGGTGGCAAACGCCGCTTGCGAAAGATTCTGATCGATCAACGCGGAATTGAGCTTCGCCAGCGTCTCTGAAGGCTTGAGCAACCGATAATCGTTACCCGAAATCTCTTTGGTCACCAGCGCATGCTTGATGAACATGGTCAGCAGCGCCGCCGGCATGCCATGGCCCACGGCGTCGGCGATATAGAACCCGATGCGCCGCTCATCCAGACGCATGACATCATAAAGATCCCCGCTGACATACCCAGCCGGGCGGAAGAGCGTATGGAAATGGACCGGGCCAAGCTGCGGCAGCATCCGCGGGAGAAAGTCCTGTTGCAGCCGGGCGGCAAGCCTGAGCTCCTCATCAAGGCGGTGCATGTAAAAATTGAGGGTTTCATCGCGCCGCCGCAGCACGTTGAGCTCGAACCGCAGCGACTCGAGCTCGTCCTGCATGCTTTCGATCTGATCGGCAACCGCGCTGGCCCCGGCCTTTGCGGCCGCGGCCACGTCCACGGCGCCATCAATCGCCGAAGGCCGCCATTCCCGAATTAAAGCTGTTGGCAATGTGCCCTCGGACATGGAACGACCTCTCCGCCCCCATCAGATATGGCCCGACGTTCGGGCCTCCAGATTTAGAGTCGGGTCGATCCACGCGCGACTTTACGCTTAATGCCGTCAGGAGCGCAAAATCAGCCTGGCGCGGGCGAAAGGTATGGGACGCTCGTTCCGAATCCGGATTGTTCGCTCTAGCGGATAAGAAAGACTTAAACACGAAGGCACGAAGACACGAAGACACGAAGAATGCAAATGCGAGCGGATAAACCACAGAGTGAACTAAAGACAGGGGAAATCACAGAAAAGAATTCTTAACGTCGAGTAGAGAAGAGGCGCAGTCATGTTTAGACCAATGA
>DAIRGS010000152.1:1107-17090 GCA_036794395.1 Tepidisphaeraceae bacterium | reverse complement strand
TTCTAACCCGTGTTTGGGGAAGCCGCGGGTCCAGCGACGGGTGGGATGTGGGAAAACCCACGTGCCGAACCGGGCATTTTCTTCCGGCAAATACAGAAGGTTGTCCACCTGTCGAAACTCGGTTTTCCCAGATCAGACCCGGCGTCGATGGTCAGCTTCCTCAATCATGGCTTGGAAAGCCATGCCACAAGGCGCGGAATCGCGCACAGTCATTTAGCGCAGTAGTCGCCAGTTTTTTTTGCGACTTACCGTAAGTTCAAATTCCCTCCGCCTTAAACCAATTTACTTCTCCTCCCGCGTCATCACTGTCTTCATAAACCCCGTCACATCCTTCTTCAATTTCGCGCGCGAATCCTTTTCGATATACATCATGTGACCGGCCTGGTAGTAGGCCCAGGTGATGTCTTTCTGGCGATCGGGATGGATGCCCAGGTGATTCATTGTGTATTGGGCGCTGAAGTAGGGAGTGGCCAGATCGTAGTAGGCGGCGCACACGAGAACCTTCATGTACGGGTTTTTCGAAAGGGCGTCGTTGAGCAGTGAGCCGGTCTGGGCGTAGCTGTTGGGCTGGCCGAAATCCCACGGCATGATGCCGCCCTCGACGTAGTATTTTTCGTCGGTCTGGTACTTGAGCTCCGAGCGCATGTAGTGGAGAAACGCCGCCTGGAACGGTGGGCGGGTGAGGGTGCCGGAGGGGTCGAAGTCGGCGGTTTCGCCGGCGTCCATTGCGGAGGGGCCGGTCAATCGCCCGTCGAGGCGGCCGATGGTCAGGCGCTGGTCGCGGAGCAGTTCGCGCGTGAAGTGGCCGACATCAATTCGCAAATCGCTCTGATCGACATAACTCGGCTTGAGCCCCGTGAGTCGCGCGGTTTTTTCGATCGCGGCTTTGCGCTGCTCGGCTGAAATTTGATCGCCCTTATTGAGGGCTTCCAGATAGCCGCCCATCGCCCATGTCTCCGCTTCCTTGAGGACTTCCTTCAATTCTTTCTGCTGCAAGTCGGCGGGAAGCTTCTTGTGATACCACGCATCGGCGGTGTACGTGGGAAGGTGTGCCGCGTAGGAAATGCCGTTCACCAGCGTTGGGCGTAAGACGGCGTAATTCAGGACCGTCGATACCAGAACGATTCCGTTCACGGCGGTTCCCTGCTGGATGAGCGTGCCGGCCAGCCCCGCGGCGCGGAAGGTTCCATAACTTTCGCCCGCGATAAACAGCGGCGATGTGTATCGATCGTTACGGTTGATATACATCCGGATAAACTCGCTGACCGAAAGCAGATCGCCCTGCACGCCGTTCATGCGGCGGGCGATATCCGTCGTTCGCGCCCGGCTGTAACCCGTACCCACCGGATCGATAAACACCAGGTCCGTGTGATCCAGCCAGGTGCTTTCGTTATCCACGAACTGATAGGGAGGAGCAGGCATGTCGCCGCTGTCCAATAGCTTTACGCGCTTGGGGCCAAACCCGCCCATGTGTACCCACAGCGACGCCGCACCCGGCCCGCCGTTGAATGCAAAAGTCAGCGGACGGGTTGTCGCGTCGGCGTCGTCCAGCGTGTAGGCGGTATAGAAAATATGCGCTTCGGTGTCGCCCGATGCGTCCTTGAGCGGCATCTGGGCAACCGTCGCAGTATATGAAATCTTTTTGTCGCCGATCTGCATTTCGTGATGCGTTACGACGGGCTTTTCATCGACGAATCCAGAGGTCGGCGCCGTCGTCGGCGCAGCAGGTCCGCCCGCCCGGCCCCCTCGACGGCCGGTCTGCTGTGCCATCACCGGTTGTGCGGCTAGAAGAAGAGCGATTAGAAGCATTCGCATAATCTCACCTGGTTTGAAGAATCGCGGTATAGGAGGCTTATCCTAAATTGCTTTTGCATTGAGCGGAAGTGTGAGGTATCGCAAATATGGGCACGTCGGGGTAAGACGTCAGTTTGCCTGTTTTAACTTATGGAGAGTCTAAAATGCGAAGCCCGCGAATCCCGGCTGTTTTACTGACCGCCCTCCTCCTGCTTGGGGCCGCGGCGCCCAAGCCCTTTGTCACCTCCAGCGACTTTAATTTCGACGCGATCATCGGCAAGCCCCCGGCTGACAACTCCCCGCAGCATGTCGCGGAAGTGGATCAGATGCTCGCGATGCAGGAGCACCGCACCGCCGCCCTGGAAAAGCGATGCAAGGCGGAAGAGTCGATCAACCCCTTCATCTTTAGTGAGATCCTGGGTGATTCATTCAATGCCAAGGACCTGCCCGTCACCGCAAAGGTATTCGTCCGGGTGACGGCCGAAGCGACGGCGGTTTCGTCAGTCGCCAAGAGAAAGTGGGGTCGCGTGCGGCCACCCGTCGCGGAGCCGCGAATCCATCCGTGTGTGTCATTGGAAAAAACCGGTTCGTTCCCCAGCGGCCATGCCACTCGCGGCGTCGTCTGGGCTAGGCTCTTTGGCCAGATCTTCCCCGACAAACGCGACGAACTCATGGCCCGCGGAAAGCAGATCGGCGAGGATCGCGTCATCGGCGGAATGCACTACCCCAGCGACGTGGTGGCCGGGCAAAAGCTGGGGGCCGAGATCGCCAGGCGAATGCTCGCTGATTCCGAATTCCGCGCTGAATTTGCCAAGGCGACTGAGGAATGCCACGCCGTGATGCTTGCGCATCATTGAATATAAAGCACTCGATTACCAGGTTTAGCGGTCGGACCGAAGGTCCACCTATTACGTCTCTGGATAGAATAGGTGGACCTGCGGTCCGACCGCTAAACCTGGTAAACAACGCTCGTCGAACAAACACGATTACCAAAAGAGCAGACCGCACGTGAAACACACGTACGGTCTGCGCGTCAATCGTTGGTATCCAAACTCGTTTAATCCCGCGGCGATCCGGTCGTTCCAACCGGGCCGGGAGCCGTCTGCCCAGGCGGCGTCGGCGATACCTGTTGCGGCTGCGCGGGCGACTTGTTGGAGTTCGATAAATCCATTTCCGGCAAAGGCCCCAGCGGGATAAAAGGCTTTTCCAAACCGTCCTCGCCCTTAATGCTCGGGCCGGGCACAATACCCAGTCGTCGCAGGGCGGCCTGAACCTGCTCATCGTTGCTGTTCAGGGTGTAGGCCCGGCGCAATTGGTGATCGGCATGCTGCGTCTGGCCGAGTTGTTCGAGGTACAAGCCGTACTCGCTGGCGATGTCCGGGTTCTTCGGATCCAGTTGCTGCGCCTGCTCAAATCGAGTGATGGCGCTATCAGCGTCGCCGGTCTGGCGATAGATTTTGGCCAAAAGGAACGAATTTTCGGCGCTTCGCGGGGCTTTTTCGATCTCGGCCAGATCGCCGCTTCGATCCGCCTCGCGGGAAATGGATGATGCAAGCGTGTTGATCACCTTCGCGCGGAATTTCGCGTCGCCCTTGCCTTCCAGGGAAACGTTCATCACATCCAGCGTGGTGCGATATTGATGGATGGCCTGCTGGAGCTTGCCCATCTGCTCTTCGGAAGCGCCCAGGTAAAACCGCGACACGTAATCGCCCGGCTCATGCCGCAGCGCATTGGAAAACGAGCTGGCCGCGTCGGCATAAGCGGCCTTGCCATACTGCTGCATGCCCTGATTACGGAATTCGCGGTTGTAGGAAATGATGTCGGTATTGCAGCCGCTCAAAATGCCCATGAGCAGGATCAATCCAACCGAACGTAAGAGGGAAAAACGTTGAAGGGATACACAAGTCACAGCTACCTCCATGTAGCAAATTAAAAATCCTTTTACGCCAGCGCAGCCCCGCGACCGGCGATCATGATGGACCCGATTGGGTTCATGCTACTAAATTGGAACTCATTAGCAAGATCGAAGACGCAGATTTTGCGCGTTTTGCTCGTTGGGCACTCTGAGCAGCCCTCTGGTGCAGAGGGATTTTAGCCAGCCGCTTTCGTGACATGGGCATCCTTGCCCATGGTGCGTGTATACACGCACACCGGCCGCCAACCGGCAATCGGCTGGCTGATCAGGGATTTCTGTAAGAATACTCTCATGCTCGTCGCTGGCGCGATTGCTGGATCGGCCGGTGGTCGATGGCTGCGGCGTACCACAGCCCACGGGCTGGAAGCACCGTGCCACATTGCTCGGAATCCTCGTTGCCACATCCGTCGCGTACCCGCCGCCCCGGGGTTCCCCATTCATCCCCTTGGCCAAGACCCTCCCTGCCCGATATCCTTGCAGCCCGTCATCTCACACAACGAGGAACCCATGAAAATGCACCTGCCGGTTGGGGCGATTTTGGCTTTGATGTCGTTGCTGCTGCTGAGCCCACGGGTCGCTCGCGCCGAGCAAACCGCTCTCGATCGTTACGTCGCCGCCCCTGATCCCGGCTATACATTCCACGTGGTCAGCAGTCAGGATGGGCTGCTGGCCAAGACGTTCGTCCTGGAGATGACCTCGCAAACCTGGCTCACGACTGCCGAGGTGGACAAGCCGGTCTGGAAGCATTGGCTCATCCTGACGGTTCCGAAGAAGATCTCCACCTCCACCGCCCTGCTGGTCATCTCCGGCGGAAACAACCAAAGCCCCGCGCCCCAGTCCGGCGACAAGGCCATGGCCTTGACCGCGGTCACGACGCAATCGATCGTCGCGGAGCTGAAGGGCATCCCCAGCGAGCCACTCGTGTTTGTTGGCGATGGCAAAAAGCGCACCGAAGATTCAATCATCGCCTATACGTGGGACAAGTACCTCCACACCGCCGACGAGCGCTGGCCGTTGCGGCTGCCGATGACCAAGGCCGCGGTTCGGGCGATGGATACCGTGCAGGCTTTTTGCCAGACCGCCGAGGCGGGCAACCACAAGGTCGATTCGTTCGTCGTGACCGGCGGCTCAAAACGCGGCTGGACAACCTGGACCACCGCCGCGGTTGATAAACGCGTCGTCGCGATCGTGCCCATCGTCATCGACACGCTTCATCTTGAAGCCGCCCCGCGCCGGCAACTGGCCGCGTACGGGTCCTATTCCCCGGCGGTAAAAGACTACACCGACATGGACCTCACCCACTGGGCCGGCACGCCCCAGTTTCACGATCTGATGAAGATCGAAGATCCCTATTCCTATCGCGATCGCTTTACGATGCCCAAGCTGCTGATCAACGCCACCGGCGATCAGTATTTCCTCCCCGATAATTCTCAGTTCTACTTCGACGATCTGCCCGGCATCAAATACCTTCGTTACGTTCCAAACGCCGATCACTCCCTGGCCGGCTCCGATGCCGTCGAATCGCTTGTCGCCTTTTACGGCCGATTTCTGGCGAATAAGCCCATGCCCAAATTCTCCTGGAAGTTCCAGGGCGATGGCATCACCGTCCAGGCCGCCGATCATCCCACCGCCGTCAAACTCTGGCAGGCTCACAACCCAACCGCGCGCGATTTTCGGGTTGCGGTGCTGGGCCGGAAGTGGACTGCGACCGACCTGAAAGAAGAAGCCGCCGGCACCTTTGCCGCCAAAATCGAAAAGCCCGCGGCCGGCTGGACCGCCTACATGATTGAGCTGACCTTCCCCAACGGCGCCCTGCCCGCCCTGAAATTCACCACACCGGTTCGCGTCACGCCCGATACCCTCCCCTTTGCCGAGAAGTTACATGCCGCGGCGCCGTCGCCCGCGCCTGTTGCCCAACTCGCGTCCGCGATCATGCCGGCACTTATCACTTCGCCCGCGCCGGCCCCTGCCGCCGTCGCTCCCCCGGCTCCCTACGGCCCGCTCCCTTCCGATCGCCAACTCAATTGGCATCCCTTGGAATTCTACGGCTTCCTCCACTTCACCGTGAATACGTTTACCGACAAGGAATGGGGTTACGGCGACGAGAAGGAACCCGTCTTCAACCCAACTGATTTCAATCCCGACCAGATCGCCCAAACAGCGAAAATGGCCGGGATGAAAGGCCTGATCCTCACCGCCAAACATCATGATGGCTTCTGCCTCTGGCCTTCCAAATTCACGGAACACTCGGTCAAAAACAGTCCCTGGAAAAACGGCAAAGGCGACGTGGTGAAGGACATGTCCGAAGCCTGCCGAAAGGCCGGCCTTAAGTTCGGCGTGTATCTCTCGCCGTGGGATCGCAACTTTAAAGACTACGGCCGTCCCGCTTATATCGAATACTACCGCAACCAACTCCGCGAGCTGCTGACCCACTACGGCGACATTTTCGAGGTCTGGTTTGACGGCGCCAATGGTGGAGACGGCTTTTACGGGGGTTCTCGCGAAATGCGGAAGATTGATAACAGCGTTTTCTACGACTGGCCCAACACCCAGGCGATCGTCCGCAAGCTGATGCCCAGCGCCATGATGTTCAGCGACGCCGGCCCCGACACCCGTTGGGTCGGCAACGAGCGCGGCACCGCCGGCGATACCTGCTGGGAAACCCTCGACATGACCGCCCCCAAGCGCTACCCCGGCGGCAGCTCCGCCGGACTTAACTCCGGCCAGCGCCCCGGCACCGCATGGCTCCCCGCCGAGTGCGATGTCTCCATCCGCCCCGGCTGGTTCTATCACGAAAAGGAAGATAGCCGCGTCAAAACCCCCGCCCAACTGCTCGACATCTACTACAAATCGGTTGGACGAGGCGCGAACCTCAATCTGAATCTCCCGCCTGATCGACGCGGGCAGATCAACGAGCACGACATCGCCTCCCTCAAAGAATTCCGCCGGATTCTGGACGAAACCTTCGCTCACGATTTGGCACAGGGCGCAAAGCTGACCGCGAGCAACGTTCGCGGCGGCGATGCAAAGTTCGACGCGGAGAACCTGCTGGACAACAGCCGCGACACCTACTGGTCCACCGACGACGCACTCCTCACCCCCGAGGTGACCATAGACCTGGGCAAACCCCAAACCTTCAACGTCATCAGCCTCCGCGAATACCTCCCCCTCGGCCAGCGCGTCGACTCGTTCGCGATCGACACCTGGCAAGACGGCAAATGGACCGAATACGCCCACGCCACCAGCATCGGCAACCGCCGGCTGGTAAGGGGCCAACCCGTAACAACGGATAAACTCAAGCTCCGCATCACCAAAGCCGCCGCCTGTCCGGCGATCGCGGAGTTTGCGCTGTTCGCCGAGCCGGCGGGGAAATGAGAATTGCAAGTTGGGAGCGGGGATTAAGTGGGGCAAGGAAACTTGAATTGCGCCGCAGCGCGCCGGGTCTCGATGTCTCGCAATCCTCTTGCATCTTGACGACGTGCCGAAGCGGCTGCTTTCCTGTACCTGGCTTCTCGTCCCCAGTAAAATGGTAACTTGAATTGCTTTAGACTTGTAGAGTCTGTGCTGAAATCCAAAGGCGGCAACGATGACCACGCACCTTTCCACACGTCTGGTTTGGCATGACCGGGCTTGGGATGGTCACATCTGCGATCACCCGAGCAAGAACGCCTATTGTATCGTGCAGCAGCATATCCGGGACGGTCGGGACGACGACCGGGAAGATAAGGCAGCGGGTCTACCCCTCGCTCGACTCGATGGCTGGCAACCGCCATGCTCCCGTGATCCAGTGGCCTTCTCAAAGATTGGCTACACGATCACGCACAACGACCCGCTTGAATTTCGCCAGTTACCTTCGGTGCGGGAGGAAATCCCGCCGTACTCTGTCTGCCCGTCTCCCTATCGCTGGATGCGTGAAGAGAACTTTCGCACCATCTGCGAGGACGAAAAGCTCGACATCCGGGAGTCGGACCAGAAGGACAAGGAGTTCGGCTGGGTCTTTGAACCCGACCGGCAGATCGCCCTGCTCAAGAACTTTTGGGGGAAGCTGGAGAAGGACAAATCGCTCATCTTCTTCTACTGCAACCACGGCAACCCGCTGGACGAAAACCTGAACCGTATCCTGCTCGGAGTGGGCCGCATCTCCAAAATCAGCCCACAGCTTTACTTCGGGACCAAGCTGCCGAAGTTCCCTGACCAGTATCCGATCTGGTCCCGTTGCATCACGCACGACTTCGAGAATCAGGGGTTCCGGCTGCCTTACCATGAATACCTCAAGGCTGGGCACGACCCCAAGAACATCCTCTGCCTTGTCCCCGAAGGGGCGCTGCTCAACTTCTCCTACGTCGCCGAACAACTCGGCGACGATCTGGCGGTCGGGGCGCTGGAGCGATTGGTACAGTCTGTGCAGGCGGTGAAAGACGAAGGCAAAGTCGCTGGCGATTGGGACCGCCATCTCGTCTGGCTCAATGACGTTCTATCGGAAGTGTGGCAAGACCGTGGCCCGCTCCCCGGCATTGGCAGCGTGCTGCAATACCTCGGCTGCGAGTCCGGTACAGCGTTCCAACGCCAGGTGCTTGTGCCGCTGCTCAACAAGGGAGAAAACGTCTGGGATTACATCCTGGCGATTCTGGAGGGGAAGCAGAAGTGCGATCAGAAGCAGTACGCCAAGGCGTTGAAGCAGGCCGGTGAGCGGTGGGCTGCTTACAAGAAGCCTCGACAAAACCTGCTCGCTCAGTTGGCTCGTTTTGAATTGACGCCCGCCCAGGTCGAGCGAGTCGCCAACCCCGACAAGCGTGCGGAATCCGGCATCAGCGGCACCGACAGCGAGATCGTCGCCAATCCCTACTTGCTCAGCGAGATGGACCAGAGCGACGGCGAATCTGATCTGATCGCTCTTGAAACCGTTGATCGAGGAATGCGGCCGGAAGGCGAAGCGGCCGGTTTCATCGACAAGGAAGATGTCTGCGCCCAGGATGATCCCCGCCGAATCCGTGGCGTGGCCGTCGCCGTCCTGCAAGCCGCTGCCGAAAGCGGCGACACGCTCCTCCCCTTCCCCGAAACAGTCAACCGCATCACGAAGCGATTCCCCGAGCGTCGGGCTTGTACGCCGGATCGTGATCTGGTGCTGGGCCAAGCCGCCTTCTACCAGGAAGCCCTCGATTTCCGGGTGGAGGGTGATCCGCCAACGATGGCCCTTAAATGGCTCTCTGAATTGGAAAAGGAAGTTACCACTCGCTTGCCCCGGCGCACGAAGGCAAAGAATTCGCCGCCCAAAGCGGGATGGAGTTGGGAGACGTTGCTGGAAGCGGAGTTCGGCAAAAAGTCCGGCTCCACTAGGCTCCCACCCGAAGTCGAGAAGCGGGCCAGCAAAGAGAAGGCCGATGCACTGGCCAAGCTCTACGAAGCCCGTTTCAGCGTGCTGTGTGGTCGGGCAGGCACCGGCAAGACCTCGGTACTGAAAGTCTTCCTCAAGGGATTGGAAGAACTCGAAGGCAAGAAGCCCATTCTGCTCCTGGCTCCGACCGGGAAGGCCCGTGTGCGCCTGATGGATCGCACGAAGCGGGACGACGGCAGTGTGCGGGACGCCTATACGATCCACCAGTTCTTGATGCGGCACCAATGGCTCAACCCTGAGAACTTCGCCCTCAAGCTCCAGGGCGGTGAACAGCACGGCGCTCCGACCGTCATCGTTGATGAAGCCTCGATGATTGCGATGGACCTGCTCGGCGTACTGTTTCGGGCGCTCGACCTGAACAAGGTCAGCCGACTGATCCTGGTCGGCGATCCCAACCAGTTGCCGCCCATCGGCCCCGGTCGTCCGTTTGTGGACATCCTTGCCTGGCTCGAAGGCGACGACGAACGGAAAAAATGTCTGGCTCGGCTGATGGAGCGAGCCCGGTATGAGGACCACAACAGCCAGGCACTCCAGTTGGCAGACGGCTACCTCCGGGACGACACATCGCCCGGCGACGACGACATGCTCTCCCGCGTCGCCCGTGAAGATGTGGGCGGCGATCTGGAAGTCCGCTACTGGCGAGACGGCACCCAGCTTGAAGAACAGCTTGCGGCGTCCATGAAAAAGCACTTGAAGCTGACCGACGATTCCAAGGCGTACATCCCATTCAACGAAAGCCTGGGCCTTCTCGACGCCTGCAAGACTATTAAACCGCAGGATGCCGAACGCTGGCAGATTCTCAGCCCGGTGCGGAACCACCAGTTCGGCACGACCGAAATCAACCGGAAGATTCAGGCCCAGTATCGGGGTGGAATGCTCAACTACTCGAAAGGTCGTGGCGGTGTAAAGCCGTTCGGCGAGCAGGAGATCATCTGGACCGACAAGGTGATGCAGGCGGTCAATTGCCGCAAGACGAGCTACCCCAAGGGCGAAGGATTGGGCTACGTCGCCAACGGGGAGATCGGCCTCGTCGTGCAGACATCGAAAGGGAACGGTCGGGCCGACTCCATCAAGGTGCAGTTCTCAACGCAGCCGTTGTCGTCGTACTACTACCCCCGCTCCAGCGTCGATGGCGAACTCGAGCTCGCCTATGCCCTCACCGTCCATAAATCACAGGGCAGCGATTTCGACATCGTGTTCCTGATCCTGCCCAAGAACGCCTCAACGCTTTCACGGGAGTTGCTGTACACCGGGCTGACTCGCTTCCGCCAAAAGATGGTGCTGCTGATCGAGCGTGACACAACGGTTCTTGAAAAGCTCCGCAACCCACAGTGTTCCGACACGCTGCTGCGGAACACGAACATGTTCGTCCTGGCCGTGCGGCCAGAATCGGTGAACCGCTACTATGCCGAGCATCTGATCCACCGCACGCCGCCCTCGGCACAGCACCCGAACGGAATCCTGGTCCGCTCGAAATCCGAGGTCATCGTCGCCGGTGCTTTGTCCAAGCTCGGCATCAGCTACGAGTACGAGCAGAAGCTCGCCTCGAAGGACAACCCCAACGACTTCCGGCTGCCGGACTTCACGGTGAGCTACGACGGCGACACCTACTTCTGAGAACACCTGGGAATGCTCTCGGTCCCCTCGTACAAGGAAGGCTGGGACCGGAAGCGGCAGTGGTACGAAGACAACGGCGTCCTCGACCGGGTCATCACGTCCGAGGACGGCACTGACGGCAGCATCGACGCCGCCGAGATCGAGCGGATCGCACGCAAGCGGATTCTCATGGACGGTTAGCTGTCGAAACATGGCGGGAAAGCTATGGGGCAAGAAAAGCAATGCCTCATTGAAGTAAATCGCATTTCCGTGAGTCCGAGATGGTGCGCGCGATCATCTCGAGCTCTTGCCGAATAAGCAGACCGAGGTCCGAAACCATGCCTTATCTCGTTCGAATTGGCAGGATTGACTCCAACAAATGTGGCGTCGGCTCCCGTGGCTATGCAATCGTGCAGCGAGGACGGATCGTGGTTCTTCGGTGGGGCCAAGTCGATGTCATTCGCGGGATCATCTATTGGGCTGGCGCTGGTCGTCTTGGCGACTACTGGGAAAAACAGGTTCGGCGCTCATCCGAAGCGGCAGCAAGGAAGTTCGCCAAATGGAAGAAGAAGATTCTCTGCACACCCGGAACCGTTGCTGGCGATTATCACTCGTTGCCGTCACGGTCGAAAATCTACACTCGGCGGCCCAGCTGTACCTGCGGACGACATAAGGAAAAGCCCCTCCCCCGTTCAAGGTGAGTGCATGAACGAAGGCACTCCGGCCAGCGTTTGAGTATCGAAGCCACTTTACTTCCCCCCCGCGATCGCAACCGACCGAATATACTCCGCCAGCCCGGCATGCCCGTGCCGACGGGCTGACGCTTCCAGCACAAGCTTCTCCTCCGCGCTCAGCCTGACATTGACCTGCTCGGTGCGCTTACCCTCGCTGGCGGGCGGCGGTGGAACCTCGCCAGCTTCAATCATTGCGGCCACCACTGTAACGAACATTTCCCGCGTCTTTTTCACGCATTCATCGGGCGTGCGGCCGTCCTCAAACGCATTGGGCAATTCCAGGCCCCGGCCGATGTAGTCATCGCCTTCCTGCCCAATGATCACCTGATACCGGGCCGCGATTGGTCGCGCTCGACGCAGAACATCCGGATCGAATGGACGATCAATTGCCGCGAGCGATCTCTTGGATCCTTTAAAGTTTTTTAATTTTGCGGACATAAATCGGTTTGACCTTTCGGTACTGGTATCGTTTGAATTGATCGCCCGAACTTCATCGCCCCCGCAAACCGATTTGACGCCCGACGTATGCGCCGCCTACGGAACAAATGACAACCAATGCGACGCCAAGCATTACATGGCCAATCGAAATGGATTCCCCTTGCAGACGGGCAACAACGCAAATAGAAATCGCCAAAATGATTCCGAAAGCCCAGCCGATGACAACCCCGATGACCATAACCGAAAATCCCCGGTTGTTATTTGGTTCCCGTGGCGGCGCGTATTGCAAAGTTGGACGTTCGTTCTTGCCCACAGCCCGATCTTACCCGCCGCGACGGCGGCCGGGAATCGCGGTATGATGCCAAGCATGAAGAAGGCCACCGAATCGGGGTCAATGCTTGACTTTTGACAATACCCCATCTTTCAATTCCTCCAACCTTCTCCTCAACTCCCGATCCTCCTTCGCCGCCACTTCCAGCCGCTGCGCCACCCGGTGCACCCCGCTCGCATCGCTATACCCCAGTTCGCGCGCCAGATCCGTCAGCGATTCCCCACCCAACCGCATGCGCGCCCAGATTTTCACCCTGCCGTCTGGCTCATCCTCGATCAGCTTCTCCACGCGCTTCCTCACCGATTCCCCATCTTCCCGCCCAACAAACCGTCGCTCGGCTTCACGCGGCTTGCCCCTCAGCAAATCCTTCGCCTTCTTCCACAACGCCTCTCCACCCAGCACCAGCCCCCCGCGCACATCATCAAATGGTGAAGCCGCGGGTTCGCCAAAACAACCCGCGATATCCGCCATGTACGCCCGCCTCGCCCGTGCCGCCTGCCTCGCCTGCCCCGCCCCTTCCGTCCAATAGCTCAGCCAGTCGGTGTTCAGCCACTCCCGCGTTTCCGCGTTTGTAGCCGTTCCCGCGTACGCCCGATGACTGCTCCACCGATATGCGTCAAAGAATCTTCGCCGATCCGGCGGCACCACCTTGCGCCGATCCCGTGGCCGGACTGGATTGAGATGCACATACCGAACCACTCGCCGGGCATAGGCATCGGCGTCGATCAGTTGCGCCTTGAACCGCCCCTGCATCAAATGCCCGCACGCAGCATGCCGGCGATTGAATCGAATGCTGTAAGTCGTCTGCAACCACCCCACCGCCCGGCTCAGATTCCCCCGCGGCGTCGATGCCAGCAAATGATAATGGTTCGGCATCAGGCAATACGCCTGCACCACCAACCCAAACCGCTCAGCACATTCCCCCAGCGTCTTCAAAAACGTCTCCCGATCCCGATCGTCCCGGTAAATTGTCCGCCGGTCGTTTCCACGGGATGTGATGTGATACGCCGCCCCTTCAAACTCAACGCGAATGGGTCGTGCCATGTTTGATAAATTGGCCCCTTCAGCGATAAATGTCAAATGTCAAGAGTCGACCCCGTGGTGTTGACGTGGTGTTGAGACCCTGTGGTGTTGACGCGCGTCATTCAACGGTAAACGTCTCGCCGGTGACGGACGCGATGCACACGCACGACCCGCACGGCGTCGGCGATTTCGTACACGACGCGGTAATCGCCCACGCGAATCCGCCAATCGTTCTTTGTCCCGGCGAGCTTGCGGCATCCCGACGGGCGGGGATCCTTCGCCAGCGAGCGAATCGCCTCGATCACCCGCTCATGGATGGCGGCGGAAAGCCTGCGTAAACCCCGCTCGGCCAGGCGTTCCAGCAGGACTTGATAGTCGTCCTTCACTTGGTCCTTCGAGCCGCGAGGTACTGGTCGAGGGAACGATACTGAAGCGGCTTGCGCCGCGCCTTGCGGAGCCACGCGATGTCCGCGGCATCTTCCACACGTTCGAGCAATTCCTGGTACGCCTTGATGGGAATAATCACTGAGACGGGTTTCCCCTTGCGGGTGACGATCTGGGGGTCGGCCAGTGCTGCCTTCATATCCGGCAGTATATACTGACGTGCGATAAAATCACCGCCCCCTCGCATCCCCGTGGACCTTCTATTGACGCCCGTGACCCGCGTTCGCACCCATGTTGGGATTACTTCGACCCGGCACCCTGCGGCGCGCCGACGCCATCATGCAGCGCGCCGCATCACACTCCGTAGCCTCCGCATACACAAAATCATTAATACAATATGCTTAGGACTCCCGCAGGAAAATGCCCCGTCTCAAATGCGGCGCGCGGCACAAAAAAATGCGGCGCGCTGCATCCATCATCTTACATTCGACTCCTAGCATCGAGACCGCCAGGACCTTCACACCAGCGCGCAAAGAATCTCACACCCCTGTGCGAGTTTCTCGTCCGATACCGCATAGCTGATTCGGAAATGGGTATCGCGCTCGGAGAAGACGCTTCCGGGGATGATGAGGACGTTTTTCTCGATGGCACGGGAAACGAACTCTGTGGCCGTCGCGCCTTTGGGGGCTTGTGGGAAGATATAGAACGCGCCTTGCGGCTTCACGACTTCGAATTTCTTTGAGAGCTTTTCAAAAACCAGATCGCGTTTTTTGCGGTAGGCATTAGCCGCGTGATCCATCGAGATATCCATCGCGGTCAGGGCCGCGTGCTGGAAGGGTGAGGGGGCGCACACGAATGTGTATTGCTGAAGTTTGGCCATCTGCGCGACGATCGGCTCGCAGCCGGTTGCGTAGCCCAGTCGCCAGCCGGTCATCGCGTGGCTCTTGGAGAAGCCGCGGAGGATCACGGTCTTGTCGTAGAGTTTGGCCGGGCTGGGCAGCTTGCCGCCCGTGCCGGCGTCATAAAGGAACGGCTCGTAGATCTCATCCGAGATGATCAGCAGATCGTGCTTTTTGGCCAGTTCCACCGCCGCCTGCACTTCAGCCGTACTCATCACGGCACCGGTGGGATTGCCCGGCGAATTGAGAATCAACAGCTTCGTCTGCGGCGTAATCGCCCGCTCAACGCGATCGGCGTAAAAACGGAAATCCGGATAGCTGTCCACAATCACCGGCTTACCGCCCGCGAGGGTCAGCAGGTGCTTGTACATCACGAAATACGGATCGAGAAAGATCGCCTCATCGCCCGGATTAATTGTCGCAAGAATCGCCAGGAACAGCCCGCCCGAGACACCTGAGGTAATGAGAACTTCGCCGACATCGCGCCCAATCTCCGCAGAGAGATCCTTGCGAATCCGCTCACGAAGCGGCGCGATGCCCTGGGTTGGCGTGTAGCGATTATCCCCGCGCCGGATTGAATCGATCGCGGCCGATTTGGCCAATTCCGGAACATCAAAGTCCGGCAACCCAATCGAAAAGTTGATCGGGTCCTTCATCTTCGCCGCAAGATCAAACACTTTGCGGATGCCCGAAGCGTCAACGCCCAATGCTCGCGACGAAATGTAATCGGAGGGGGAGCGCATTTTGTAGGGGCGGACCCCCGTGTCCGCCCAAGCCGTTCCTGAGTAAGCCACCGCACTCGAACGACGGCATATTGCAACAGTCGCTACAAACCGGAGCGCCGCCTGAAATCCAGGGCGGACACGGGGGTCCGCCCCTACTTTTTACCTTTCGCGGCCGGCGCCGCGGCCTTGGCTGGGGCAGCGCCCTTTGCCGGGGCGGCACCCTTGGTGGCTGCCGCGGGGGCGGCGCCCTTCGCGGCCGGGGCGCCCTTGGCCCCAGCGGCCGCGGGAGCCGCAGCGCCGGCAACGGCGCCTTCGGCGGCTTCTTCCTTCACCGGCTTGGCCAGCGCCATCTTCCGGTGCGCCACCTTGGGCAGCCCGAAAACGCTCTTGGCTTCGGTCCACTTCTCTTCTTCCTTCAACTTGGCCAGCCGCTCGTCGCGGGTCAGTACGTTGCGATGACGGATCAGGGCGTTGGCGGCTTTCAGGCTTGCATCCAAAGACATAAATTCCTCTGCAATTAGCAATTCTTGCGATGACCACCAGAAAACCGGCATCGGCTGGCGGATCAACCGGGCCGGAAATGGTATCGGTTTGCCCCCGCGAACTCAATCCCGCGGCTTCAAATTGTATTAATCGCGAGTAAACTGCCCCGCTGAGTCAAAGGCGTGGGCCGCGCGCACATTCCCAGTTTTGGCGAAGCCGAATTGCTCAATCGTTTCGCCGCGACTCGAAGAGGAGCGCTTTTTCTG
>DAIRGS010000152.1:0-1097 GCA_036794395.1 Tepidisphaeraceae bacterium | reverse complement strand
GTGCAGGAAAATCGCTCCTCTTCGAGTCGCGGCGAAACGAAGGCGATTTCCGAATGCAGACTTGGTGGGTCCGGAGACACTCTCATGGAAGAATTCACGCGACGCGAATTTGTAAAAACCGCTGCCATCGCCGCCGGCGCAAGTGTCTTAGCCAGCGAAAGTCGGCTTTCCGCGGCCCCAACCCGACGGCCCAACGTCATCCTGATCATGCTCGATGACCTGGGTTCGGTGGATCTGAATTGTTACGGGTCCAAAGACCTGGCCACCTCCAACCTCGACGCCTTGGCCGCATCCGGTGTGCGGTTCACCCAGATGTGCGCCGCGTCTCCGGTTTGTTCCCCTTCGCGGGCCGCGGTACTGACCGGTCGAGTCCCCCACCGCGCCGGCCTGCCGGACAACGCCAGTTCAAAGCCCGGCGGTCATGGGCTCCCGCCCGACGAAATCACCCTCGCCCGGATGTTCAAGGATGCCGGGTACTCGACCGCCCACGTCGGCAAGTGGCACCTCGGCTACACGCCGGAAGAAATGCCCAACGCCCGCGGCTTCGATTCCTCCTTCGGCCATATGGGCGGCTGCATCGACAACTACTCCCACTTCTTCTACTGGGACGGCCCCAATCGCCACGACCTCTGGCAAAACGGCTCCGAAATCTGGCGCGCCGGCGAACATATCGGCGACCTCATGGTCGAGCAGTGCAACCAGTTTCTCGATGCACAAAAGAGTAATCCATTCTTCCTGTTCTGGGCGCTGAATCAGCCGCACTACCCACTTCAGGGCAAGGCCAAATGGCGCGAACACTACAAGGAAATCCAAGGCCCCCGCGGCATGTACGCGGCCAGCGTTTCCACCCTCGATGAGCTGATCGGGCAGGTCGTGGCCAAGGTTAAATCCCTCGGAATCGCCGGCCAAACCATCATCGCCCTCCAATCCGATCACGGCCACAGCACCGAAGAACGAGCCTTCGGCGGCGGTGGCAGCGCCGGCCCCTATCGCGGCGCGAAATTCAGCCTGTTTGAAGGCGGATTCCGCGTCGTTAGCATGGTCAGCGCGCCCGGCCAAATCCCCGCCGGCCAGGTGCGAGATCAGCTCGTCACCGG
>DAIRGS010000459.1:0-3793 GCA_036794395.1 Tepidisphaeraceae bacterium | reverse complement strand
GTCTTCCAGCCCGATACTGCAACCGCGGCACAGATTGCTTCGCTGGTTGCGACGCGGGGGCAGGGGGGACAGGGGGGGCGGGTGGAAGAAGTTTCATTGTCTGAAACAGCACTGCCATCGGACGCGGGCCGTCCTTAGACCAGGCGCTGTAAACGAGCTCGATCTGGTGCGGGCCGGGGGTGAGATTGAGGGGGAGGTCCCAGGCTTCAAATCGGGCGGCGGGAAAGGCGTGCTGTCCGGCTTCGGCGCCATCGATGCGGACGGTAACTGTCGTATTCTCGACGGCGGCCTTTCCACTGGCGATGAGGTGATATTGGCCTGCCGTGGGGAGGGACACTTCGGCGACGGTTTTAGGGCCGAAACCCCAGCGGACTTCGTGGAGCTTCCAGTCGGGGAATGGGCCTTCGATGGGGCCCAGGCCGGTGGAGACTTTCCAGTCGTAGAACGGTTCGACGCGTTTGAAGACGAAGAATCGTTTTTCGTTTTGGGTGGGGATGGCAGCGATCTCGGCGAAATTGGGGTTGTTGCGGACGTAGGCGAGGGTTTGGTCCTGCATGTTTCCGGAGGGAATGAAGTCGCCGAAGGATTCGGAGTTGCCCTGCTCGCTGGCGATGACGTAATCGGAATTCTCCATCTCGGTTTCGTGGAGCTTGAGATCAGCCGAGTACGGTTGCTCGGCGAAGTTGAAGGCGGACATGCCCTGCTGGAGATTGATGTAGTCGAGGACGGCGGCGTTCACATATCCAGTCGTGGTCATGTAGACGCGGGCTTTGGCGCCGACGTTGTGATTAACGAGAGCGTTGTAGACACTGGAGATAATGCGGCGGCGCTGGACGACGTTTGCGCCGCCGGGTTGGTAGAGCTCGGGGATGAAGTGGGTGATGGCCAGAGCGGCAACGAGGGCGGCGCCCAGAATAACGCCGGCCACGAGGCGGTGGCCGCTGACGCAGACCCACAGCAAAACGTAGACGGCGGAGAAGATCAGCAGCCAGTCGAAGGTTGTGGCGAAAAACGGCTGCTTGACGTGCATGATGGTGGGAATGGCGTAGGCAACGGCGGTGACGACGCAAAAGCCGGCGAGGCGAACGACTACATCCCAGCGGCTGAAGACCGCGGCCAGGGCGAAGCCGGCGACGATGATGCCCACGAAAAGGTAAACGTGATAGCTGAGCATCGTCGCGCCGCCGTCACCGGTGAGGTAATAAAGCAGATGCTCGCGCGGAGTCATGTGGCTGGCCCAGAGGTCTTTGGTTTTTCCGAAAATAGGCTCGTAGATGTAGGCGATGATTTCGCGGAACTGAAAGATGTAGACAGGTGAAGCGACGACGATCGAAGCGCCGAGTGTCTGGCCGGTGGCGATGGCGAGTTGTTCGTATTTGGGGAAGGGCTTGAGAAGGATGATGTCGGCCGCGATGACGACGGCAAGGGTGGCGAACATGACGGCCATGGTGAGGGGGAAGGTTGGCGTCTTGATGAGCATCGCCAGGCCGAAGAGCGTGCCGCCGGCGGCGCGGTGTTTCCAGGAACTGGTGGTGAAGGGCTGGACGAGAAGGACCGCAGCGCCGGCGGCGGCGCAGAGGGCGCTGGCGATATCGGGGCGGAATTCGTAGACGGCGTTCTGGCAAATGGGGACGGTGAGGACGAAGAGAAACAGGATCAGGCGCTGCCAGAGGGGTAAGCCGCGAGCCAGGAAATTGATGATGCCGGCGAGGGCGAGGATGATGACGCCGTTGGCGGCGTAGGGCGCCCAGTCGTGGGTGCCGAGAAGGGTGTATGAAAACAGGGCAAGGAGGCAGGAGAAGATGGAATGCGGGGGGCGATCCCTCAGGCCGCGAGCCAGATGCGAGAAGCCGCCTTTGTAGAATTCCTGAAGGCGGACCAGGGCGTCCATGAAATAGGATACGTCGTCGTAAAAGGGGTACATGGCGAGCTTGCCATGTTGCAACGACCATTGGATGACCAGCGTGGTGAAGCCGGCGGTGAGAATGATCCAGAGGAGCGGGTAAGAGCGGGTGGCCGTTAGCGCGGGGGCGGGGCGAATGGTTCGGGGACGAGAGGGCTTGTCGGTTTCCATAGAGAAGGGTTGCCTCGACGATCATCGGTGAGGAGGTTGGGGATGATAGAAGAGGTGGAGGGGGTGTCAAGAAAACGGGTACCGGCGAGCTGGGTGGTGTCATGATGGTGTTTAATGCTTTAGGCGTCGTAGCGGCATTTCACCTTGTACTTCCATTTTTCCGCAGCATCTTCCGGGTTGCGCGCACCCTCGCTCTCGATCGTACAACCGTCAAAGTCGCCAATTGCTTTCCACGTAACCTTACCGGTCTTGCTGATTGTCAAATCACAGGCCTGGCCGTCGTGTGCCCGAATCGTCATTTTGCGAATTTCCACGAGAATCATCCTATCGTCGACGATCCAAAAAAACCGCCCCAATGGTGGACTCAATGACGGTCGTATTGTTCGGCGTCGTGCTAATCTCTGGTCCCTCGCCCTACGCGTTTCAACTGATCCAATCCTGCGAGGTTTTCGATTGCTCTTTGGCTCAAGCTGCAAGCCAGTGCACTAGGGTCCGGTGCCCAACTTCACGTGTCACCCAATTGTTGGTGCGTAATTGTGTGCTTTGCAAAAACCTCGCCAAATCATAGGATCTTGGCATCTTAAAATGGGAGTGGGAAACTCCAAAACTTGTGAGGCGATTGCCACCCCAAGAAGGAAAATTGCTTATGATATCCAAGCGGCTCGCAACACTATTGTGTGTCTGTGTCCTGTCTCTCGGTTCTGCCAAGCCGGCGGAGCCCACAACGAATCCGGCCGTTGCGCACGCTCAGAGTCAGCACGAATCCGCCTTGGGGAGGGCGAAGCAGGAGTTCGTACGCGCAGTGAACGCGGCCGACAAGAAGCTGATGAGTGAACTGAATTCCGCTCTAAAATCCGCGGTAAATGCCAAAGATCTAGAAGCAGTTGAACGTATCAGTGCAGTGAAGAAGGATGCCGAGAAGGCAATTCAAGCACGGGCGGCCGGCGAGGATCAGGAAAGCCCCGACTTTGCGGGCAAGTGGCGCGTTCTTTACGAAGACGGCGCACTCAGAATCTATACGGTTGATCACAACGGCACCGTTTCTCTGGCAGCAGAGGAGAGTTCTGGCCAGCTTCGAAACGGTGTTCTCAATTTAGGCGACCGCAAGCTGGAACGATGGAGCATGATAAAAGGGATGGTACTGGTTGAGCACTTTGACCCAGCTGGGGATTTTCCGATACGCCCCCGGAAATCCGGTCTTGGCGTCCGAGTTCAATGAACGGCATCATCAGCGGCCCATTTGCCGAGTGCCTCACCTCAGATTTTTTCACGCGCGGCGCGTGAGAATGAAGGCAATGATCGACCAGATGCCAACTCACCCTCAAAGATCAGGCCTGTGCAAGATGTTGGCCTCCGCACTCATCGAAATAAGGTCGCTTGCATGGACTGCGCGAACCGAGCAGGCCGGCGATTTGGCGGATGCTTTCCACAATTTGCCGACCTTCCTTCCCACCGATTTCAAGAACTGGAATCGCGACTGGTTCCGCGAAGAACTATCAAAATACCAGCTTAAGCACGGGAACTCTCCGGACTTTGTAGAGATGCTGGATCGACTTTTCAGCACTCGCGATTCTTGAGCAATACGCTGGCATGAAGTGAATTTGAGACACCAACGCAGGATGGGAATAGACGATCATCGAATGCTAAATCATGCGCGTGAGACCGAAACGGGGACGCAGCTAGTTTTAGAAACTAGCTGCGTCCCCGTTTCGATCGTCT
>DAIRGS010000458.1:0-3804 GCA_036794395.1 Tepidisphaeraceae bacterium | reverse complement strand
CCGTTCTCATCCACCATCTTAGGTGGCGAAATCGATCTTATGGGACAGTCTCTTAATCTAAATCTTAATCCCAATCCCACTCACAATCTCAATCCCCTCCCGCCCCCTCAGGCGTCAAACAAGATTGAGCGGGATGAAACCCAGGATGATGAACACCCACCCTTAGCCGCGGTAGTTCATCACCCGCCAAGTCACCCCCCGTTTCGTCATTCGTCGTTCAATCATTCGTCATTGATTCGAACTTCGAATAGCCTGCCCTGAGCCTGTCGAAGGGTCATTCGAATTCCCCCTCCCTCATTTTCCATTCCCCAGAAAGGATCTCCATATCCAACGAAACCCCCCTCCCCACCGCCCTCACCCCTGAACAAGTAACTGAACACCTCTCCGTCCCCCAGCGCACCGCCCTCTCCGCACTCGTTTCCGGCGATCCCATCAAAACCGCCGCCAAAACCGCCGGCGTCCACCGCGCCACCCTTCACCGCTGGATCAATGCCAATCCCCTGTTTCGCGCCGCTTACAACCCATGGCAGCATGAATCGCGAGAGTCGGCAAAGGTAAAGCTCCTTAGCCTCGCCCAGGACGCCCTCTCCGCCGTGACCACCGCAATCCAGAACGGCGACCAGCGCCTCGCATACAACCTCCTCAAAGACCTCGGCCTCCTCACCAAAATTCAGCCCGGCCTCACCGATCCCGAACTCCTCCGCCAGCAAATCGAAATCGAACAATCCAACCAAAAACGCGTCCTCGATTCCCAATCCAAACAATCTCTACCCGAATCCTCCGAACCTCCCGCCTCTAACTAGCCCGGATTATTCACCGCAGAGACGCCGAGTGCGCGGAGAATTCAGAAGGAGCAAGAGCTTACATGCAAAATCACATCGCAGTTTGTCGCGCCCGTTGCGCGGCTCACACATCCCGTTCTCTTTGTTTTCTCCGCGATCTCTCTTCGAGCCTGAGCCTCAGCCCGCGACGAGCTCGGTCGAGTCGAGCCGAAGGCCGCGTCTCCGCGGTGAATCATGAATTTTCCGGGCTAGAAACCACTCATCCCCGTGTCGCACGGTGTCGCATGGAGTCGCATCACGCCCCCATTTTCAGTCCGAAAACCGCCCTCCATGCGACACTCGTCGCACATGTCGTATCCCGGTCGCATCCAACTGCATCCCCATGCCAATCTCCGCCCAAATGTAAATAACTGTATATAATATATTTACAATATATCACCCGCCATCCATGCGACACTTGCGACACTTTGCGACACTTTCAGCCCCTTCGCACCCATCGACCACAGTGTCAAGCCCGACTTCTTCAGTCTTTCTCCGTGTCCTCCGTGCCTTGTATGTTCAAAAACACAGTGAAATCGTGTTCAATCCAGCATGTCGCTTCGCGGGCTCCGTGTGGTTGCATCACTTTTTTTGGTTGCGGCTCTGCCGTGCTATGTCTATTTGTGGCAACGGGCCAAAAGCAGAAGGCCCGCCTTTCGGCGAGTCTTCTGTGAAATCCGGAATCGTGATTCGCAACCCAATTAGTTCTGGGTCGGAAGCATGATGGTATCGCGATCGTCGTACGGGAGACCGTTGACGACGCCACCGGTGCTGGCCTGATTGCTGGTCTGGACGGTGTAGATGTTGTCCAACCAGGTGTTGCTGTTCAGACCGCGGTTTTCGCCGGCGTAGGGGCTGGCCTGCCACTCGACGTGGCCATCGGCATAGAGCACGTTCTGACCTTCGCTGGAGTGATTCAGCGAGTTACCGAGCTGCATATCGAGCGGGGGCGAGCCGGTGGTGACGAACTCAGGACGGGTTCCGTCACCCTTGGGGCCGCCGGTGCCCACATCGCCGGGGTTCATGTCAGAAGCGATGGGGTAGGCCGCATCCAAAGTGACGTTCCACTTGAAGCCGGACAGAACAGCCTGCGACGAGGGGAACGGGCACTGCATGGAATAGCTGAGGTAGCTGGCGACATTCGGGCCATCCCACGAGCAGTAGCCCTGTGCACCAGGATTACCACCATTGGCGGCGGTGCTGGCTGCAAAGGGGTCGGGGCTGGCGCTGGCGCTGGGGCAGTTCCAGACCGCCGGGGCCAGATCCTGGGTCTTGGCAACCAGGAAGAAGGACGCCTGGACGTTGTTGTCGCCGACCGGGCTGGACTGACCAGCGGGATTAAACGAATTCGGCGAGGTGTTATTGATGCCGACAGCCGTCGCGCTGAAGGCGGTGGGCTGCTGGGTGCTCGGGTTCCAGTACGTCCTGGGGAACTGCTGGCCGTTACGAACCTCGTTGTTAGCGTACATGATCATCGACAAGCCGATTTGCTTGAGGTTCGATGCACACTTGACACGGTTGGCCTGTTCGCGGGCGCGATTCAGGGCCGGGAGGAGGATCGAGATCAGCAGCGCGATGATGCCGATAACGACCAACAGCTCGACGAGGGTGAAACCCCTCGAAGACTTGCGTAGCTTCATGATGAAGCTCCTTTCAATTGACGTCCTGTCGAGCAGCGGCCTGACAATCGGCAGATCGGATAGATGAATGATTGCCGTTCGGCTTTCACAAAGCCTTATACCGGTCAAACCTTCCGCACGCTCAGGACATAGGTTTTATCACCAGCGAACACCGCCAGTGAATACGAGACAAAATAGAATGTACAAAAACGAACGATAACGCGCAGGCGGGAATCACGATGTATGGAATCTAAGGATGCCGACGTAGCTCTCACCGCCTGCTAAACCTGAACTCCGCAACTGCGTTTCTCATGCAGTTCTCATCAAAATAGCAAAGTGCGGGAGGGCGCGTCAAGATAAAATTTACTTGTCATGTGGAACTCGTGCATTTTTCGCCCACTCTCCTCCCAGCGCGATTGCGAGGGGACGATCTTCACCTCCACCGCATGCGCAGCATTCCTTTTTTTTGTCCGGTTAGCCGCCCCGCTTGCGGGGCGTGACGCGCGGACCCCCATCCCACACGCGCCAATCATTCCCACAACGCTCTAAGTCGCGGTCTGTCGCCCGCTTACACGGGCCAATTCACCCGCCATCGCTTCAAAAACACCCTTCCAGTCTCCAGCCGACTGCTGACGGAACAATCGCATCGTCGGATACCATGGCGAATCCGACCGACCCAACAGCCACCGCCAGTCAGGCGCAAACGGAAGCCCAACCCAGACCGGCCCACCCAAAGCACCCGCCAAATGCGCCACGGATGTGTCGCATGTAATGACCAAGTCAAGGTTTGAGATCAACGCCGCAGTATCTGCAAGATCCTTCAACTCGCCCGTCCAATCCACCAATTGAAATCCCGGCGGCGGCATTTGCCCATCCGGACCCCTCTGAAGGCTGTAAAATCGAACGCCCCCCACCTTCGCCAATGGCCCCATGGCGGCCCCATCGAAAGTGCGCTTGCGATTCCGCCGCGGCAATAGATTGCCTGCCCAGTTCAACCCCACCCGCAAACCACCCGGCTCCCGCGCGAGGCGCTCCCGCCAAAACGCCCGATCCGATTCCGTTCCCCCCAGATAAGGCACAACCGCAGGAATCGTTTGAAGTGTAGTCCCCATCACATACGGCAAGCTCAACAGCGGACACTGCAAATCAACCGGCGGGCATCCCTCTGTATCCGAAACCACTCGCGAGATGCCCGCCTGGCTTTGGATCAATCGCTTCAACTCAGGCTTGCACGCAACCACCACCTCACCCCCCCGCCCGGCCACCATCGGCGCATACCGCACGAACTGAATCACGTCCCCCAACCCCTGTCGCGTATGTAGAAGAATGCGCCGGCCCCCCAGTTCTTCACCCCCCCATCTCGG
>DAIRGS010000151.1:0-17174 GCA_036794395.1 Tepidisphaeraceae bacterium | reverse complement strand
CCGCTCGCGGGCAGTCGCCAATTCCGCTCGCTTCCCCCGGCGTACCCAACATTTTTCATTTATAGCGTAAGTCCTTTATTTCGACAGATTCGCAGTCCGTTGAGAACGAGCTTGGCGGCGGTCCACGCCGCCACACGATGAACAAAAGGCAATTGTGAAGGCGAACTTCTTTTTGCGCCAAGGGTTAATTCATCCGTGCAAAATGTTGGGCGTACCGGTGGAGGGAAAAAGGAGCCCTTCGCGGGATTCCTTGCCGTGCGATCGCTCGATCAATGATCCGGATTGTTTCCGTGCTTGCTGGTGAGGTAGTGCTCTTTGAGCAGGTCTTCGCCGAAATCGTTGGTGGCGTCGCGCCAGACGGTGTGGATGTGATTGGCGTTATTCTGGGTGTTGTCGAATTCGATTAAGAACGTCGGGCCGTGCAGGCGATAGTAGTGGCCTTCGCCATCTTTCAGGCTGCCTTCCCACGCGAAATAGACCTTATCGATGCCGGCCTTTTCGATTCGGGCCAAGTCCTGCTCGGCCAACTCGGGGCGGAGCCGGCTGGCGTAGTCCTGTAGAAGCGCGAGCACGAGCTGCTTTTGTGGAGCGGTCAGTTCGGAGTCGGGGATGCCAACCTGTGGGCCAGGATCAGCCTTTTTTGAATTGCTTGTGAGGATCTCGTTGGGGGCTTTGTCTTTGACGATCGCTTTCTTGCGCTGCTCGTCATTCAGCGACATGATCAACTGTTTGCCCAGATCTTCTTCATTGGCCAGAACGCGCAACCCCTTGCGCGGGCCTTGTCGCACCTCGGCTGGGTTGGAGCCGAAGAACACCGGGCCGGCGACCGCATGGCCATTGCTGATGGTGAAGTTCAGGGAAAGGTGATGGCCTTCCACGCGCCAGCCCCAAGTTTCCTTGGGTCCGGGTGTGCCGAAGACGGAGAACGCGTAGTTATTGGGATCGCGCGTCGGGCTGCCATTTTCCATTTCTTTAAGAACCGCATCGAGGCTCATGATCGTCACGGCCTTCTGATAGCCTCGGGAGGAAACCCCGCTGGCGAGAAAAGCATGGCCCAACGCCTGCTGAGCGGAATTCAGGTCATTCCATGTGATGCCTTTGCGCTTGCGGGGAATGAAATGCCAGTTTTTGCGTTCGGTTTCATCATCGAAGGAAAAGGTCGCTTTGGCCTGCTGATCCGGGGTGAGAGCGACCCAGAAGTTGTGGGCGGCCTGCGCCATTTCAGCCGAGGCGCGCTCGATGGACGCGTCAGAACCAGCGGTCATCGCCTCCGGCGCCTTTTGGGCCATGACGGATGTACCGCCGATCATCAATAGACCGCAACCGGCGATGAGCCGGCTTCGTATTCCCATTCGCATGTCGGTTCCCTTCTTTCAATGCCCCTAATGACAGTTGCGTAATACTTGTCCTATTCAGGCTTTACCACGCAAAAATTGCTTCGTTGTCCTTCTTGAGCCGATGCCTCAACCGGCCTACGTTGGGTGCATGTTCGCACGGGCGGCAACTGCTTTCCAGAAGAAACTCGGGAACGAAACGTCTCGCAACTTGATGTCCGCTTCAGACAATTCGCCATCGTCGCGGAGACGCGCTGCGGTCGTGATGATCGTGATCCTCGCGCTGGGAGGTTTGCTTAGGGTCCGGCAATACTCGGCCGGCACGTCTTTTTTCAGCGACGAGGCGGCGCTGGTCCTCAACTTTCGCACGCACTCCACCTTTCAGCTTTTACGCCAGCTCGATCATGGACAAGCCGCCCCACCCGCGTTCCTGTGGATCGGCCGGCTGGCGTATCGTTCATTCGGCCCCAACGAATACGCCCTGCGGCTCTTGCCATTGATGGGCGGATTACTCGCGCTTGGCTTGTTCGCACATATCGCGTGGCGGCTATTCCCCGCGGGCGTGGCGGTGGCGGTCGTGGGATGGTTTGCGTTCTGCAACACGCTGATCATGTTTTGCGCGGAGTTGAAGCAATACAGCACCGACGTAATGGTCGCTGTGACTCTGTTCGGAATCGCATTTGTATGGGGGGCCGACCAATCTCCTTTACGACGCCTGGCGATATTGTCGGGCGTGGCATCGATCACTGTCTGGCTCTCTCACCCCACCGCGATTCTGTACGGTGCGTTTGCCCTCGTGCTCCTTTGGCAATGCAGAAGTTCGGGAACGCGGGCGTTCGCGCTCGCGCTATTGTGCGGCTGTTGGGTGGGTGTTTCGTTTTTAACGCTGTATTTCCTGTCGATTCAGCATCTTCAATCGCGATTTCTATATAATTTCTGGCGGAATGATTTTCCGGACTGGTCGCGGCCGTTGAACGTGCCGGGGTGGCTTGCCCGCGAAACATACGCGCTGATTGATGATCCCTACCGCTCCCTTGGCATCATTTCCGTTCCGTTGACCTGTTGCGGGATTGCATGGCTTTGGATGAGCCGGCAACGGGATTTGCTGGCCGCCCTGCTGCTGCCGATTGGACTGACGGCATTAGCGGCTTGCCTGCATCAATATCCTTACAATGGCAGCCGGCTCACGCTTTTTTTATGCCCTGGTCTTTTTCTGCTGATTGGGTTTGGGCTGAACGGTCTGCGGGGGTGGCTGCCGATGCCATTGCGGGTGGTCTGGTGGGCGCCGGCCGCGATTGTTGTTTCGGTGGGTGCCGTCGCCGGCATTGGCCGGGCCATTCATCCCCATTATCAATCGCATGTGCGGCCTGTGGTCGAGTACGTGCGCGAGCATTTCAGCCCCGGAGACGAGCTCTACCTGCTGGGCGAATTGGGACCAAAGGATGACCCGCTGAATTCGCCCGGCCGGCACCTGGAACTGCTGGCCTACTGGCCCGATCCGCCGGCGGAAGTGCATACGTCGATTCAATCGATTGAGGAAATTCATGCCCACCGGTTTTGGGTTGTGCTGGCCTATCGCCCGCATATCAGGCAGTCGATACGGCTTTTTGATGAATTTAAGCGGGTTGCCGATCCGGTTGGTGAGCCGCTGATCACCGATCACGGTGCAGCGGCATGCCTTTTTGAGCTGCGGCGAGCGTCAGCTACCTCACGGTCCTAAATGACCGTGCGCGATTCCGCGCCATTGCTTTAAGTGGCACGGCTTTCCAAGCCGTGGATGGGGAAGCCGCGGGTCCGGCGCCGGGTGAGATGTGGGAAAACCAACTCTCCTTGAGGGAGCATTTTCTTCGCTTGCACCAGAATGTTGTCCTTGCTTCGAAACTTGGTTTTCCCAAATCTGACCCGTCGCTGGAGATCATCCCCCTTGAACATGGCTTGTCTTCGACCCTGAGGCTCTCTTCGAGCCTGAGCCTCAGCCCGCGACGAGCTCGGTCGAGTCGAGCCGAAGGCAGACCCGAAGGGGAAAGCCATGTCACGAAAAGGCGCGGAATCGCGCAGGGTTATTTAGCAACCGACTTCGATCAAATCCTTCCAAACGCTTGACCGTCCGGTCATTGCCGAACACGATAGGCGGTTATGCACATATCCAACCTGGCCGCCGTCGCAATCACGCTACTGTCGGTCGTCTGGGCGCGAGCCGCGGACGACTCGAACTCGATTAAATGGAAAAAGATCGTGTTGTCGAACACGTTCTATTCCGAAGGAGCGAATTTCGGTGATTTCAATCACGATGGGAAAATGGATGTGGTCTCGGGTCCTTATTGGTACGAGGGGCCAGACTTTAATCCCCAGAAGCGGCATGAGTTCATGCCGGTGAAGAGTTTTAAGCCTGACAATGATTACTCAGAGAACTTCTTCGCCTTCAGTTACGATTTCAATGGCGACGGGTGGGATGACATTTTGATTATCGGATTCCCAGGCAAGGAAGCTTTTTGGTACGAAAATCCCAAGGGTAAGGACGGGCATTGGGTAAAGCACCTCGCGTATGACAACGTGGATGATGAATCGCCCAATTTCGTGGACCTTTTTAAGAACGGCAAGCCGGTCATTGTGTGCTGTAGCCACGGATATATCGGGTACGCGCAGCCGGACTACACGGCACCCGATAAGCCGTGGACGTTTCATAAGGTTTCGCCCAAGGGCAAATACCAGAAGTTCACGCACGGCATCGGTTATGGCGATGTGAACGGGGACGGTCGAAACGACATTCTTGAATCCAACGGCTGGTGGGAGCAGCCCGAGTCGCTGGAGGGTGATGCACCCTGGAAATTCCATGCCGCCAAGTTCTTTGAGCCGGGCTTTGGGGATGGCTGCTCGCAGATGTATGCCTATGACGTGAATGGCGATGGCCGGCCGGATGTGGTGTGTGCGCTTCAGGCACACGGATACGGGCTGGCGTGGTTTGAACAAAAGGTTGATGGCAGCTTCGACCGGCATTTGATCATGGACCCCAAGCCGGCGAAAGACGCCAAAGGCGTGGTATTTTCCCAGCTTCATGCGGTGGATCTGGTGGATATGAACGGCGACGGTTTGTTGGATATCGTTACCGGGAAGCGCTATTTCGCACACGGCTCGCACGGAGATGTGGATGCAATGGGGCCGGCGGTGTTGTATTGGTTTGAGCTGAAGCGTGATGGGCAAAATGTCAGCTATGTGCCGCACCAGATAGACAATGATTCGGGCGTTGGAACGCAGGTTGTGGCGAAGCGCATCGACGGGCAGAAGATTCCGTCGCTGGTGATCGGCAATAAAAAGGGCACGTTTGTGTTCTTACCGGAGAAGTGAGTGACGGAGGCGTTGGTGTTGAATTTCTTCCGGGTGGATGGCGCGGACAGCGAAACGGGCCAGGAAACGTTTCTGGTGCTCCGGGCCAAGAGCAAGCCACACGCTGAACGGCTGGCGCGCAAACAGGGTTTGCTGATTTCGTCGGTGCGGGTTGCCAAGAAGACGGATTGGGAGGATGCACCTGGCACAGCCACAACGGCGCCGGCGGTTGAGCCTACCACTGGGAAGGAACAGGACGTGGAATTGGAACAGAAGCCTTTCACCGCCGTGGCCCCGTTGGAGAAACTTCCTTCCCCGAGACTGAATTCGGCGTCGAAAGAATCGCGCGGGCTCGGAACGGCAACCATGATTCTTACGTTTGTCGGCGGAGCGCTCATGATCGGCGGCGTACTGGCGCTGGCGTTGGCGATGTGGCCGGACGATGGAGTGAGGAATGAGCTTCAACAGATCGATTTCCGGCTGCATGAATTGAGCGAAGCGGTGCTGGGTAGCACGCTTACGCTGAGTGGGATCGTTGTGCTGTTTCTCGCGGGAGTGATGTTTGTGGGGAAACGGGAATAGCCAATGGCCCGGGGAAATCGGCGAAAGCAATTTCAGATTTGGAATTTGAAATCTTAAGTTTGAAATGCTGAGCCTGAGATCTAATTCCCGCACTTTTTCTATTTTGGAAGACTCTTGTCGAGCAATGCGGCGCGAAGCTGAGCTGCTTTCTGGTCGGAAAGTCTTTGCGGTTCGTTTGGGGGCAGCTTCTCGTTGACTTCGAACGCTATTTGATACTGCACTTTTGCGTGTTCGAGCTGGTTGGCTTGAGCCAGGGCGTCGCCGTATTCGATTCGTAGGTTCATATTGTTCGGATCGAGCGACACGGCAGTGGCATAATCATCGAAGGCGTGAGCCGGATCCTTGTCTCGCAGTTCGAACTGGGCGAGCATTCTTCGATAGCGCGGGGAAGATGGATCGGCGTTGGCGGCCTTCACCAGCATTTCGCGGACCATGAGCGTATTGGCGGGGGAAAGCAGCGCGGCCTGGAAGGGATATTCCGGGTTGATTGGGACGAGCTTGGTGGCGTCGATGAGCTTTTGGACGGCGGCGGTGCGGTTGTTGGCGTGGACTTGATCCTCGGCGTCGTGAGCGAGGCTCTCGGCCAAGCCGACATTCCAAGCGCCCGCCGCTGCAGCCACGAGCCACACCACGCCGGCGAAAATGAAAGAGCCCAACAGCACCGGCATGCCGGCATCCCGTCCTTTGCACTCGGGCAGTCGCATGCCCAGCGCGCTTCCGGCCAAGAGTGCGAACAGGAAAAGCGGGCCGGGCTCGAACAATGAAAAATCGATCAGGTTGTGGATGAGAAAAAGTCCCAGCGCCACAAGGATGGACCACAGGATCCAGGGCGCGGGCCGATTGTCGAGGCGCTGATCGGCAAACGATCGCAGCGCGACGATGCCCATTCCGACAAGGAGCGCCAGCAGAAACATCGCACGCTTGAACAGTTCCAGGATGACCCATTCATATCGCTGGTTCCAATCGATGGCGACCAGGGCGCTTATCGCGATTGCGAAGATCGGCAGGCCGATCAGGAGAAACATGGTGTGTCGATGATCGGAATCGTTGGGCTTGGGCGACGGGGAATTGACCATCTCGAGGGCCGGCTGCGTGAACTCCCACCAGAGCCGAAGCATCCACGCAATCATGAGCGCGCCGCCGAGAACACCCAATTCGACGAAAGCGCGGACCAGGAAATTGTGCGGGTCCTTGGGTTGTTCGATCGCCTGTGGCAGTCGAAAGGCGAGATATGAGTTACCGAAGTTGGCCCAGCCGACGCCGAGCCACGGATGATGAATGAACAGGCGTGCGGCTCCGACCCAATATTGCCAGCGGTAGGTCAGGCTCAGTTGGAAAAGCGTGCCGTGTTTGAGGCCATGGCCGACGACCGCGGCTACGCCCAGCAGAAAACACGTGATGCCCCCAAAATAGAGTCGGCGGGCGTGGGCGGCGATCCATTGCCGGCGCTTTCCGATGATCGTCAGCAGGATGGCTCCGATGAACGGCGTCGCATAAGCGGTTTTGCTCTCGACATATCGGTAGAGCATCAGCATCGCGAACGCGAGAACGACGAAAATGGGAACTGACCACCCAAGCGAGTCTCGGTCGGCGATGCGCTGAACCGCAACGCCGGCGGAGATGATGCCCAGAAGAACGAGCAGCGCCGCATACGTGTTTCGCGAGAGGCTGAAGCCGGCGACCTCGCCGCTTAAGACATTCATTTCAATTTGGCGTGCTTCAAAAGAGCGATCTTCCGTACCCCGCTGGTTGAGAAGTCCAGCACGATCTTTTTCCCACTCGTGGCGCAGGTCCGGAAGATCGACGAAGCGATAGTAATAGCCCTGAACCAGCAGAATCAGCAGCAGGCCAAACGACACCCCCGCCACGATGCGCATGTGACGCCATTGATACACGAGTTGCGACGCGGCCCAGAGTAGAACGATCGCCGCGGCCCAATGCGCTGCGGCGATTGCCGCGATGAATTTATCCGGTGCCCACAGAGCGCTCAGCAAGGTCCAACCGGCCAGCAGAAACATGGCCAGATGGGCACGGCCGCAGCGAATTCTGTACGAGACGTCAACCAGGCGTCTGGCGAGAATGAGCATCGCCGGAATGCAGAAGAACAGGTCGAGGGTCAGTCCGGTGGCGGGGCCTGGAGTGGCAGGTGCGCCGACGGTGCCGGGGACGACCTGGAGTTCATTACGGAGTGATTCGAAGATCGTTGCGCGAACGACGACCAAAGCGATCATCAATACGAATGCCGTCCGGGTAAGGACTCGCCAGGGCGATGCCTCGGGCGCCAGATTCTCCTGGCCGGCGGTGTGCCGGGCGGACTTGGCGGATTTGGCGGCGGATTTGGCCATGGGCAACTACTGTCGGGCGGTCAGGGCGGCAGGTTGGGCAGGGGACACATTGGGGGACCCGGAATCTTGAAGGACGCCAGCGCGTGAATTGGCCGGGGCGGGGTCCTCGCGATCAATTGGAAGTGGATGCTGCTCGAGCAACATCACCGTTGCCAGAATCAAAAGCGTTTGGAAGAAGATCAATACCGCTGAAAACGAATTGGGCACGTGCGGCAGAATAATGGCCGCCACCGCAGTGGCCGCGGTGATTAGCCAGATGCACAGAACCGCGGTTCGACGCGACATCCCGCGCGCCACCAGACGATGGCTGAAATGATTCGTATCGCCTTTGAAGGGGCTGTGGCCGCGAAGCATGCGGATGATGCTAACCACGATCAGATCATAAAGTGGAACTGCCAACACAATCACCGGCGCGAAAACCTTATACCAACCGGCCGCCCATTGCTCGCCGGCGGGAAGGTAAGTGGTGCGGACGGTCAGCACCCCCAGAAGCAGGCCGACAACCAAACTTCCGCTATCGCCCATGAAGATTGCCGCCGGCGCGAAATTAAAGCACAGGAACCCGACCAGCGCGCCCAGCAGAAGTGCCAGTGCCGCGGCGACGAACCATTGCCCGATGGAAAGCGTGGTGACCAGAAAAGCCGCGGTACACACCGCCGCAACCCCCGCCGACAGTCCATCCATGTTGTCTAGAAAGTTAAATGCGTTGGCGATGGCGGTGATCCAGAGAATGGTGCAGAACGCCGAGGCCGCGCCGCCCAGTGCGGTTAATACGCGTAGCTCGGGGAGAAAAAGTACCAGGGCCGTAACCGTGCCCAGTTGTACGAGAAGTTTCGAATAGGGACCCAGTGCTTTGCGGTCATCGATCAGTCCCATGACATGCATGACCAGTGCGGCCAGCAGCAGGCCGATCGCCATCGGCGCGCGCTCGCGCATGCCTGACCAGTATTGATCGAGATGTGGGATTCGGGCTTCGAAACGGGCCGGGGGATGGCCCCAGACGATCACGGCCAAACCGATCAATATCGGAAGCGAAAAAGCCCAGAAGATGGCGACCCCCCCGCCCAGCGGCTTGGGATTGGCGTGGATCTTCCGGCCGCCGGGCTTATCCACGAAGCCGATCCGGGGGGAAAAGTGCTTCATGAAGAGCGTGAAGCACCAGGAGAGAACGAATGCACCCACCGACAGAGCGAGGATTGCCCAGATGGCACCGGGTTGTTTTTCGGGAGGGGGGGGAGGGGGAACGATGTCGAAGAGGGGGAAGATCATTGCCGCATCGAACGCAAGCCGACGACGATGATTAATCGCGACCGGCCGATATCATCGCGTTAGAAAAAAGAAGACCCACATAATAGGGTCTTCGCCATCCGCCTGATCTGTACAGGCCACGGCCCGCACCAGCCCACTCTACACCAGCTTGGCCCGGAGGATTTCGATCTCCTCCTGCATTTCGTTCAACTGGCGGTTTAAAACCCGCTTGTCGTTCTCGTTTCGGGCGTGTTCAATGCGCCTACGCGCGGAGCGGGCTTCCAGTTCGAGTCGTTCAATTTCCGCAATAATATCGGATTCGGGGTTGTAAACCTGGCTCATAGACATCTCCATAGCCTCCTTGCCATGCTTGTTAAAGTATATCGCACTTTGGAGATGTAAACAATTGAAAATTGGGCGTTTGGGCGCGACACAGGCAGATCGAAAAGGCAATGTTTAGGTTCATTCCGAAGGAAGAATTGACCTAAAGTGCAAAAATTACCCCGATCATTGACAGGGGTCTTAGTTTACTACGCTCGGATCGGCTAATGGGACTATCTGCGAAGGAGCACCAGATGAGAGCGACACGTCGGTTTTTGATCGCGGCGGCGGTTTCAGCGGCACTTGCGGGGTCTTCGGCTGGAGTGTGGTCTGCGCCACAGCCGGGCGGGACAGTAGTCGCCCAGGCGGGCGATGCGGCCACAGCAGGGCTGGCGCACGCGCAGGCCATGGTGGATAAGGGGCTGGCTTATCTAAAGGAACATCAGAAGCCCGATGGCGGCTGGCAGGAAGCCGCCGACCCCCCCGCCATCACCGCCATCGTCATTAAGGCTTTCGTTCAGGACGGCCACGTTAAGCCGGACGACGCCTTCCTGGAAAAAGCCCTGGCCAAGCTCGTCTCTTTCCAGAAAGACGATGGCAGCATTTCCGACGACCGCCTCGCCACTTACAACACCGCCATCGCCATCAGCGCTCTGGCTGAATCAAAACAGGATCGCTACAAGCCCGCGCTGACCAAGGCGCTGCAATATCTCCGCACGATTCAGTGGCTCGACAAGATCGATGGCGTTCCGGCCAACATGAAGGTGAAGGAAAACGACCCCAATTACGGCGGCTTCGGCTATGGCAGCAAGGGGAAAGCCGCTGACCTCAGCAACTCGCAAACCGCCCTCGACGCCCTCAAGGATGCCGGCCTCAAACCCGAAGACCCTGCGTTCCAGGCCGCTCTCAAGTTCCTCACCCGCGCTCAGAATAATTCCGAAACCAACGATCAGAAATGGGCCGCCGAAGATGGCGGATTTATCTACAGCACTGCCGACGGCGGGTCTTCCAAGGCGCTCGACTACACCACGCCCGATGGCCGGGTGGTGCATCGAAGCTATGGTTCGATGACGTACGCGGGGCTGAAGAGCATGATTTATGCCGGGCTGTCAAAGGACGATCCCCGCGTTAAAGCCGCATGGAAATGGGTCACGCATAACTGGACCCTCGACGAAAACCCCGGCGTTAAATTCGGCGACGCCAAAAACCCCAAGGGCGGCGACGATGGCTTGTTTTACTATTACCACACCCTCGCCCGAGCCCTGCATGCGTATGGTGAGCCCGTGATCACCGACGCCAAAGGTGACAAACACGACTGGCGCCTGGAGCTCCTTCAGAAACTAAGTGCCCAGCAAGCCGCCGATGGGCATTGGACCGGGCTTCAGAAATGGATGGAAGACAAACCCACCCTCTCCACCGCCTACGCCATCCTCGCCATCCAGGAAGCCCAACAAGACCTCAAAGAACACCCGGCGAACTAACTTAGATGAATTCACCGCGGAGCCGCCGAGGACGCGGAGAAATACAGAAGAGAATAATCCACAGATTGCACAGATTAAATGCATGTGATCACATTGCATTTTAATCTGTGAAATCTTTGGATCATTTCTGCCAACTCCGCGTTTCCCCTCAAAGGAATTGAACCACGGATTCCACGGATACCACGGATAGGGTCAAACAAAAAAACCGGCATTCATCCGTGCCCATCCGTGCTATCCGTGGTTCAACCTGAATTTCTTCTCCGTGCCCTCTCTTCGAGCCTGAGCCTCAGCCCGCGACGAGCTCGGTCGAGTCGAGCCGAAGGCCGTGACTCTGTGGTGCACCCCTCTTTCCCCGCCGCAAGTGCCCCCCCACCACGTCTGGCGCATCGGGATGTACTGATAGCATGAGCCGAACCTTAGCGGGCTGTGCGGTTGCCTTATCATTGATGTTCTTCCTCCCCGTGCAGGCCGGCGATTGGCCGCAGTGGCGCGGCCCGGAGCGCGATGGGCATATCCCGGCGAACGTGCCGATGCCGTCTTCCCTCCCGGCGTCCCCTGAGGTCCTCTGGCACGTCCCCCTCGGCGAGGGCGTCTCTTCCCCAATCGTCACTGGCGACAAAGTGATTTATGAAGACGCCGTCGATGGCAAAGAAATGCTCCACGTTTCCGAAGCCGCCACCGGCAAGGAACTCTGGCACGCCGAGGTCGACGACCTGCATAAAGACTCCCAAACCAAGCCCGGCCCGCGCAGCACGCCGGTGAGCGATGGCCAGCGCGTTTACGCCCAATCCGCCCGCTCACAGTTGCGATGCTTCAACCTCGCGGACGGCAAGGAAGTCTGGGCAACCAACTACGTCAAAGACCTGGGCGCAACCTACATCGGCGAAAAAGGCAAGGCGATGGGCTCATCCCGCCATGGCTATGACGGCCCGCCCATCCTCGATGGCGAACACCTCATCGCCCTGGCCGGTGGCAAAGACGCGGCGGTCGTCTGCTTCAATAAAAAGACCGGCGAAATCCTGTGGAAATCCCAGGACGAAATGCCTGCTTACTCCGCCCCGATGATTGCAACAGTGGCCGGCACGCGCCAATTGATCTGCTTCATGGCCAAAGACGTGATGGCGCTTGATCCCAAAGACGGAAAATTTCTTTGGCGCGTCGATGTTAAGACCGATTTCGGGCGTCATGCCATGACGCCGGTGGCGGCGGGCGACATGGTTGTCGTCTCGTCGTTCCAGGCTGGATTGATCGGCATCAAAGTCTCCCACGAAGGCGAAGGTTTCAAAGCCGAGCGCGCCTGGGCCCAAAAAGATTCCGCCACCAATTTCTCCTGCCCCGTCGCGGTGGGCCAGTCCCTTTACGTCCTGGGCCCCGCCAAAAACCTCGTCTGCGTCGATATCCCAACCGGCAAGCAGCTATGGTCCCAGGAAGGCTTCTTCGCCACCGGCTCAGCCCTCACCAGCCACGCCGGCATGCTGGTCATGAACAACAACATCCTCGCCCTCATCGACTCCGGCGAACTCATTCTCTTCCCCGCCAATCCCACCGGCTTCAAACAAATCAGCCGCACCCCCGTCTGCGCCAAAAACTGGTGCAACCCCGCCTACTCCAACGGAAACCTCTACCTCCGCGATGAGCATGAATTGAAGTGCGTGAAGTTGATGCCGTGATCACACTTAGTCACTGGCGGTGTCAAAGATGCTGACAGACCTTCGTTTCGCCGCGACTCGAAGAGGAGCGATTTTCTGCATTGGCGGGAGAAAATCGCTCCTCTTCGAGTCGCGGCGAAACGGGCCGCCAATGTCATGAAAATAGTGAAAGCTTTGGTGCGTTCACTTTGCGGCAGACTGGGGCTTCGTCATTCGAATGTATCCAACACGCGCTGGGCTGTTGGGAAGTTCCTGGTATACGTCGTGATCGGAAGGATCGTCAGTGCGCTCTCTGCTGGGGCGGCAAAGCGCAGATTCTGGGCATCAATCTGCTGGTGCGTCTGGGCCGCGATGACCGCCGCGTTTTCCTTCAGGCTGCCCCATGATTGCGAGCATCGTCGTTAGATCGCGATCAACAGGTTGGTAAATGAACGAAATATGACGGCTGGATTGGCGATAGTTCCGCCGGTATGTTGCAGGCACTGCGCGATGGGTGCTGACCGATCGTGATGGCCCATAGCCGAAAGGCCCGCCGCGCAAGTTGCACTCTCAACTCTATGTCGATCGCTGCTGAAGGATATCGTGCGGACAGGCAGGAGCCGTCCCAGACTGAGGGGGCGGCGTCGTTATCCGCGATGTGGCCAACCGTCGTTTTTTTCGGGCTGGCGCTGGTGCTCGTGTTTTCCATGAGTATTGGCAAAGACCTGGACGTTGATGAACACGGCTTCATCGCCAGCGGCGTGTTGCTGGCCCGGCATGGCATCCTGCCCTACCGCGATTACCACTACAACCACTTGCCCACCGAGGTGCTGATTTACGCGGCGCTGTTCCGCGTGTTTAGTCACCTCGTGATGGCGGCGCGGACATTCCAAGCCATCTGCGCCGCGGGTGTTGCGACAACCATCTTCGCAGTCGCCTACCGTGCGGGAGAAGTGTTCCGGCGAAGGCAGTTGCTGTTTGCCTGCGCCATCGGGCTGCTGTTTCTAACCAATCAGTTCTTCACCAAAGCCGCAGCTCTATCCTGGAACCATGATTTTCCGATGCTGATGGCCCTGTTGTCATTTGTCACGCTTCATCGGGGGATGCGCGCGAAGAATGCGGCGGCACTGGTCGCACTCTCAGGCTTTCTGGCGGGAGTGTCCGCTACATCGCGCCTGACATTCCTGCCAATCGTGGGGCCGATGGGATTGCTGATCCTTCTGTTTCCGCAGACGACGGGTCGCCGTCGCGTGGCGTTGGCAGGGGCATTCTGCGGCGGCTTTGCATTGGCGGCACTGCCCAGCCTCTGGGTGTGGTCCAAGGCATGGGACAGCGCCTTCTTTGGCAATTTTCTTTACCCCAGGCTCAATACCGCAATCCACTCCATCCGCGAGCCCGACCGGCAATTTACGTTTTGGTCAATCCTTGGTTTTTACCTGAAGACGTGGATCACCTTCCCCACGACCGGCGTCGCAACACTGGCCTTCGCGGCGCTGATGGTGGCACGTCTAAGACGCGCGTCGTGGAATGAGCGGGCGACGCGGGAACTGCTGGCGCTGACTGCCGTGGTGCTATTGCTGGTGGGGGCCGCATTCATGCCGGCCCCGCCCTACATTCAATATTTCTACGCCGCGACGCCATTCATGTTTCTGGGGATCGCGTGGGGCCTGCCCGGCTTACCACGCTTTCGCGAAAACGCCGCGATCTGGCGGATCCCAATCGGGGTGTGGCTGTTCTCCGTTATTTTTGGAGCGTCGGCGTATCGGCACATCATCATGCTGCCCTTCCCAAAAACATGGGTTCCATTGCAAGTTCATCAGCAGGGCGTTGACATATCGAGCCGATTGCCGCCGGGCCTGGTCCTGACAATCGAGCCCATTTTCCCTCTCGAAGGTGGGCTGGAGATTGATCCGCGTTTTGCGGTGGGCCGGTTCGCGCCGCGCGTGGCGGATTTGATGACCGCGGCACAGCGGTCGAAGTATCTGATGCCTGGTCTGGCGGATTTCAATGCGGTGTTCGACGAGGATTCACCCGGCAGCGTTTTGATCGTCCGCGGAGCGGATGCCCCTATTGAGCATCAATTCCAAGCCATCGCCCAGACCCGTGGTTACCAGCACATTCAACTACCTGTTTCCACCGGCGGTAAACGACGCGAATTTGCCGACGCCTGGGTGCGACCATCCCACGGTACCGGCGGTCAAGCAGCAAATAACACCGGAAAACGATAGAGGCGGGATTAGGGAATCGGGGCTGCTGCCGAGCCGGCCGCCGGGTCCAGGCTTAGACACAGCTGTGTCTAAGCCGGTGATATATGATGCTCTGCGATTCCGGAGCTAAGTAGGAACGCATAATGAATCATGCAGTCAATCCGGTGTCAGACACTGTCCGACACGCGTTTTATTCAGAGAATCGAGCATTTCACTCGATTCTCGCGTTAAGGTGCCCGAAGGACTGGTTGCATGAGTCTTTCGTCCTTCCTACTTAGATCGTCACGGTGTGGATGGTCAGGAGTTCAGGCCCCTGGATAGCAACGCCCGAAGCGAAAACTGTGGGCGTCGACGACAGCACTCCGCCCGTGGCGGCAAATTTAATGATGCTGTGGTTAAGGGCCTCGGCGACGTAGAGATTACCCGCGCTGTCGAATACCAGGCCGATCGGATTGGTGTTCTGTCCAAGGTTAGCGAAGACGGTGCCGGTGCCCGAGAGTGTTCCGCCGGTATTGGCGAATTCGACGATGTTATTGGCTGTATCAAGCGAATTTGCGTTATGTCTACCCGCCCCTGATAGTCAGATCAGTCCCGACAAAGCTCCCGAAAGTCGACGTCTTCGTGAGCAGCAATTCCACCGTGTCGCCCACGACGACGTTGATTGGGAGGTTGATACTGACGGGGGTCGTCCGGCTGCTATTGGTGCCGGTAATGGCTCCGGTGGCTAGATTTGTCGTTATCCCATTGTGAGTGACGAGCACATCATATTGGTCGGTACGCCAGCCAGGCGATGATGCCCATGGTCCGGCCATTGTCGACGACAACAGTATCGGCCAGAAAAGATGAGGCGATTGTGGAGGCGGTGGTCAGGATCATGGGAAACCTTTCTGATTGAACCGGCGCGGCGGGCAACGAAAAGTTCGTCCCGAGCCATACTCACAGCATGACCGAATGGTGCTCCATTCGTAACGGGCCAAATGCTCGCGGGAGGTTTAAATGTCGTGGAAGCCGAGACGGAGGGCCACGGTTGCGATAACGACGCATGCCGATGTTGACTCGCGCCTCATGCCTGGCTCCGCTTCATTGGCCATCGGCGGGCGGGACTATGGATAGGGATAGGGAGGCGACGACGAGGGTGTCGTCTTCTGCAGGAGACTGGAGTGGGTGAGGGCGGCCTCGAGTAGGACGCGGGGCCATCCGGGAGGATGGCGAGCATTGTCTCAGGAATAAATTGAAGGATGCGTAAAACTGGGTGATACAAAAATGTCTCCTCCCGCCTGCGCGGGCGGGAGGAAACGTTGGATCGAGTGTAGGGAATTAAGCGCCCATATCGTAGAAGAATTCTTCCTGGGTGATTTTGCCGTTCTTGACGGTGTAGAGGGCGGCTTCTTCCATCTTCATGCGCTTGCCGGCCATCGGCCCGGCTTTGGCGGTGACGTCGTAGTTGAAGTGAACGATGAATTTGTCGCCGTGGGGCCAGGGGCCGTTGGCCTGGCCGCTGTGGACTTCGTGATTATCAATCCACCACTGGTTCTTACCCTTGATCGCTTCGATGCCTTCCATGCGTGCGGGCATGCCCGGATGCGATATGGTTTCGATGCTGACGATGTTGGGTGCGTAAAGCGTTTCGACGGCTTCAACGTTCTTTCCCTGACGACAAAGCTCCACGAGCTTCTTTCCGACCTCAAGCGTGGTGGCAGGCATAGGCGGCCATCCTTTCCTGAAATAAAGGGTTTGGAAACGGGGAAATGGTAGGCCGGAAGTGTGTGGGTGTCTTGAAGAGCGGACGATTTGATTAATAGGGAATGAACAGAAAATCTGATTTGGAAAGGAAAACAGAGACCCAGAGGCACGGAGGATAAAAGCCGAAGATTATGGAAATCCGATTGATTGCCCTTTCCCCCGCTCGGCCCGCTCGCTGCCGGCCCCGGATCGCTTCCTCGATGGCTGCTACAATCCGACCGTATGGAAAGTGGCACCGAAAACCATTTTGAAAGCGATCTATCGTTCGACTCTTGGGTCAGACATGTCTTCGACCACCCGGTGTCGAAACCGGAGTGGTATTTCGGCGACCGCACGGAGCCGTGGGCTGACGAACAACAGAAGATCCTTGGCTACATGACTCGGCTGTTCGAGGCGCCAGAATTCCTGATGCAGGTCTACAGCCGCTCCCAAGTGGGTGAGGGGCTATGGTTCCTCGCCGGTGTCAGCGCCTCCGAGTACGTGTGGTTTCTCCATGAAGCCCGCGTTCCCTGGTCGATTCGTTATCGCACGATCTCGTCTATCCCCGTGCTGTTTGAACGTCTTTTTGTGCAGCAATGCGGCGACACGCTGGGACATCTCGATCAGACAGGCGACGACCTGCTCAATATGTGCTGCTACATGTGGTGGGACATCTTCTCAACGAGGCCCGGCAAGCCTGAACCGCGGTTTACTGACGCGTTCCTGGAGGCGATGGCGAGTGTTCTATCGCTGCCATCTGAGGCTTGTCAGGAAAGTGCTTTACACGGACTCGGCCATGAGCAGTCCGAATGCCCGGATCGAGTGGCCCGGATCGTGGACAGCTTTCTTGATCAGCAGCCGGACATGAGCGCCGAGCTGAGGCACTATGCTCTTCGCGCCAGGGGCGGCGGCGTACTTTGACCTTAATGACCATGGACGATCACGCGCTTGTGGTGCAGGTCTCCAGACCTGCACGTGCAGG
>DAIRGS010000457.1:0-3808 GCA_036794395.1 Tepidisphaeraceae bacterium | reverse complement strand
TGGGGAGGGGGCGTGTGAGTTGCTTATTGGGAAGGGAATCTAAAGCCAAAACCACCCCCCTCCCTACCCTCCCCCGGCGTACCGGGAGAGGGAAAAAAAGGGCGGCCGCCAAATCTGTCACACACCCGGCGCTGACGCCCCGGTATAGTCACTGATGCATTCGGCGCGGTCATCAATTAGAGTTGGCATACGCGGCGGATCAATCGATCCGCCGCTTTTATGGGAAACCGATCGGGAAAAAAAATCGCGGTTGCCAGCGCAAGCGTCGCGGTTCGTATACCGGCTTGGCGGACGAAAGGCGGGGTCCTTCTTGCCGCGGTCTTGTTGTGGCTGGCGATTGTGTTTGCATACGCGGGGCCAATGGCCACATCAGCCGCGGTCTGTTTGATTCTCGACGGCGGGGTTCTGATCTTGTGGCTCGCGGCGGCAATTGGAATCGGGGGATTTCTCTTCAGGCTTTTTCGCACCTCGGCCCATCCTGCGCCCTCGGGGCTTTTAAGTTGCATCACGGCTGCGGCGCTGGGACTTGGGTGCATGAGCCTTCTCATCCTTGGGCTGGGCCTGATGGGGTTTTTGAACCAGGTAACCGCCATTGGCCTCATCGTTCTGGGGATTGGGGCACTGATTGTTCAATTTGTTTCCCGTCGGGACACGCTCCAGATTGTTGAGCAATGGCGTTCCGAGCCGGCGGGGATGGGGTGGCTTGCGCTATTGGCGGTACCCGTGACTGCGATGATGACGATCGGGGCGATGTTGCCGCCGTACACGCTGTGGACCCCGCAGGAGCCGCACGGGTACGACGTCGTCGAATATCACCTCCAGGTTCCACGGGAATGGTACGAAGCGGGCAGAATCTTCCCGCTTCATCACAATGTATTTTCTTTTCTTCCATTCAATGTGGAGATGCATTATCTGCTGGCGATGCATCTGCGAGGCGGGCCGTGGGCGGGGATGTATCTGGCGCAATTCATGCACGGTGCTTTTGTGATTCTGTCAGTGATCGCGGTAGGGGTGGTGATCGCCCGATTGACCCGCAAGCCCGGCGCAATGCTCGTCGGCGTATTGGCCGCGGCCGGAGCGCCCATGCTGCCGCAACTGGGCGCGATTGCATATGTGGAAGGGGGGTTCCTTTTATTTGGCACACTTTCGATTGGCTGGACGCTGATCGGTTTAGCGGAGCCGGAAAATCGCACCAGGCGCTTCGCGCTGGCTGGCGTGATGGCCGGGCTGGCGTGCGGGGCGAAGCTCACGGCCCTCCCGGAGATCCTCGTCGCGGTGCCCTTGGTGGTAATCGGGATGTATGTCGTTCGCAGACAGTGGCGATCCATCACAGTTTCAAGCGCGGTTGCCATGCTGGCGGCATTTGGCGTTGGGGCGATCGTCGCGTTCGGCCCCTGGCTTCTTCGCACGCATCACTGGGCGGGTAACCCGTTATTCCCAGAAGTTCCTCAACTGGGACGCGGCCCGTTCAGCCCCGCTCAAGCCGAACGCTGGCGGCGATCGTTGGAGCCCGCGCCGGATCAGCAGTCGGTCATGGGGCACATGAAAGCCGGGTGGGTTCAAATCGCAGGCAATTGGCAGTATGGGTTTCTACTGATTCCCGGCGCGATCGTCGCTTTCGCAATCAGTCGCCGAAATCCCACTGCCCAGTTCCTGGGTGCAATGTTTTTCCTGATGTGCATTTTCTGGCTGGGCTTCACGCACCTTCAGGGCCGGTTTTTCGTACTTGCCGTTCCGCTCTGTGCAATGCTGATGGCGACCGCGCCGCGCATCATGCTGCCCGTCGTTGTGATTCAGTCCGTAATCGCGGCAGTAATGCTGCATCTGAATCTGGCAATGAACCCAAAACTTCCATGGTCGCGGGAGGTGGAGTTGCTGGGCATTGCGCGCGCCGACTGGTTGACGTCATCCATAACTGAACAAATTCCCGAGGGCGCACCGGTTGCGCTCATCGGGGATGCCAAGGCGTTTTTGTATCAGATTCCGATGTCGAAACTGAAGTATCGAACGGTGTTCGATGTGGATGCAACAAACGGACAGACTTTGATCGACGCCTACGCCGGTCCCCAGACGCCGGGCGAGTGGCTTGTGATCGATCCCGATGAACTCGAACGATTCGAGCGAACGTATCATCCGTTCCCGAGTGTGCCCCCGGAGATTAAGGCGCGACTCCTACCGTTTGCCGTGCAACGTTGATCGGCTCGTGACACGGGCTTCCAGCCCGTGCTGCCTGCACGGGCTGGAAGCCCGTGTCACGAGTAATCCTTCACGCGTTCGCCCGCTGGGCCAGCTCGCGCTTCAAAACTTTCCCCGTCGGATTTCGCGGGAATTCCTCAACGACGAAGATTTCCCGCGGCACCTTCCACTGGGCTAAGCCGTTGTTGCGGGCGAAATCGCGCAGTTCGTCGGGTTGGACCGTTTGCCCTTCCTTGGCGATGACAAACGCCACAACCACTTCCCCGCGCTGCGGATCTTTCTTGCCCACCACCGCCGCTTCCGCCACGGCCGGGTGGCGGGAGAGAATCTCTTCGATTTCCCGTGGAAATGCCTTTTCCCCGGCCACGATGATCATGTCCTTTTTACGGCCGGTGATATGCAGGAATGCATCCGCGTCGAACATCCCCAAATCGCCCGTTTTAAAATACCCATCCGGAGTGAGAACGGCGGCGGTTTCATTGGGCAAATTGTTGTAGCCCTTCATGATCATCGGGCCTTTCAACCAGATCTCGCCGACCTGGCCCTGTGGCAGCGCTTTGCCTTCGTCGTCGGTGATCCGCGCCTCGGCACGCGGCACCATTTTGCCGACGCTGCCCGGCCGATTGACCTGCGGCGTATTGAGCGCAACAACCGGACTCGTTTCGGTCAGCCCGTAGCCTTCATACAACGATGCCCCAAATCGCTGTTTGAACCCTTCACGCAGCACGGAGGGCAGCGGTTCTCCTCCGCTGATGATCGCGTACATTTGCGTGAAATCCTCGGGCGCCGCATTCTTCAAACGCGCAATCGCGGCAAACATGCTTGGGATGCCGAAGAAGATCGAAACCTTGTGTTCCCGAATCGCATTCAGCGTGGCCACCGGGCTGAATCGCGCGATGTAAATGATCTTCGCCCCCAATTGAATGGGAGCCAGCATCATCGCCGTGATGCCAAACGAGTGGAACAGCGGAATGATTCCCAGGAACGTGTGCTGGTGCTTGAGCTGGGCGGCTTCGATCGCGGCATCAATATCACTCTGGAAATTGTCGTATGTCAGCAATACGCCCTTGGGCATGCCGCTCGTCCCGCTGGTATACAGCAGTACGGCCACGTCATTGGGCGACGGGCTGGGGAACTTCGGCTGAATGGCCTCCGGGGTCTGTGGGAGCTTGGTGAGATCAATCACATTCAGCGACAGATCCTTCAGGCGGGGCAGGAAAAATGGCACCGTCACAACCGTATCAATGCCGCTGTCCGCGATGATGTGGGCGATTTCCTTCTCGCCCAACAGATAATTGATCGGTACCACCGTCTTGCCAGCCAGCAGCGTTCCGTAGAAACTGCCCACAAACCCAGCGCTGGGCGGCAGCAGCAGGCCCACACGCGGCTGTCGGGTCTGTGACGACAGGTACATGCCCAGCCCGGCCGCCATCGCGGCCAACTGCTTGTAGCTGTACTGGCCGTGGTCGTCGACAACCGCGATCTCGTCCGGCTGCCGCTGGGCGTTGGCAAAAAGTGGTTCGAAGAGCATGGATGGTCCTTTATTGGGCCGTTGTTAGTGGTCAGTGGTCAGTGGTCAGTGGTCAGTGGTCAGTGGTCAGTGGTCAGTGGT
>DAIRGS010000456.1:0-3809 GCA_036794395.1 Tepidisphaeraceae bacterium | reverse complement strand
ACAGAGGCCACAGAGAACACAGAGGGCACAGAGAAAACGCAGAGAAAGCCAATACAAGAGATTTAGCCGGAGATGGCGCGGACGGCCACAGAGGAAAACATGCATGATGCTCCCCCCGCAATGGACGTGCATCTCGTGAAGGCAACGGATCTATGAACACCGCAGAGCACCTCATCAATGCAATCAGGAATAAGGCTCAACAGTGCACGTCCTTTATCGCGGTCGTGCCCGCAACTTCAGGAGCAATCGGGGAGGCAGAACGGTCGCTCGGATTTCCGATTCCCGAATTGCTCAAGGCGATCTATTTGGAAGTGGGTAATGGTGGTTTTGGTCCGGATTATGGGATCATCGGGGTAAGAGGCGGACACGCCTCCAGCGCCGGGACACTGGTCGAGACGCTTGAGGACATGATTCGGGGCGCGGAGTACCTGGGAGGCACTTGGGAGCGACACATCCTGCCGTTTTGCGACAGGGGATGTGCCAGCTTTACGTGCGTCGATTGCAAAGATTCTTCCCATCCCATCTTCGGCGCCGAGGAATGCGTAGCCCATCCGATGCGATATGACCTGAGCACATTTTTCCGGCGGTGGGTCTCAGACGGTGCCCTTGATGCATCATCGGATGCCGCAAGAACGGCTATTAACCCAGTCACTGGTGAGAAGATCGTAATCCCGCAGCCGAGAAGACCGTAAGGCGACGTGGTGTTGCGGGCAATTGATAACATGCTTTACACCGGATACTTCGAACGAATCCTGCGCGCCGTTCCGTGATTGTCTCTCTCGCTGTCGCTTCTGTGGCCACGTTTTCGCCTCGCGCGTTCAGTATTCGCTGAGAGGCAAATGGCCGTGATACTTGTTGACTCGGTTGTGAATTAAAGGCGATTCCGCTTTGCACGGGCTGGAAGCCCGTGTCACGTGGGAGCCGATGCGATGAAATTGATCGTTCAAATCTTGATGGTTGTGGCGATGTGCGGGGCGCAGTTGCGGGCGGAGGTTGAATCGCCGGACCCATTGGCGTGGCCAGCGACGGTTTCGCAATCGGGGCCGTGGGCGCGGTGGTGGTGGTTGGGGAGTGCGGTGGACAAACCAAATCTCACCCGGCTGATGGAGCAATACAAAGCCGCGGGGATCAGTGGGCTGGAGGTTTGTCCGATTTATGGAGCGAAAGGGTTTGAGGATCGGTATCTGGATTTTTTGTCGCCGGCGTGGATGCGGATGTTGAAGCATACGACGGATGAAGGGCAGCGGCTGAATGTTGGGGTGGATCTGACGACCGGGACGGGGTGGCCATTTGGGGGGCCGTTCGTTCATGAGGCGGATGCATCGTCTCGGGCAGTATTCAAACGATATGACATTGCGGGTGGGTCAGCGTTCAAGGACAAGCTGCCGGCAGGGCGCTTGAAGGCGCTTCAGGCGGTTTCGGATAAGGGCGAACAGATCGATCTGACGGCACGCGCGGCGAATGGCGCGGTGGATTGGGTTGCGCCATCGGGAGCGTGGAAGGTGTACGCGGTGCTGGAGGTGGGGCCTTCGCAGAAGGTGAAGCGGGCCGCACCGGGGGGGGAGGGGGACGTGCTCGATCCGCTATCCGCCGCTGCGATGGTGCGATACCTGGAACATTTCGATCAGGCGGGCGCGTTTCGGGGGCGGGCACAGTTTCACGATTCGTATGAATATGCCAACGCAACCTGGACGCAGGACTTTTTTCACGAGTTTGAAGTGCGACGACACTATGACTTGCGCACTGTGCTTCCGGCGCTGTTTGGGGAAGGGGCGGAGGATGATGTTGCTCGGGTGAAGGATGATTACCGGCAGACGATTTCGGATCTGCATCTTGCCTATATCCAGGTTTGGAGCGACTGGGCGCATCAGCGTGGGCAGCAGACGCGCGATCAGGCGCACGGGGCGCCGGCCAACCTGCTGGATATTTACGGAGCATCTGACATTCCGGAAACGGAGCTTCAGTTTGGGGACGTGAACGAGCGACAGATTCCAATGCTGAAGATGTCGTCCTCGGCGGCGCATGTGATGCATAAGCCGCTGGCTTCTTCCGAAACATTTACTTGGCTGGGAGAGCATTTTCAGGTGTCACTGGGGGATTTGAAGCCGGCGGCGGATTTGTTCTTTCTGTCGGGCGTGAATCACATCTTCTTTCACGGCGTGCCTTATTCGCCGGAGGATGCGCAGTGGCCTGGATGGCTGTTTTATGCTTCGGTGAACTTCGGGCCCAATGGCGGGATCTGGCACGATTTGCCGGCTTTTAATGCGTTTTTGGCGCGGTGCCAGTCGGAATTGCGGGCCGGTCAGCCTTACAGTGATGTCCTGCTGTATTTTCCGATTCATGAGAATTGGGAATCTTCGCGAGGCACGCTGATTCCGATGGGCACGGGCGATCAGAACAAGTGGTTCTGGAATCAGCTTGTGTATCAAACTGCGATGGCGCTGTGGAAGGCGGGGATTGGGTTTGACTTTATTTCCGATGCGCAGATTCAGGCGGGAAAAGTGGATCGACCGATTGTGATTCCGCCCTGCAAATACATGCCAGCCGCGACGGCGATTGATCTGATGGGGCGGGCGCGCGAGGGGGGAACGGTGGTGTTTGAAGGGGCGCTGCCGCAGGATGTTCCGGGGCATGCAGACTTGGAGAAGCGGCGCGGGGAGCTTCGAAAGGCGCTTGGGGAAGTTGTGATTGGTAAAGACTCGAACGTCAGTGCGATTGGGAAGGGGAAGGTGCTGGTTGGTGGTGAATTGCTGACGACATTGTCGCAAGTGGGAGTCCATCGCGAGCGGATGACCGAATCGGGATTGCGCTTTATCCGCCGCACCCGCACGAACGGGAGAAGCTACTACATCGTCAATTCGAGCGATCGAACGATTGATGGCTGGGTTCCACTGGGGACGGCTGCCAAGTCGGTTGCGATTCTCGATCCGCGCTACGAATCGCGAAGCGGATTTGCGGCGGTGCGTCAGCAATCGTCGGGGTTGCCGCAGGTCTATCTGCAACTGTTGCCCGGGGAATCGCGGATTCTTCGCACGTTTGAGGAAGTGGTTTCGGGTCGGGAGTGGACGTATTTGAAGCCGGGTGGCGAGGCCAGGGAAATCGCAGGCGAATGGAAGATCGCGTTCATCGAAGGCGGGCCGAAGATGCCGGCGGAAATCGCGGCAACGAAGCTGGCTTCATGGACGATACTGGGCGGGGAAGATGCGAAGGTCTATGCGGGAACGGCTCGATATGCGATCGAGTTCGATCGTCCGGCGGGACAGGCCGATGACTGGGTGCTGAAGTTGGGGCGAGTGTGTGAGTCGGCGCGCGTGAAGGTGAATGGGAAAGAGCTGGGGACGTTGTGGTGTGCGCCATTTGAGATTGCTGTCGGAGGGGCGCTTCGGCCGGGGCGCAATACGTTGGAAGTGGAAGTGACCAATGTGGCGGCGAATCGCATTGCCGACATGGATCGGCGGCATGTGAACTGGAAGGCGTTTCACGAGATCAACTTTGTGAATCGGAATTACAAGCCGTTCGACGCTTCAACGTGGCCGGTACGGGATTCGGGGTTGATCGGGCCGGTGGAGTTGGCGCCGGTGATGCGTGTGCGACCGGGGTGAGGGAAGGGTTCACCACGAAGGCGCGAAGACACGAAGAGAGCAAATCAAATAATTAACCACAGAGGCCACAGAGAACACAGAGGGCACAGAGAAAAGCAATACAAGAGGATTAGCCGCAGATCACGCAGATGGCCGCAGATGAAATGCAGGTCTTTGTCTTATCTGCGAGCATCTGCGGAATCTGTGTTGCAGCCCACAAGGCTGCGT
>DAIRGS010000150.1:0-17247 GCA_036794395.1 Tepidisphaeraceae bacterium | reverse complement strand
GTCCAAAGGAACCACGGACGGCTCAGCAAGCGCCTTCATCGGCCCATTCATCAAAGCACCGGTGAGCGCGTTGACCCAAATCGCCGTGGGAACCTCCGCTGCAAGTCTCGGCACGCAGCCGGTGGCTGATGGCAGCGTGTTGGGGTCGGCCGGCAATTGGCTGCGATACAGTTCGGTGGATTTCGGCAAAGGTATTGCCGGTCTCGATATGCAGCTTGGGACAGTTGGCAAGCAGAGCGGGCTCAAGGTTGAGGTCCGTCTGGATAGTACAACCGGTGCGGTCATTGGCACGATCCGCCCGCCAGTCGGGAAGAAGGCCAAGTCCACCAGCATTAAGGCATCGCGCGTCCATTCCGTGACGGGCGTTCACGATATCTTCCTGGTGTTCGTCGGGAAAAAGGGACAAATCCAGGTGAAGAGCTTCAATTTCATCGCCCCGAAGTCGAAATAACGTCGGCCTTGCCGTAATCTACCCGCGGATGATTCGGGTCCTTCACCTGCTCAGTCGCGATACAACCTACCAAACCGAGCACGGTGTATCGCTCCTAACCGACCCGGCGAACGATGGTTTCCGCGCCATCGCCCTCACGATCGGGCGTGGCGGAGATTTTCGATCCGCGGTGACCGCCGCCGCCACACTTCGATTCGGCCATCCGGGGTTCGACCTTATCCATACGTGGGATCCGGCAGCCTTTATTGCGGCTGTCGCCAGTGGTGCGCCGGTGGTTTACAGCCCCTCGGAAATCGTGAAACCGGGAACGTGGTCGTGGCTGGCCACGGCAGCGTATCCGGACGTTAACGTGGTCTCCCATTCAAATTGGGCGTGCACCCGCCAGGTCCAGGCCGGGCTGGCGGGGGAGCGTTGTCATGTCATCATGCCCGGGATTGATTCGTGCCGCATACCCAACTCAGGCAAGTCAGCGCTTCGCCATGATCTGGGTGTGACCGACTCTGAATTCGTGATCCTTGCTCCGGGTGAATCATTCCGCCCGGCCCGGCATCGGATGGCTTGGCACGCTGCCGCAATTTTGCGGGAACTCGATCCACGCTATCGCCTGCTGATGTGGGGCCGGGGACCCGATGCACGGGTCATCCGTGACCTGAGTGTGCGGGTGAATCAACCCGGACTGACGATCGATGCCGAGCGCCTTTTGGGACGAAAAGTCGAATTTGAAGAACTGCTCGGGGTGGCCGATATTGCGTTAGTAACAGCCGATTCGACTGCGTCACTCCTTCCGATTGCCGCCTGCGCCATTGCCGGGCTGCCCATTATTGCCGTTGATTCCGTGATGATTCGCCGGATATTTGGCGGTAAGGCGGTGTCTGTTGTTCCGCCAAAAGACGTGCGAACTTTATCTCAACGATTGCTGGAACTTTACGAAAACCCCTCCGCCCGTGAAGCACTGGGGAAGGCAAGCCAGGCGATTGCTTTGCAGAAGTTCGATGCCGACCGATTTGTCGCTGAATATGCGATACTTTACGAGACGTTGATTCTTCACCACGCACATCTGCCGCAGGAAGCTGCTGTGGCGCCGGCTCGGGAGGTCGCACCGGCAACGGCGCGGTAACGTTGCGTGAGGTGGCAGATCATCCCTCACTGCTGTCCAGGATCAGCGTCACTGGCCCATCGTTGATCAGATGCACGGACATGTCCGCCCTGAATCGCCCGGTCTGAACCGATACGCCGGCAGCTCGCACCACTTCAACCAGCGCATTGAAAAGTTGGCCTCCTTTTTCAGCATCGGCGGCCAGATCAAATGACGGCCGTCGCCCCTGGCGCGTCGCGCCCATGATGGTAAAGTTGCTGACAAGCAGGATGGCCCCACCTGCCGCGCGAACGTCCAGGTCAAAGTGCTTTTCGCCGGATGAGTCTGTGAAAATGCGCAGTTCGGTCAACTTCCGTGCCATCCATTTGACGTCTGTCTCGGTGTCATCTTTGGAAACGCCCACCAAAGCGACAAGCCCGCGATCGATTTTACCGACAGTCTCCGTCCCCACCGTGACCGATGCCTCGGTAACGCGCTGAACCACCGCAATCATCGTTCCACCTTGCCAGCCAGCGTGCCGAAGGTTCGGTCGAGAGTCACCTCATCAACGCGAACGCGCGCAACATCCCCGGGCTTTAGACCATCACCATTGAATTCGACGGCAAAGTAGCGTTCACATCGTCCCCGTCGATGTCCTGGCGTTTCGGCGGGAGCGAACCCCCCTTCCACGATGACCTCGACTTCCGAGCCGACAAACCGTTGCCGGAATTCGTAACTGAATGTCCTGGAGAGCTGGGTGAGTTGCCGTATCCGATCATTGGCAATCGAGCCGGGAACAAAGTCTTCTTTCCATCGCGCTGCCGCGGTTCCGGGGCGGGGAGAATAAGGAAACGCATGAATATGAATAAACCGGGCGGCGTGAGCTGCATCTAATGTGTGCTGAAACTGCTCGGCGGACTCACCTGGAAACCCGACGATAATATCGGTAGTCAGCGCGGGTCGATCAAACGCACCGGAGATCCGTTCGACGAGACTCAGAAAATCATCTTTTCGATATTGCCGATTCATTCGCCGCAGCAACAAATCAGACCCGCTTTGCAGTGGAAGGTGAAAGTGCGGCACGACCTGCCGATGGGAAGCAAGAACCCGTAGAAGGTCATCGCCTAAATCGCCTGGCTCGAGGCTCGAAAGGCGAAGTCGTTCAAGGCCCGGTACCCGTTCACACAGTGCATGCACGAGTTTTGCAAGCGGGGATGAGCCGGATCCAACCGGCTGCCTTCGGCGCAACGCGGTGGATTGGCCGTACGCCCCCAGGAAAATCCCTGTCAGAACGATTTCCACGTGCCCCGCCCTCACCATCCGCCGGGCCTCCTCGACTGCATCATCGATTGGCTTGCTCCACAAGTTTGGCCGCAATTGTGGAATGATGCAGTAGGTACAATGGGCATCGCAGCCGTCTTGAATTTTGAGCAGCGCCCGCTGCCTGCCGGATTGATGCTGTACGAGCAGTGGAAGCCGGGCAGATCCCGAAATATCGTTGACAATTCCGCCAAGGATTGGTTTATTAGCGGGATTGCGATTTTCCGTCGCGGCGCCAGCTTTTTGATCCCCATTATTATCCTTCATCGCGTGCGGCGGATCATCGGAAATTGCATCGTGTTTGACCGAAAGGCCCCGGGTTTTTAGGTCCTCGGATTGCCAGAGCGCGAGGAGTCGATCCAGTTCGGCGGCAAGATCATCCTGATGCGTGAGCACGGCATCGACGCCTTCGATTTCCCCCGCGGCCGCTTTGTCGCTGGTCGCCCAACACCCGATAACCACCACGCGCGGACGGCGCGTTACGTTGGCTTGATTAGCGAAGAGCGGCAAGCCTTGACCGGTCTCCGACGGTGCCTTCCACGCCTCCGGCTTATCGGCAACTCCGCCGGGCGGGGCCGACAGCACAGGGAGGCGCGTGGACCGTCGAACGGTCTGGCGGCTCTGGCTGGCCGCCTGCATGGTTACGCTACAACTATTAATGATTCGCAGCTCGGCCTGATCGACCGACGGGGCTTCGATAAGCCCCCGAGACCGCAACAGGGACGAAACCTGCTCGCTCTCATACTGATTCACCTTACAACCGAGCGTTTGAACGGAAAAGCTTCGCATTTTGGCCAGGGCCGGGAACTATCAGACGGCCAGTGCGTCCATAATAGATGGCTGCCGCGACGGAACAACTTTGTTGTACACTCCGCCGCGTGCCGCTAGAAGTTAACACCTTGGATCCGGCAGCACCACACTGGCGGGCATTCTTGTGCCCGCCGGCACGAACCAATCGGAGTGACCATGGCAACCCCCCGCTTCGCCTGGGGCATCGACGTCGGTAACCGCGCGCTCAAAGCCATTCGCCTCTCGCCGGGGCCTGATGGCTTGCACATTGACGACTTTGATGTCGTTGAACACGAGCAAGTTCTTTCCAACGCCGGCGACAATAAAGACACCCTGATACAGTCGGCGTTGGCTAACTTCGTCCAACGCCACGATATGCGCGGCGGCGTGGTGGCCGTGGGGGTCAGCGGGCAATCAAGCTTTGCCCGTTTTATCAAGCTCCCGCCGGTCGAGCCTAAGCGAATCCCTGAGATCGTCGGGTTCGAAGCCAAACAGCAAATCCCTTTCCCGCTTCCAGAAGTGGAATGGAGCTACCAGCTCTTCCAGGATCCCGGGTCGCCTGATGTCGAGGTTGGCATCTTCGCGATGCGCAAGGAACTGGTCAGCCAGCACATTAAAGTGTTCACCGACATGGGACTGAACGTCCAGGTCGTTCAGATGAACCCGCTGGCCGTTTACAACGCGATGTACCACGATGAGCGGCTCAAGGGCACGACGATGATTATCGACCTTGGCGCCGAAAACACCGATCTCATCATCGCCGAGGGCGAAACCATCTGGCTTCGCTCGATCCCGATCGGCGGCAACAACTTTACCGAAACACTTGTTAAGGCATTCAAGCTCAAGTTCCCTAAAGCCGAAGAACTCAAGCGCAACGCTTCGACAAGTAAATATGGCCGGCAGATTCTTCAGGCCATGAAGCCGGTGTTTAACGATCTGGTGGCCGAAATTCAGCGGTCGATTGGCTTCTATGCGTCGGTACACCGCGATTCGCGGATCGCGCGGGTTCTGGCCCTTGGCGGGACCTTCCGCCTGCCCGGCCTCCAAAAGTACGTTCAGCAAAATCTCCAGATTGACGTGCATCGCATCGATCGCCTCGGCGCCGGTACTCCCGCCGACGCCCGCGCCGCCACCAGCTTCAACGAAAACATCCTTTCGTCCTGCAGCGCATATGGCCTGGCGATCCAGGCCTTGGGCGGCGCCAAAATCACCAGTTCTCTTCTGCCGCAACGCATTCGGCGGGAAAAGATGTGGCAGGAAAAAACCCGCTGGTTCGCTGCCGCGGCCGCGGTATTCGTGGCCGCCCCGCTGGTTGCCTATGGCTCGATCTACTGGGGGTCACATAGCCTCGACGACACGCAGGCAATCCACGCACAGAATCTCCAGAAGAAGAACACGTTCAAAGGATTCGACGGGGAATGGAAAGCGGAAGTCGAAGAGGCTGGCAGCGGCGACCGTATGCGGTCGCAAAACTACAACTCGCTCCAGACCGGGCGAGAAATTCAGCCCGCCTTGATTTCCGGCATCATCGCGTGCCTGCCTCCCATTCCCCCGGCACTGTCAACCGCCTTGGAATCGGGCGACAAGGCCAAGCTGCCGCCACGTAGTAGCCGTGACATCGTCCAGATCGACCGCATCTCGATGGAATATCACGCGGATATGAACCCGATGCTCGCCCTGCCGGAGGACCAGATCAAGACGCACGAGGTTGCATCCATCGCGCCTAAATTCGGCAGCAACGGCACCATCAACCGGACGACTGCGGGCCGGCAGATACAGGGTACTAACCTCGCCAACATCCCGCCGGCCATTTTTATCCCGGGTGGCGCCCAGAACGCTGCGGCGGCGCCCGCTGGGGGGCCGCTACGGGGTTATGTCATTGACGTGATCTGCACAACCCCACGCCCGGATGGGGCCAGCTATGTGCTCAACAATTTCGTGTCCAAGCTTGAGAAGCTCCAGTCGTCGACCCCGCTGGTTAACTACGCCGTTAAGAAGGTGAGAGAGCCCTATTTTACACCGGTGGGAAATGTGACCCAGGCGGGCGGCGGAGCTCGACCGGCCAACAATATGTTCGCGGGTGGCGCTCGACCCGGCGCGATGGGAGCGATGAACCCGGCAGTGGCCGCGGTAGAGCAACCCAAGTTCAATCCCAATCTCGATCCTCGCACCGGTGAAGACATGAGCGCCGACATTCGTGTAACGATCCGGATGATGGTCGTACTCGATCAGCCGGCGGCCCCGGCCACTGGAACCGCGGCGGCTAATTAGTACATCTTATCCTTCTCCCGCCAAACATCGGCGGGCAAGAGGTGCAAACGTATGGACATCGTCAAGAAAAACATCCTGAGCATCGTTTGCGGCGTGATCGCGCTGCTTGCGATCGCAGCGATCCCGACCTTCATTCGCGCCCAGCAAAAGGCACTTCAGACCAGGGTCAAAGAGCACGCAGACACCTACAATAGTCTGTTGCAGTTGCAAAAGAACCCGCGCCACCAGCCGGTGGTAAGTGCAACGGATCCGAACGCCGCCGCCCCCGATCTACCCGGGTTCCCTGGTCCTAAGGTCATCGAATCAGGTAAAGCGGCGATCCAAAAGGTACAGGAACAGAGCCTGCAACTTGAGAAGCTTGCGACGGAAATGAACAAGCACACATTGCTTGTGCCTAACTCGCTTCCCAACGGTTCGGACACTTTTACCTTCCAACGCGACTATCAAAAGGAAATGCAGCATGGAATTGTCGACACGTTGAACAGCGTTACACCGCCCACGCAAGCTGAAATCGATACACAAAAGGCCGCTCTTCGAGCGGAGGCCTTGGCCAAGGCTCCACTTGATCAGGCTACCGGCAAAATTCTTTATGAAGACGCCGTTCAAGCGGACATCGCCCTTAGGACCGCTGAATTGCCAGACCAGATGCGTAACAACGCGGCCAAACGTCACAAGATGTACATGGCCGCATCTTCGGCATTGAGTAGCCCTCGTGATGTCGCTAGTGGCGCCAACGGGATGACGGCGCTTCCGGCGGAGGAAATCTGGCTGGCCCAACTTGGCCTCTGGGTGCAGCAGGATGTCGCGAAGGCGATTGCTGACATTAACAGCCAATCGAAGTCGGTCGCCGCGTCGCCGGTAAAGGAATTGGTTTTAATTGATGTTCCGTCGGGCCGGGAAATCTATGCCACTCCCGCAAGTGTTGGGACAGCAGCGGCCGCCCCGACGGGCGCCGTAGTCACGGGCAACGTCGCCAACAACGCCCCGACCGAAGCCCTCCCCCAGAACTTCAATGTGTCCCCCACGGGCCGGGTCTGCAATGGCGTCTTTGATGTCGTGCATTTCACCGTTTGCATAAACGTGAATGCCTCGGAAGTAAATCGAATCATCCAGCAGTTGCAACGCGGCCGTCTGCTCACTGTCTATTGGACGGATATTCAAGTGGTGAACAGTGCTGAAAAGCAGGAGGAAGGCTACTTCTATGGGCCGGTCCCAGTTGTAACGCTCACCCTTAAGTGCGAGGAGCTGTTCATGCGAAGCTGGACCCGCCCATTAATGCCGCCCTCGATCAAGCAGTACCTCAACGTTCAAGAGCCGGCCGCCCAACCCACGGCGATGACCAACTGAATGTTGCCGGTAAATATCTGAATCAATACGGACCCGGAATTGGGGTCCTCCCTCGAAGAGGTGTCGTATGCAAAAAGCACTCACTTTTCTCGAACAACACGTCCAATGGCTGGCGTTAGGTCTGGGCGGCGTGTTCTTTCTGTTTTGTGTCTGGGCCTATGTCTATACACCACCCGCCACCGCGACATTGACCGGCAAGAGGGAACCAGTCAGTCCTGGGCAAATTGACGAACTGACCCGAGACGGTCCGGTTCGTGAAATTGAACAGTCGATCAACAGTAATGGCGATCTTGCGATTATGGTGCCTGACGTCGTTAAGCCGTGGCAGGCGCAAATGGATGCGACCAACGCAAAGATCTTTGTCCAGAAATGGTCTCGTCCGCTGTATACGGACACCGGCATTTTTTCTGGTCCAGGTCCTACTACAGGTCCTGGAAATGATTACATCGCGGCGCTGCCCACTCTGCCCAAGGCGGTGCCGCTTGTACCAACAGCCGGCCTATCGGTTGTCTCGATGCCAGTTAACCAGAAGAATGCCCCGGGCGGCGTACAAGCCGTCGTCAACTCCAATTTCGATCAGGAATGGGCTACGGCTTCTTTCACGATCCCCGCCACCGATTTGAAAACCGCCTTCGCCGCAGTCCTGGCAAATAAAGGCAAGGGCCTTTCATTAACCACCGACATTCTTCACGTGGAACTTAAGCGTCAGCGTGGAACGATTGGCCCGAATGGCCCGGTGTTTCCGAACGGTGAGGAAGGCGTTGAGACTGTAGCAATTCCCAAAATGCTTCAGGCTGATGCGCGACCTCTGCCCGTTCCCAAGGCTTCGATTCCGGAAAAGGCGTCTTACAAAGACTGGGCCGAGAAGAACATTGACGTTGTTTATCAACCCAAATTTTACGATGTCCATGGCGGCACCCCGTGGGTACCGCCCAGTGCCGCCCCCGCTCCTGGCGCCGCGGCGGCCGCTGGCGCGCCAAAAGGAATTGCCGGCATTCCTCCCGCCTTGCCACCACGCGTCATCCCCGGAGCCCAGCCGAACCCGGCAATTCCCGGTGCCGCAGGTGGACGTAACCCCGGCGAAATCAACCCCGAAGCGATTGCGCAAGACATCCTGATCTGGGCGCATGACGACACGGTTGAGCCCGGACAGGTCTACCGCTACCGAATCGTTTATTACATGAAGAATCCGGTTATGGGATTGACGGTCATTGCGGACGACAAGATTGTGGATGTCTTGGCTGTGCCGAGCCCGCCGAGCGATTGGAGCCAGCCGGTCACACTGCCGCAAACCACCAAGTTCTGGTTCGCCTCCCTACGCGGCAATGCTGCAACGGCCGACGTTTATCACTGGGAAAATGGAGGTTGGATTAAGAAAACCCCCCAGCAGAGCTTCTCGCCCGGCGACCGCGTCGCCGACTCGGAATGGACCGTTGTTGACGTTCACGGAACCCTTCCCAATTCGCGCGATCGCGATAAATACGTTCTGCTGACCAACGATGCCGGCGAGGTGATTCGCCGGTCGCCAAACGCCGATCGATCCAACGAAGAGCGAAAGGCACTCGAAATTGAGATCAACGGAGCTGCGGCCCCCAAGGACGCGGCACCGGCCCGCGGTACCGGGAACGGCCGGCCAGTGCCGGCCAATAACCCGGGCAACCGAGCCGCCGCTCCCATGCCCCGCGGTGGATGAAATCGCATCGCTCTCTCTGAAACCTTGAATAACACGGCGGGGTCGTTTCATACGACCCCGCCTGTTTGTTTATCCAAATCCCTGATGCTTGTCCGCTGAGGGGGAAGCCTCGTACGATCAAACCCTATGGACCCCCAGGTTCCCGATTCCGATCCCACTGCCCATCGCCCCGCCGACACCAATACCGTAACGATTCGAATCCGCCGGCAAGATTCGCCGGTTGCAGCGCCGCGGTGGGAGGAATTTTCGGTTCCTCATCGAAAGAACATGAACGTGATTTCGTGCCTTCAGTGGATTGCCGCTCATCCGGTTACGACGGCCGGGCAGAAGACCACGACCCCGGTGTGGGAAAGCGGGTGTCTCGAAGAGGTCTGTGGCGCCTGTACGATGCTGATCAACGGCAAATGCCGCCAGGCGTGTTCTGCGCTTGTGGACAAGCTGGGCGATCCCGCCGAGCCGATCACGCTCGAACCACTGAGCAAGTTCCCCCTCGTTCGCGACCTCTGGGTGGATCGGGAACGGCTCTTCAAGGACCTGAAGCGCGTGAAGGCCTGGGTGCCGATCGACGGCACATACGATCTAGGCCAAGGCCCCCCGATCAGCAAAGATTTGAACGACGACCGCTATCCCCTCTCCCGCTGCATCTCGTGCGGCTGCTGCCTGGAAGCCTGCCCGCAATACACCCCCTTCAATCAGTTCGTCGGAGCCGCAGTCATCAGCCAGGCACGGCTGTTTAACGAACACCCAATCGGATCCGCCCTGAAGGACCAGCGCCTCGACACCCTCATGGAAGAAGGTGGTGTGGCAGACTGCGCAAAAGCGGGTAATTGCGTGGAGGTCTGCCCCAAAGACATTCCCCTGCTCGAATCAATTGCCGTCGTTCAGCGCCAGGCCACCGTACACGCAATTAAGCGGTTCTTCGGGAAATAGTTAACCAGAGTGTTGGCATTGGGTCGGTTGACCGGCGGCGCGCACCGGGGATGCGCGGTTATTTTTGGTAGAATTGCGATAGTGAGTCGCCGCCTCTTTTCTCTAACTCCAGCGATCCTGTTGTTGCTGCTGTTCGTGGCGTCGGTGGTCATCTGGCCTTTGCATTGGCATCGCGCTTCGTCCATCGAGTACTTCACACGCGAACACACTCTAATCGTTTCGCTCAACCCCGACGGGCTGTATTGCGGTGTTGGCCGTGGATATCTCGATCCGACGCCGGCATTTGGATGGGACCCAGACGTTAAATCACAATCGCATGGATGGCACGTGAGTTCAGTCGCCGCGGAACGATTCACCAAGCCGGACACGACAATGCGATTCCCCGGCTTCTCCGCCGGTGCGTTCGACGCCTACACAGATACGCCCGACCGCACGCGCATGCGCTACGCCGAAATTGCCTATCCGTGGCTGATCCTCATATTCGCTCCTCCGCCGATCTTGTGGTTTTGGCGCTTTAACCGACGGCGTAAACTCATTGGATGCTGCGCCGTCTGCACCTACGACCTCACGGGCAACACCAGCGGCGTGTGTCCGGAATGCGGAACCCCAGTTGCGCGGAACGTGGGAGCCGCCGCTTGAAAAGGTATTTAGCTAAACTCCCATTCTGTTTGTCGTTGGTACTTTGCGCGACAGTGGTTGCGATGTGGTCGCGGAGTCTTTCGCATGACATGAGCCTTGACCTCACCCGCGAATCCTTTCGCGTCTCGATTGAGTGCGCCCACGGGCATGTCGCCCTCGAACTGTTTCAACCAATTGGCGGCTTTACGGACGATGAACGAGGTCTTTCTCTGACGAGTTTCGCTTCGGGTTTAAGGGGTTCGAGCCAAGTGGAGTGGGTAATCTCCGATGAGCCCAACGGTCATAAATGGTCATTCGGCCGCGGCGGCTTTTATCTGGCGCGCGAGAGCGTCTCACTCGACGTGCAACGATGGTTGGTTCTACCAGCGTGGTTTGTCGCCCTGCTTCTTGGATTGCTGTCAATCCGCCTAAGATCCGCACCACGGCCGAAAAAAAATCATTGCCACGCCTGTTCATACAATCGCATGGGCAACACCAGCGGCGTGTGTCCGGAATGCGGAACGGAGATTGACTTGAACTCAAAGCGACGTCGATATTTGAAGTGACGAACCGACGTTGCATAATTGCCTGCGCCGGTTACACGCTCAACCGGCCTTCGGACGTTCCAGGGGATGTTAAGCTATGCGGCATTTGACGCGGACGCCTTTTACGCAAACCATTGTCCCCACTTCCCTTGCAGACCATCCAAATACCCTGATTTGACAGGATTGGGTTCGTGATTCAGAATATTGAAGCAGTCTCAGGGTAAAGCGTGCGATGACGCGGGCCTAGTGCCTGAACATCATTCTTCCTCTCCCCAAAGTAGCTTCGACGTTGAGCCGATGTCACTCTCGATTGGCCGCTGCGCGGTCACGAGGCTGCCGATAAGAAAACGGCTCGTGATGCACATAAACGCGAGGTGTTCGCGGACGGGTGCTAGCGCTGGGTCAGGGATGGAAGGGACGAAAATATTATGGCCACCGTTGCCGTGCAGTCGGGCTTGCAGTTGTACCTCCGCCAGATCAATGAATCGCGCCTTCTCACGGGCGATGAAGAAAAGGCGCTGGCCCGCAGAATCATCAACGACAACGACCCCGAGGCCCGCGAGCGGATGGTTCGCTCCAACCTGCGCCTCGTCGTGAACATCGCCAAGCACTATATCAACCGCGGCCTCTCGCTCCCGGACCTCATCGAGGAAGGCAACATCGGCCTTCTCAAGGCGGTCGAAGGCTTCGACCCGGAGAACGGCTGTCGATTCAGCACCTACGCCTCCTGGTGGATCAAGCAGGCGATCAAGCGCGCCCTGATCAACAGCGTTCAGCCCATCCACATCCCGGCTTACATGGTCGAGATGATGTCGAAGCTGAAGGTGGCGATGCGCGAGCTCGAGGACAAGCTGGGCCGCCTGGCCAGCACCGAGGAGCTGGCCGCCCACATGAAGCTCTCTCCCAAGAAGCTCAAGATCATTCGCAAGGCCGTGAAGGCATATAACTCCCCCACTCAGTCCGGCAGCGATGATGGCGAACTGACCATCAACGAACTGGTCACCGATACCCACAACCCCGGCCCCGACCAACAAGTCTGCGACACCGACGAACTCCGCCGCCTCGGCGAACTCCTCGAAGAAATCGACGAGCGCGCCGCCAAGATCCTCAAGCTGCGTTACGGCCTCGAAGGCGAAGACCCCATGACCCTCAAGGAAATCGGCGTCCGCATCGGCCTCACCCGCGAACGCGTCAGGCAAATCGAGCATGAGGCGCTGAGCAAATTAAAGCATGTGATGACGGTGAGATAATTCGCCTGTCATCGACATGATCGCGATACACGAACACCCCGCCTGGCGCACGTCGGCGGGTGTTCGTCGTAAATGGCCCTGAATCCAGCTTACTTTCGCTTTGCGCGTAGGTTTTTAGTGATAGAATGGGGATCATGACTGTTTCGGCCAATCGATCCGCGAACTTGAATGCTCGACACGATCGCGAACTTATTCCCGCGGACAGCGTGCTGGCCACATTTATTTCCGCTGATCCGGGGCGAATGCATGGGGAGCCGTGTTTTAAGGGTACGCGTGTTCCGGTAAACACGCTGTTTGAACATCTGCGCGCTTGTGATCCGCTTGCCGAATTTCTCGACGGGTTTCCTGACGTCTCACGCGAACAGGCCGTCGCCGTCATCGACCTTGCGGCAATGGGGCTTCTTGAAGGCTTGCGTCGGTTGTGAGGAAGAGCTCGCGCCTCGCACGTGAGCTGCCGAAACTGGCGAAATCACCTTCATTCCATAAACTGTCGCCATGATCGAGAATCTCCGGCGGCTCATCCGTGACATCCCCGATTTTCCCAAGCCGGGCATTCGGTTTCGCGATATTACACCGTTGCTGGCGAATCCTTCGGGATTGGCCTTGGCAGTGGAATTGCTGGCCAATCCGTTCCGGGGAAAGAATATCGATTTGGTGGTGGGTGCGGAGAGTCGGGGATTTATCTTCGGCACCGCCGTGGCCTGTTGCCTTTCGGCCGGCTTCGTCATCGTCCGCAAGCCGGGCAAGCTGCCCCACCAGCGCATCTCGATGACGTACGATCTTGAGTACGGCAAGGACACGCTGGAGATGCACGCCGACTCGATCGTGAAGGGCCAGCGCGTGCTCATCGTCGATGATCTGCTGGCGACGGGCGGCACGATGAAGGCCTGTTGCGACCTGGTGAACCAGCTCGGCGGGGAGATTGCGGGCCTAGCCGTCCTCATCGAGCTCGCCGGCCTCAAAGGCCGCGACAAACTGGGCATCCCCGTCCATTCGGTCATTCAATACTGATCGCGGAAAAGAACCAGAACGATGCGCCTTGCATGGCCACGGCCGTGGCGCAGGTGGGACATAAAAGCGTGTCGAGCTAAATCTAGGTTCGCTGGTTCACGCCTTCACCGCCGTCCCGCACTCCGGACATACCCCGCTCACATTGCCGGTCAGATCGTAAGAACAACATCGGCACAAGCCCGGCTCAACGCGACGAATCCAAGGCTCGCGAACCCACCGAAAGAAACGCAACAGCGGCACTATCATGACAAGCAGGAACGGCCAAAGTGGCAAGACAACGTACACAATTCGATATCGCCTGAGATTGTCTTGCAATCGCTCCCGATGAAATCCAAACCCGAAGATGGTTTCAGCACCTGAAAACGGCGGATCGGAGCTGGTTCCTGATTGGGATACATTGGCGAGGTACTCGCTGTTCCGTGACTCATGGAACGCTCGCTCCACGTAGATCAATCCATTTCCGAAGCAAAACTCCCAATGAACAATCCCCTGATACCCGTCAGATGTAGGCTTTGGGCTGGTGCCCACCCACACGGACATGAAAGCCAACTGGCTCCACGCCCACAGCAGGCAACCCAGAAGCGAAACGACATACACGATAGTGAACTTGCGGCGCACCAAGGATGTTTACTCTCCACCGCATCCGTCTGTTTTTCACCGAACCAATCCGACAAGCCTGCCCGAATCAAAATCGCTGGTGTGATGTTGTTGGTTGAGACGCGCCTGGGCGGGAAAACATCCAGTTCTGTCCGGTGAGTCTGATACGCATCCTTCAATTAGACACCCGCGCGCCCTTCCAAGCGGTAGGCTCATCAACTATTGTTCCCCATACAACATGAACCCACCGACTCACGCCGTCGAGCAGGCCGCCACACGCGGCGGGCTGCCTGTCTCTCCATCCCTTGGCCCAACACTGGAAAGTGCGCACCTCAAGCCTCATCCACCATTGGTTGATTCGCGCGTCGTCATCATCAGTGGGCTTTCGATTCTGCTCGCGTTCGCGGCGGCCGTAATCGCATGGCTTCTGGTCTCGCTGATCTCTTTGATCACCAATATTTCGTTCTACGCGCGTTTTTCCACACAAGCCGCCGCCCCCACTCTCGAGCATTGGGGCGCGTGGGTGATTGTTGTTCCAGTCATTGGCGGATTGATCGTCGGGTTTATGGCGCGTTACGGATCAGCCGGCATTCGCGGGCATGGGATCCCGGAGGCCATGGAACAGGTGCTGACCCGGCAAAGCCGGATTCCGCCCCGGCTCACATTTTTAAAACCTCTGTCAGCCGCCATCGCCATTGGCACGGGCGGCCCCTTCGGCGCGGAAGGGCCGATCATCGCCACGGGCGGCGCGCTGGGATCGTTGGTGGGCCAACTCCTGAAAAGCACGGCCGCCGAGCGCAAAACGCTTCTCGCCGCCGGTGCCGCGGCCGGAATGGCCGCGACGTTCGGCAGCCCGGTCGCGGCTACCTTGCTCGCGATCGAACTGCTGCTGTTTGAGTTTCGGCCCCGCTCATTTGTTCCGGTCGCGCTGGCCAGCACCACTGCCGCAGGGGTGCGGTTTTTATTCAAGCTGCCGTACCCGGTCTTTGATATGCCGGACATTCATCATCTGCCGGAATTCTCGCTGCTGATCTACATACTGATTGGAGCACTGATCGGCCTGGTCTCGGTCTTTGTAACGCGCGCGGTCTATGCCGTTGAAGACCTCTTTGATCTGCTTCCGATCCACTGGATGTGGTGGCCGGCGATAGGAGCGGTCGTCGTTGGAGTCGTCGGATACTTTGCCCCCAACACGCTCGGCGTCGGCTACGACAACATCAGCCACGCGATTTCGCTCTCGCTGACCGTCAAAGCCATGGCGATCTTATGTATCCTGAAATTTACCTCATGGTGCATTGCACTGGGCAGCGGGACATCCGGCGGAACGCTCGCGCCCTTGTTTACCATCGGGAGCACATTGGGCGCGCTAATGGGAATCGGTGCTGCGCATCTGTTTCCTCACGCGGACATCGACCCGCGCATCGCGGCGCTGGTTGGCATGGCGGCGCTGTTCGCCGGGGCATCGCGGGCGCTGCTGACATCCGTGGTATTCGCGTTTGAGACGACCCTGCGGCCTTTGGGCCTGCTTCCTTTGCTGGGCGGTTGCACCGCGGCATATTTTGTGTCGGCGGCGCTGATGCCCGATACGATCATGACCGCCAAGATCGCCCGCCGGGGCATTCGCGTTCCGTCCGAATATTTCGCGGACTTCCTCGATCAACTCACGGTCGGCGACGTGTTCACGGTTAATCCGATCAGCCTGAAATCAAGTCAACGATTAGGTGAGGTCCGAAGCTGGATGAATTCCGGCGCGACAGGTTCATCGCACCAGGGGTACCCGGTCGTGGGCGAAACAGGCCAACTGGTTGGCGTTCTCACACGTCGGGATCTGTTGAGCGACAACCGCTCCGCCGATACGGACCTGGCAAAGCTCATCCATCGCCCCCCTCTCACGATCTTCCGCGACAGCACGCTCCGCCAGGCCGCCGATCATATGGTTGGCGCGGACGTCGGTCGTCTTGCGGTAATCGATCGAAACGAAGATTCAAAGCTGATCGGGATCATCACCCGAGGCGACGTTCTCTCCGCCCACCGACGTCGACTCACTGAAGGCACGAAGGCGGAAAGAAGTCTGCGCGTTTCGAGATTTGGGCTGCGGGCGAACTTGAAGCGCGAGGTTCGGCCAACGACTCACTAGTGGCATAACCCAGCGTCGTTTTGCAAATACAATGCAAGACTGCGCCCCCACGATTCGTGGGAGAAATTTCCCGTACTGTGATGAACTCGCCGGCGATCGCCTCGCGCCTACTGCATGATGTGAGAATGGGCGGGAGGCAAAACGTCTTCGACCCGGATGGGAGCAAACGATTGACGCTGTGGAAGATCGGCCAGACGCGCTCGGAAGACCCTCTCCAGGGTTTCCAGCGCAAGCCGGTCTTCGCCCGCGGACGATCCCGCAGCGCGTTGCACAGTCGAAAGCTCCTGTTCGAGCCTTTGGCGAATCACTTCCGTTTGATAAGCACTCATAGAAACAACCTAGACGTGATCCGTTACCGATCACCATTATAACTCTTTTATCAACTCATACGAGCAAAATTAATATTTGCGTTTTACCGACAACGAAATCCCGTCTTTCGGCCGCAGGGTGATATTGGGCCACAGTTCCAGTTTAAACCCATCGACGGGGGCAAACGCGTACCGTCGACACATCTCTACCAATATCAGAACGGCTTCGGTGACTGCAAAATTCTGTCCGACGCAATTTCGCGGGCCGCCCCCAAAGGGGAAATAGGCAAAACGCGGCAGCGTCTGTTCGAATTGCTTAGTCCAGCGCGAGGGCTCAAACCTGACAGGATCTTTGAAAAATCTTTCATCGCGGTGCATGACCCACTGGCTCATGAATATCGTTGTGCCCCGCGGCACGGGGATATCGCCGATCTGGCAATCTTCGACGGCTTCGCGCCCCAGGACATCGGCCGGGGGATAGAGGCGCATGGCTTCGGTGACGACCTGCCGGGCAAATTCCAGTTGCGGCAGGTCGTCCCAACCCGCCGATCGATCGCCCAATACGCTGGCGATTTCGTCCTGAAGCTGCTGCTGGGCTTGCGGGTTCATCGCCAGCAGATAGAGGCTGTAAGACAGCGCTAAAGCCGTCGTTTCATGGCCGGCCAGCAGCATGGTCATTGCTTCGTCGAGGAGCTGCCGCTCCGCCATCCGCGAGCCATCTTCATCGCGAGCGGCCATCAAGGCCGCGAGCAAATCGTGCCCCTCACCCGTCTCTCGCGCGACCCGCCCGCGGACGATCTCATTCACAACGCCCTGCAACGTTCCTAACGATCTTCGCAACCGAATATTGTGTGAGCGTTACGTAAACCCCACCTTCACCGCGTCCGGCTGGCTTGGTTAATCTT
>DAIRGS010000455.1:0-3837 GCA_036794395.1 Tepidisphaeraceae bacterium | reverse complement strand
CATGTCGAGCGTTCCGGGAATGTTGTAGTGGACAACGAGCCGGACGTCGGGCTTATTGATCCCCATTCCGAAAGCATTTGTTGCCACCGCCACCGCCCGCGCCATGCCCATGAATTGTTCCTGATTCGCGCTGCGCAACGCGGCTTCCATTCCGGCGTGATATGCAAACACCTTCCGGTCCTTAAGCTTTGCAGCCAGAAGGGTCGCAACGGCATCCACTGCCTTGCGGGTTGCGCAATACACGATCGCGCCGCCGTGTTCCTCCTGCATGAGCTCGATCAGTTCGCCATCTTTTTCCGCAACCTTTGAAACCCGCCGGGATTGGTAGGAGAGATTGGGCCGGTCAAATCCGGTGACAACGACGGTGGGCTCTGACATCTGAAGCTGGCGGATGATGTCGTTGCGGACGCCTTCGGTTGCGGTGGCCGTCAGCGCGATGCAGGGCGGCGATCCGATTTGCCGGCGGAACTCGCCGAGCTTTGCATATTCAGGGCGGAAATCGTGGCCCCATTGGCTGATACAATGCGCCTCGTCCACCGCAAGAAAGCGCGGCTTGATCCGCGTCAGCAATTCCTGGAAATCCGCTGAGCCGAATCGCTCAGGCGCGATGTAGAGCAGGCCTTCAAAGCCATCTTCGAGTTGGCGCACCGTTTCGCGGCGCATTGCCGCGGTCAGTGAACTGTTCAGAAATGTCGCGGGAATGCCCTCATCCCGTAACTGCTGAACCTGATCTTCCATCAGCGAAATAAGCGGTGAAACCACAACCGTCAGCCCGCCCTGAACGGCCGCCGGAAGTTGATAACACAGGCTTTTGCCCGCCCCGGTGGGCATGACGCACAGCACGTCCTTGCCGCGCATTACATCCTCGATCACCTCGCGTTGCGCGGGGCGGAAGTCGTCGAGTCCGAAGAGTTGTTGAAGTCGCTCCCTGAGTTCCGGCATTCGAGCCGGATTATACGCACAACGCGCGCGGGTAACATGGGCTCGGGCCACATACTCAGTGCTGGCTGTCCCTGAACTGATTTGGAATTTTAATTCCGTGCCGGCAGGTCAAACTTGCAGAGCCCTTCACTGGTGCTGATCCAAACGGTCGTCGGTTCGTCCCTGGCAATGTTCATCAATGTTTTCATTGCCGCCCCTGCCTCAACCGACTGATCGACTTTCACCCACGGCCCTAATCGACCGGGCGAGATCGCCGACACGCTCACCGTTTTTGTTCCATGGTTTGCGAATTGAATCGATAGCCAAACCTTGCCATCGCCATCGATGACGTGCTTGACCTTGCGAATCTCGAGACTGCCGGTGCTCCCCGGCTCACCGGATGCACGGGCCGACATTGCAAGCATCGCGAGCCCGCAGATCGAGTACACGAGAATCCTGCCAATACGCATGCTCATGAAACGCCTCCGCTTTAGTGCAAAGCCCGTCCATGAGCATCGGCCCGATAAGTGGCTGCCTTGAAGACGATTGCTTATCCGGCCTTGCGGGCCGGTGCGGTTTCCGGTGTGGCGATCGAAGCCGTCTTAAACGGCTTGCCGAGCATCGCCCGCAGGATGTCCTGGTCCGTAGGCGCGGGAAGCTTTGGTTCGCTGCCAAGCTGTCGATGTTGATCGCGCAAAGCATTTGCGAGGTTGCGCATCGCCTGGATATTACCGGTCTGAGTGTTTGCCATCATCTGCCTCCAATGCCCTTCACATCGGCAGTGCTGGAATGGGGATTAATATCGGGAGGGGTCGGTCTTCCGCCTGCGCGCGGTGATTGGCGCGCCACATAAGTCACACGCTGCATAGCCGTTCAAGTTTGAATTGAGAAAGGGCGGTTTGACGTGCAGGCCCGGCGAAGGGATTTCGATTGGCCCTCGCGTCGGAATCGTTATGATGGTTTCCATTCACCTCCGAGGAGCACATGAACCTATCGCGCCAAGCCGTCGATTTCACAAGGTCCGTAAGGTCGCTGTCACGCCGCGGATTTTTGGCGGGTGCCGCCGTGGTGGGAACTATGCTTGCCACGCGAGGGGCCGGACTGGTTCGGGCTGGCGATGCACCGGTGCGGAAATTCAAAATCTCGCTCAACCCCGGCATGATTGGAATTCGGGCCAACCTGAAAGATCAGCTTGCGCTGGCCGGCCAATTTGGCTTTGAAGCAATTGAGCCGGTTGCAAATGAATTGGCGGGTATGCCTCCCGATGCGCTGAGCCAGTTCCGCGATGAGATGAAAGCCAAGAACGTAGTATGGGGCTCGACGACGATGTCCATGCCATTCGGGGGTGGCGACCAGCAATACCAGTCCTTTGTTGCCAAGCTTCCTGCCATTGCTTCGACGCTTCAGAAGGCCGGGGCGTCGCGGATGGGAACGTGGCTCATCCCCGGCGATGGCCAGATGACATACGTTGAGAATTTCCGGCGGCATACTAAACGCATCACCGAAGTTGCGAAGATCTTTGACGACCACGGCATCCAATTCGGGCTGGAATACCTCGGGCCCAAAACGATGCGTGCGCGGATGAAATATCCGTTTGTTCACACCATGCGCGAAATGCGGGAGCTCATCACTGAAACGGGCGCTAAGAATCTCGGGCTGATGCTCGATAGCTGGCACTGGTTTAACTCGAGCGAAACCCCGGCCGATATCAAAACCCTCACGAATCACGATATCGTATTCGTTCATCTCAACGACGCCCCGGCCAATGTTCCGCTCGATCAGCAGGTTGACAACCATCGGGCGCTGCCGGGGACAACAGGGGTCATCAACATTGGCGGTTTCCTGGGCGCACTGATTGCAATCGGTTACGACGGGCCCGCTGCCGCCGAGCCATTTGATAACGCGCTTAAGCAGTTGCCGCGAGAGGAAGCGCTCAAAAAGACGATCGAATCAATTCACGATGCGCTCGGTAAAGTGCAAAGCGCGTGACCTAATCGGATTTCTGATTTCCCCAGTTGAAAAGCCCGGTTTTTCTTGGTTTTTGTACTCGACGAATCACGGTAAGCGGCATGCCGCAGATCGCCATTGTCGTGACGTGAAAAGAAGCGTCGCGTCCGAATTTGAGCCGAAATTCGACCATCCCGGTTTTCTCAAATGCAGCCTGCAGTTTGGGATCATTGGCGAGTACGACTTCGGCATCTTCTTCCGTGAGCGGCGTCAGCACCGCCTCGCGAAGGGCCCCATCAATCCGGAACATGAGCGGCCGACCTGTTACGAGCCATGCTTCGGAGGAATTCTGTCCCACCATCGTCTGCAAAACACGCGGAATTTCGACGCCCATTGCCCAAGCTTAGCCAAAAGCTTCGGGTGAGGCACGCTGATGGCTTCCGCGTCTTCCGCCTGCGCTCCATTCCCCCGGGCCCATTACCCCTGCCCCTCAATCTCTAAGACCCCCGCGTATTGGCCCTGGTCGAAGAGGGAGGACGGTACGGCATCGTTGAAGGGCTTAATTCCACGGAACTACGCGTCATAATAGGTGAGGTTGCTTTAGCAGTTCTAATCGGAATTCAATTGAAAACTTAGAACTGGTTAAGCAAGGGACTGCTTATATCCACCTGCCCGGTCGTGAAAGATACGGTGGCCGAAATTCCCGAAATTGACGTTCACTGCGGAAGACTTCACCGATCAGGCCGATGCGTCCAACGTAGATGCGCGTCAGCATCGCTGCGGTCTTGAGAAGGCCACTTCTGAACGGCCGCATCTGCCGTCGCTGTGTTGGATTCGGATACGGCAATCGATCACGTCTGCAAGGGAAGCCCGGGGACGGTTAGGGCTGCGAGAAGCGTCAGCAACAGGATAAAAAAAGCGATCAGCCCCGCCCGACCAATCCATCTGCCTCGACGCGGCTGAGCCAGT
>DAIRGS010000149.1:0-17391 GCA_036794395.1 Tepidisphaeraceae bacterium | reverse complement strand
TCCTTGACCGCCACCGAAGATTACCCCAAATCAAAGGCGTGACAAAGCACTAGTTTTTTTGCGCTTATAGATTCACTCAGACTGCAATGTCACGCCATATCGTCGTGGCCGGTCGCGATGCGGGTGGGTCTATGCCTTGCCCCCCATGGGTTTGCAGAGTGCTCCAATGATTGAAGACTCAACAGAAAACCGCGTTTTTTCAGTTTTTTCAGTTTTTTCAGTTTGTGTGCACCTGCGGAGCGCGGTTTGCAGAGCACACACTCCATTGAGATATGGCGGCCTGTCTCGTCCGCGTACCCCGTGCGGTACCCACGTGACGCGGTCCAACGACGAGCGGTCAGCCATTAGAACAGATTGTTTTCCCGACACGTTTGGTCGTGCCGGGCTCCGGTAAAACTTGTTTGGAGACTCACAATGCGTAAAGCACTCATTCCACTGTTTTCAGTCGCGGCTCTTGCGATGGTTGGCTGTGAATCCACGGGTCCAAATGCCCCGGCGAATCATACGGACATGCAAAACCGATCGCAGTCCACACTCGATCAATTCTACAGCCATGATCCCGGCCTCCAGAACAATGTGAACAACTCAGCGGGTTATGTGATCTTTCCTGAAGTGGGTAAGGGTGCGGTCGGCGTCGGCGGGGCGTCGGGAATGGGGACAGTTTTCAAGGGCGGCCAGCAAGTCGGCACTGTTAAGCTTAACCAAGTGTCGGTTGGCCCCCAGATCGGTGGCGAGACGTATGGCGAGCTGATTATTTTTGAAAATGAAGCGGCATTGAATCGCCTCATGAACAACAGCCTTGAGTTCGGCGCTACCGTTCAGGCTATAATAGTGAAGGCCGGGACGGCGGCTGCGGCCCGATTCGACCAGGGCGTGGAAGTCTACCTCATGCCCAAGGGCGGGCTGATGGCCGGAGCCGACATTCACGGTCAGAAGTTCCATTTCAACGGGTCAAATGATTCCGGCACGTAATGTTGTGCCAAGAATCTAAATGAAGCCTGCCCGTGAGCGCGTAAAGCTGAGCGACACGGGCAGGTTTTTTTGTGGATGTATCAAGGAACAGTCCAGGGTGGTGCAATGGCGACCGTAGTTCGAGCGGTGCTCATGGGTGCCAAGCATGCGACAGATCGGGTCGCGGCCGCTTTGCCCAATTCGATTGATGATGCCCGGGTGGAGAGCTTGCATGTACCAAATGCCTTCAATTTCTCGATCGTTGATCGAAATGAACGTGTCATCATTTTCCTGTGCGACCCGAGCACCACGGCCCACATACAGGAGTTCAAAGAACGTGTTCCAGTGGTCTGCGTAACGGAGGGGGACGAAGAACGTGCCAAGCTCCTTCATGAAGGAGCAACAGAAGTCATCGAGTTTTCCAGCATCAACTCGGAGCTTCTCGAAACTGTTGTCCGACTTGCCCTTTGCATTCATGACGTGCGTCAGGAACATGCGCGGACGCGATCTAAATTGAGCAGCGCTGAGGCTCGCCTGGTCGCCGCGCTTGAGTGTAATCCGGATGGGGTGGTTATTGTTGACGATAGCGGGAAGGTCCGTGCCGCCAATGAGTGCGCCAGAAGACTGCTTGGCCGAGAGGGGCAGCCGCTTGTGGGGAGCACCTTCGACTGTCCGCCAATGGTCGACGGTGGAGCGGAATTGGAAATTAAGCACTCGGAGGGTGGCGTATCGATCATTGAACTTCGCAGCGCTTCGATAACCTGGGACGATCGGCCAGCGCAATTGTTTGCCTGTCGAGACCTGACCGAAAGGCGGGCGCGCGACGAACAGACCGTTCAGTCCCAGAAAATGGAGGCGGTCGGGCGACTCGCCGGCGGCGTGGCGCACGAATTCAATAATCTCCTGACGGCCATCACCGGCTACTCGGACCTGCTACTTTCGAGACTCGCAAATGAGGATGCCCTTCGCCGCGATGTGCATGAGATCAAGAGTGCGGCTACACGCGCCGCATCCATCACCCACCAGCTGCTGGCCTTCAGCCGTCGCAATCCTTTCCGGCCGGATGTGTTTGATCTTCGCGGAGTCGTCCGGGGGATTGAGCCGACATTGCGGCGCATGCTGGGAGACAACGTCGAGCTGTTGATCGAACTTCCGGATGAAGCTGCGTATGTCAAAGCGGAAGTAAGCCAGATTGAGCAGATCATGATTAACCTTGCGGTCAACGCACGCGAGGCCATGCCTTCTGGGGGGAGGCTCTATGTGACAGTTGAAAACCGTGCTTCGGAGTCACTGGATCGGGCTTCATTGTCCTCGCCGGATTCGTGGATTCAGATGACTGTGCGTGATACCGGGTGGGGCATCAAATCCAGTGTGCTTCCGAGAATATTCGAACCGTTTTTCACGACCAAAGGCCCCGATGAGGGGCCGGGCCTTGGCTTGGCAATCGTTTACAGTCTGGTGCGGCAGTGTGGTGGGAAAATCATCGCTGAAAGTCAGGGCGGCGCGGGGGCCGTTTTCCGTATTCTGCTTCCTCGTGTGAACACACCGGCGCCGGTCTCCGGCAGCACCGAACCCGTGGGCGGGAGGCGCAGAACAATTCTTCTGGTTGAAGATCAGGATTTTGTGCGCGCGGTTACGCGTCGGCTATTAGAAGCCGCCGGATATCAGGTGATCGACTCGGCCAATGCGGGGAACGCATTAAATGTCGTGCAGGATCAATTGAACACCCTGGACCTTTTGCTGACCGATGTCGTCATGCCGGAAATGAGCGGCGTTGAGCTGGCCGAGCAGGTCGCTATGCGCCGGCCTGAACTTCCGGTGCTTTATATGTCTGGTTTTACGCGCGACGAAGTATTGCATGATGCGCGTAACAATCGCCCGGCTCAGTTTCTTCAAAAACCCTTTTCCCGTGATCAACTGATCACGGGGGTAAGAGACGCGATGGCCGCTTCGGCGTCATGAACGACTCTGTCCGGTGCTGGGAAAAACAGGAGTGCCGGATACGATCGGCTTGCAAAGGAGCTTTGCGCATGGCGAACATGTCGATCGAGCAGGCATTTGGGGTTGCGGTGCAGCATCAGCAGCAGGGGAGGCCGGCCGAGGCGGAAAACCTTTATCGGCAGATCATCGCGCAGCAACCCAACCACGCGGATTCACATTACATGCTGGCCGCGTTGGGATATCAGATTGGGCGCAGTGCGGAGGCATTGCCGCTTGCGCGACGCGCTGTTGAGCTGAATCCGGGCAATGCCGATTTTCAAATCCTCACTGGGGTATTGCTTGCAACTATCGGGAATCTTCCGGAGGCGGTGGAATCGTTCAGGCAGGCCGTTGCGTTGCGGCCGGAAGATGCATCGGCGTTGAACAATCTCGCGAACGCGCTTCGTGAGACTGGCCGGTTCGAAGAGGCTGTGAACGCGTATCAGCAGGCCATCCTGCTTCAGCCGGATTTTGCCGAGGCCTACGCGAACATGTCCAGCCCGTTGCTGGAACTCGGCCGAGCTGACGAAGCGATTGATGCTTGCCGGAAGGCGATCACAATGCGGCCAGGGTATGCGGGGGCGTACAGCGATCTTGGCAATGCCATGAAGGAAAAAGGGCTCTTTGAAGAGGCGGCCCAAGCCTATCGTCAGGCGATTGCGTTCCAGCCGAACAACCCAGATGCGAGCTACAACCTGGGAACGCTGCATCGGGACAAGGGCGAGTTGGATCAGGCAATTTCGGCTTATCGTCAGGCGATCGCATTGCGGCCGGGCTATCCTTTGGCGCGTTGGAATATGGGCCTGACTCTTTTAATGAAGGGCGACCCGGCGGGGTGGGATGGGCACGAGGCGCGTTGGGAATTGTCGGGCAAGCGTCCTGACCGCAATTTCACGAAGCCCATGTGGGATGGCTCGGCCCTTTCGGGGCGGAGCATTCTCCTGCACGCCGAGCAGGGCTTCGGCGACACGATCCAGTTCGTTCGATATGCGAAGATGGTCCACGCGCGCGGGGGGAGGGTGAGCCTGCTGTGTCCTCCACAGTTGCAGAAGCTACTGGTGGGACAACTCAATCTGGAGGAAGTGGTTAGCGATGAGCCTTCGGTGCCTGAATTCGATGTGCATTATCCGCTGATGAGTTTGCCGCGCATTTTGGGCGAGCCGCATCAGATACCGGCAGAGGTTCCATACATTTCACCCGATGCGGTGCTGGTCGAGCAGTGGCGACGACGACTGGCCAATCAACCCATCGGCATGAAAGTTGGATTGGTTTGGTCAGGTCGGCCCGGCAGCGCACGATACAACCGTCGGGCCTTGATGCTCGAGCAGCTGGCGCCGCTGGCGAACGTTGGCGATGTGCAATTTTACAATCTGCAAAAGGGAGAGGGCGCCGCGCAGTCCAAGTCGCCTCCATCTGACATGCACCTGGTCGATTGGAGCGAAGAACTGAACGACTTTGCCGATACGGCCGCCTTCATTCAGAACCTCGATCTTGTGATCGGAGTGGATACCGCAGTTGCGCATCTGGCGGGCGCAATGGGTAAGCCGGTGTGGCTTCTGCTGAGCTTTTCTCCGGAGTGGCGATGGATGCTCAACCGATCCGATTCGCCATGGTATCCAACGATGCGGCTGTTCCGGCAGCCAAAGTTTGCGGATTGGCAGAGCGCGATTGATCAAATGGCGCATGCATTAAAAATTGAGGCGGGCAAGTGCTAAGACGCGGCGGGGGGGAGGCCCAGCGCCTTGGGCCCGATCACATAATTGCCTTCGAGGATCGCGCCGGCGCCAACGGCGAGCGTGGGGGCGCTGACATCGCCCTTGATCTCAGCCTCGGGACCGACCAGCACGGGCCCGCGGCTAATAACCGTGCCCTTGATCTTTCCACGGACGACCAGGCCGCCGCAGTTAATTTTGTCGGCGACCACGTTCCCCTTCTTGTCGACCGTAACCGTGCCACAGGTATCAATGACCCGGCGGGCTTCGTATTTGTCAAATCGGACGTCAACAAGCTTCAGCGACTTGTTACAGAACTTGCACGTGACCGACATCGCCTTGCGGCTTACCTCCTGGGGCTTATTGCAGTAGAGGCAGACGATCGTCGAGCGGTCGTCCGGCGACGGCACGTTATATTCCGCGGGAGGCATGATTGAGAATAGGAACCAAAACGTCCGGTAGACAGGAACCCAGGGGCAGAATTGCGTCGGCCTCCGCTCTGCCCATCCTGTCCGCAGCCCATATCCGACGGCGACCCTATGCCGGTGCAATCCAGCAGCCGGGCATTACTTGGGCTGCTGTTGCGGTTGAGGCGGCTGAACGCTAGGCCGCTGCACAGGAGGACCACCCTGATTCGGCCGCTTTTGCTGCCCATCCGGGCCCACATTGACATGACCGCTGAATATGGCGCCTTCATCGACCACAAGTTTGGTCGTCCGGAGATCGCCCTCATAGCGAGCGCTGGCCTTGAGCTCGATGCGGTCGTTGGCCGACAGGTTGCCCTGCACTTCGCCCTCGACAATGATCGCGCCGGCCTCGACATCAGCCGACATCTTGGCCTCTTTGGCCACGTGCAGGCGGCCCGGGGTATTGATCTTCCCCTCAAACCGGCCCATCAGCCGCATTCCCTTCTCGAAATTCAACTCGCCTTTAAAGTTCGCATCCGGTCCGAGAATGGTGGGGAATTCCTGTCCGCCTTCTGCCATGGGGTGCCTCCTGCACGGGTGGAAAATTGCTTATAATTTGCCGCCGGTGCCCGGCCGGCCGATTCGGCGCGGATTATACCGAGTCAACTACCGGCGGCAATTCCAGACGCGCAAGAATTGCGGGATAAATTCGGATTCCGGGCCGACATCCTTGGCAGAGAGGTTTTGATGCAATGATTTCACCTAAATAAATGGTCAAACTACGGGTAAGACGATATCTTACTTAGTATGAAGACAAGCATATCCAGCAAGGGCCAGATCGTGCTTCCCGCCGAGTTGCGGCGGCTGGACGGTATTGAGGTTGGTCAGGAATTTGATATCGAGCGCATCGATCGCGGCGAATACCGACTTTTGCGCCGAAAGGCCCGCCCCAACGAAGGGCTAGTTGACTGGCTGCTGGCGTGCCCTGAAAAAGGCTACTTCGTTCCCATCGAGTCCGAATCGACCGACACCCTGTGACCTACCTCGCCGATGCCAATGTCCTCAGCGAACCCACCAGGCCGTCTCCAGATCCGCGCGTGATCGACTGGCTGCGACGGCATGAACCGGAGGTCGCAGTCGATCCGATCATCTTGGGCGAGATCCGGTTTGGCATCCACCTGCTACCGGCGGGAAAACGTCGCCGCCGGCTTGAACATTGGTTCGATGAGGGAGTGAATCAAATTCAATGTCTTTCGTGGGACGCCGCTACGGGCTTGCGATGGGCAAAATTACTGGCGGAGCTTAGGGCGGCGGGACAGTCGATGCCGATCAAGGACAGCATGATCGCGGCGACGGCGCTCGTTCATGGATTAATTGTAGTAACCCGAAACGAACGAGATTTTCGGAATGCGCACGTCAAAGTGCTCAATCCATTTATCTGAGCGACGTTGAGAGTAAACCAAATCAAGCGAATGATCATTGACGCGGTATGTTTCCCCCCATTGTCGATTTTCTGGACTTCCCCCGTGATTTTGCGAGCACCTTTTTCCTGGCGCGGCCCACGCGTTCGTCGAGTTGCACCTCCGTCATCCCTCCTTTGCGGAAGTCTTCGCGCACCGGGCTGAGAATCTCATCAAACGACTGATTCGCGGCGTCAATCAGCAACTGCACGAGTTGTGAAATAGATATCTTCTTTTTCTTTGCCAACTTAGACACTGCCTGGAAATGCGAAGCATCGAGGTTTACGGATGTCTTCATCATTGCCATATCAGCGCCAGGGTAGTCGAGTGTTTGCGCGTTGATCCCGATGCGTTCCAAGGCGTTCAGAAGGAGTTCCTTAAGCGCCGCTGGGATGACGACGCGCCCGCGCGAAATTTCGGCGGCGCGAGCGAGATTATCCACGGCGGTGTCGTGTGAAATGCCAAGACGGCCGCAGGCAGTGAAGAATCCCTTCTGCCGTTCCATGCGAGTGAAAGGCACATCATGGTGAACTTTTGAAATCCACGGCGCTGCATCCGGAACGAACGCACTCAGTTCGATAGCACGCTGTTTGCTGCCGTCGTCTCTAATGTTCACCCCCCACGAGTCCCACATATCAGCCACAACGGTTTCGAACTCAGTCTGGTCGAACCACCAGATGGCGCCATCCATTTCAGGTTCACTGCACGCCGCGAAGTATGCGGCGAACAAGACGTTGTGCGTCCAGTCCAGCAATCGGGTGGGCGCGCCATAGTGCCTTGCAATAGCAAGAGCGGACCATATTCCTTCGCTTTCCCATTTCAATTTGTGGTCGAGGGGCTTCGTCCTGACTAGGTCCGTGAGCGTAATGTTGAGAAACTGCCGCTCGAACGGGCCTAAAAACCGCCACGCGTCTCTTCGGAAATTCTCAATTTGCTGGCGCTCGATGCGCAGGCCGGAGGCTGTGTGATTGATTCCAGGGATGCGCGAAACCGACGGAGTGAGGCTCCACGTTTTGTTTGCCACGCCGCGAAACGCATATTGCACGGGGCGAGGTTTGTTTTCCGCTGCCTGTAGCGACAACAAGCGGTCCAACAACGACGGCAAGTCGTCAATGACATCGAGATTTTTGATCCAAGATGTGGAACTGGCCATACCCAGTCAAATCTCAAGTGAATCCAGCCATTCGTCGATTAAGCGATGTCGGAGACAATCTCACCACCCAAACGCTTCAATCAAACGCCGGAACGATCACCTTCTCCCCGCCGTTCATCGCGCTTTGATGGGCGCATATGCCGGTGGATGTCCAGTTGGCGCTTTTCTGCTCATCCACCCACGGCTTGCGATTCTCGACGATGCTGCGGAGGAATTCGTGGGCGAGATGGGGGTGCGAGCCGCCATGTCCACTGCCTTGTTTGAATGACAGATGGACATTGGCATCGCTGTCGTATACGCCCTTGGTGGTATATCGACGGATACCTTCGGGCAGTAGATTCGCAAAATCGGGAACGGTGACGCGCTCGGGCGTTTCGCCACGATGCAGCACGGCCTGCTCATGTTCGATCTGCGACCACTCGAAGCTCACTTTGTCACAGTAAATGTCGAAGGATTCGCGGTATTGGCGGGCGGTTTCGAACAAGGATCGTGTGACTTCAGCGCCGACGGCGCTGTTGCGAAGGCGGATATGGGCGCTTTCCAGGGCGAAGGGCGAGCCGTACTTCTTCACCAGGTTTTCGGCGATCTGCCCAGAGCCCAGACACTGCACCGATTCGGCGAGTTTGTCTGCCATCGCCAGCAGAGGCCCGACGCAATGCGTCGCGTAATACATGGGTGGCAGTCCTTCCCAGTAGCCCGGCCAGCCGGCCATTTCCTGCTGGTGCGAACCGCGCATAAACTGGAGCCGGCCCATCTGCCCGCTATCGAACATCTTTTTCACGAAGATGAACTCGCGGCTGTACACCACGGTCTCCATCATCATGTAGTTCTTCTTCTGCTTCCGCGCCTCCTTGACGATTGCCGCACACTCATCCACGGTCGTTGCCATCGGCACAGTGCAGGCCACGTGTTTGCCCGCTTTAAGGGCCGCAATCGTCATCGGTGCATGATCCGGGATCGGCGTGTTGATATGCACCACGTCGACGTTCGGGTCTTTCAACAAGTCTTCGTATTTCGAATAGCGCTGTTTAACGCCGAACGCCTGGCCGATCTGTTCCAGCGTCTTTGGATTACGTTGGCAGACGGCGTACATCTCCGCATCAGGATGGTTCTGGTAAATCGGAATGAACTCCGCGCCAAACCCGAGACCGACGATCGCGACGCGTACACGACTGGCCATCTGAAATCCTCCGTCTGATTGAATGATGCGGTGAGAATTCTAACAACTGCGACCAAACTGGCCACCGCCACTCAATCGCTTTTGTCTTTCAAAAGCCGGCTCAGTCCCATGGCATCGAACGGTGCTTTAACTTTTAGATCGTTGTCGAAATAGATGTACACATCCCGACTTTTCCTGCTGGAGCCGCGCTTGCTTACGATTCGATGTGCATCCTTCGGCTCGCCCCCGCCGGCCCAGGCCATGATTCTCTTCGCCCACAATTTAAGGTCAGAATCCGAGTAGCCGCTGGCGTATATCTCTTCGGGTCCATGAAGCCGCAGGTAAATAAAATCCGCGGTAACGTCTTCGGCAAACGGGAACTTCTGCCCCGTATCGGCAATACACATCGCTATCCGATGCTTTCTCAAAAGCTTGACGAACTCCGGCACCAGAAATGATTCGTGCCGGAACTCCACGGCATGTCGAATTCGCCGGCGCTGATCGGTCTGGGTCCATGCCCGACCTTTAACCTTGGCATCATGTTTCCGCGCGAGTGTCGCCGCTTCTTCGGTATCCTGCGGAAGCATTTCGAAGAACCGTTCGAATCGCTCGGTATCAAATTTAAAGTTGGGCGGAAACTGCCACAGGATCGGCCCCAACTTTTCCTTCAGGCATAAAACGCCGGACGCAAAAAAATTGGCCACTGGCGCATCCACGTCCTTCAATCGCCGCATGTGCGTGATGAAGCGGGGCCCCTTCAACGAATATACAAAATCGCCCGGCGTCTGCTCGTACCAGCTTTGATAGCTGCTTGGCCGCTGAAGCGAATAAAAGGTCCCGTTGATCTCAATCGAATTAAGTTGCAGGCTTGCATATTCAAGCTCGCGTTTCTGCGCAAGATCCTCGGGATAAAACTTCCCCCGCCATGGCGTATAGGTCCAGCCTGATATGCCAATTCGGATCATGGCTTGGCCGCCGACGCGGGTAATGCGAACGCCACATATTCATCGCCGCTGCGCGTGCGCTGTTTGCCACCCCCGCCCGCGGCAATAACGACGAATTGCCTGCCGCCCACCGCATACGTACTGGGTGTGGCATATCCACCCGCGTTCAATTTGAAATCCCAGAGAAGCTTGCCCGTGGTTTTATCAAACGCGTGAAACTTTTCATCCTTCGAGGCGCCCACGAAGATTAATCCCCCGGCTGTAACGATCGTGCCCCCGAAAGATTCTGTGCCCGTCTGCGCAATCCCCTTCGCGGTCAGCTCAGGATATTCGCCCAGTGGAACTTTCCAGAGAATTTCACCTTTGCTCACATCAATACAGTTGAGCAGCCCCCATGGCGGCTTCACCGCGGGATAACGGTTTTGGTCCAGGAAATAGTCGTAGCCCGTGAAGGTATAGCCGCCGCGTCCGTTGTCTTTCACCCGGCAAAAGAAAGGGATGTTGTTCGTATTCACATATAACAACCCCGAAATTGGATCGAATGATCCGCCCGACCAATTGGCTCCGCCGTGATATCCCGGCAGCAGGACTGTTCCCGCCAGGGTCGGCGGGATATTGGCCTTGCCGTGCGGATGGTCTTTCAGGATGCTCATAACGTATGCGTGCGCCTCGGGAGAAATATCCGTCGCTTCGTCGTCCGTGAAAACCTGTTTTGACAAAGCAGGCGGCTTCACCGGGATCGGCTGTGTTTTGGAAGCATGCTCGCCGGGCACATCGGATTCGGGCGCGGGCACTTCCTTCACCTCGAACAGAGGCTTACCGGTGGCGCGATCGAGTATGAAGCAGTATCCGGTCTTGGTCAGTTGCGCGACTGCTTCGATGTCCTTCCCGTCCCGTTTCACGGTGATAAGCACTGGCGGACAGGGATTATCGTGATCCCACAGATCGTGATGCACCGTTTGAAAGTGCCACAGACGCTTGCCGGTTCGCGCGTCCTGAGCCAGAACGCAGTTGGAAAACAAATTGTCACCCGTTCGATCGGCACCGTAGAAATCGGAGGTCGGGGAGCCGGTGGCGCTGAACAGCACGCCGCTGTTTTCATCGAGGGTCAGTCCGGCCCATGCATTTGCTCCGCCGCGGCTGTGCCACGCACCAGCTGGCCAACCGTCGGCGCCGAATTCACCTTCGCGCGGAATCGAGTGGAATCGCCAAACTTCCTTCCCGGTCCGCACATCAAATGCCCGGTTATCTCCGGGGGAGGCCGGCGACGCTTCGCCATTGGCAAAGCCCACAATCACGAGATTCTCAAACACCATCGGCGCGGAGGTGGCCCCGTACGGCAGTTTCGCCACCTCGCGATCGAGACCGATTCGGAGGTCCAATTCGCCATTTTTGGCGAACCCGGAGTCGCGTTGTCCGTTTGATGCATCAAGCGAAATCAATCGCGCATCGGCCGTCGCTAAAAGAATGCGACGGACGCCGCGCGCCTTGCCATCCGACCAGTACGCCACCCCGCGATTTACCCCGCCCGAGATGACCAGGTTGTGCTCGGGAGATCCAATGTGCGGATCGAATTTCCATCGCTCTTTTCCCGTCGCGGCGTCAATCGCAACTACCGTCGTGCTGACCGTTGTCAAATACATGACGCCATCAATCACCAGCGGCGTACACTCGATCGTGCTGCCGGCACGGCTGTCCCCCGTCTTATACCGCCATGCGACTGAAAGCTTCGTGACGTTCTCGCGGGTGATCTGCTCGAGGGATGAAAATCGCGTCCCGCCTTTATCGTTAAATACGTTGGGCCAATCGGTCGCGGTTTGGCCCATCGCTCCCCGGATCAGAGACAAAATGGCCATTGCGCAACACGTCAAACCAACCTGTCGCGTGGAATCCGACATATGGCGTCCTCCATCGGGTGCCCGTCATTTAACACAAGTGATCTACCGCGGGGGCACAGTCTTGTCGTATTGAACCGGGCCCAGCCCGGCACAATGTTTGCATCAGTCTGGTATTGATTCAACCCTCGGAGGTTTTGATGCTCGCGTATTCTGAAGCGTTGGAGGCCCGTCGATTCTTGTCGGTGTCCTTGATGGGCGTAAAGGCGCCGCCGGCAACGATCGCCGCGGATCAGGCAGCGATTGTTGAAGCAAGGGCCATTATACCGCGCGACATGGCGGTTTGGGCCGCGCAACTGCGTGTAGATCACGCTACAGTCCCTGCGGTGAGCGCGTCGGGCAAGGCATCAATCAATGCCGCCGAGCAGGCGCTTCGAGACGCTCGCGGCAATCCGGTCTCCACTCAGATCGCGCGCGGGGAGCTGTTGATTGCGAAGGGCAATGCCAAAAATGCGCTGGATGCTGCAAAATCGCAGATAAAAATTGATGTCGGACTGAGCAAAGTTTCGCTCGCGGCCAACAAGCGCGCGCTCGCGGAGGCGATCCTTCAGCTTCGGCAAGACCGCGTCGCACGGTAGTGTTTTCAGGTTGGGCCGGAATGACGGTCGACGAGAACTTTGCGAGGATAGGCGTCTGGGCAATGCATGATGGGTCATTCACCCCTGATCGACGTGCGATTCGAAACCGAATTCCTATGCGCTCATTCTCCGACAGCGGCGAATATTCCACTCGAGGAGATCGGACTGCGGCTTCACGAGCTTCCCGCCCGCCATCAGCGGATTCGCGTTACAGACGTCGACCCGTCGCGCGCCCAGGCGGCATTTGATTTTTTATCAGCGCGCGGTCATGCCACGCGAATCGAGCTTGCCGACACGGCCAATTTCACCGCAGCCGGTCCATCCACAGTTCGTCTCTGGCAGCCAAGTCCATTTCTAATTGAAGCTCTCGATTTTATTCAACGAGAGCGAAATCTCACCGGACTCAGTGCGATTGACGTGGCCTGCGGCGCCGGACGCGATGCCGTTTACCTTGCACTTCGCGGCCTGAACGTAACCGCCATCGATTTGCTCCCCGATGCCCTCGCCCGCGCCAACGATTTGGCCCGCCGGTCCGGCGTCGCGCTTTCAACCATCCAGCATGATGTTGAGCGCCAGAACACGCTCCCCACCCAAAATACCGCCGATGTCGTGACTGTATTCCGTTACCTTCACCGTCCGCTTTTTCCTGCTCTGGCCAATGCGATTACACCCGGTGGCTACGTCATTTATGAGACGTTCCACGCCCGCAACCGCGAAACCGGCCAGCGGCCGCACAATCCTGAGCACCTGCTTGATACCTCGGAACTGCCCGCGTTCTTCCCCGGCTTCGATATTCTCATCGCCCGCGATGCCTGGGAGCGCGAGGGCCGGTTTTTCTCATCCCTGCTGGCTCAGCGTCCGGCCAACGTCCGATAATTTTTCCCGCCACGCTCACGTTTCGCGCATAACGGTGCCGATATCAATGGTGTCAGCAGTAGAGGGAGTTCAACATGCATGAAGGTAATCATTGCCCGTTTCTGAACCGCACAGACGCACGCTGCTCGAATCATTTCAGCCTGGATAGCCTTGGGCACGCGTTCGCGTACTGCTTCGGAAAGTATCAACAGTGTTCGATGTATGGCGAGCTGCTGGCCGAGCGGCGGCTGCGCCGGGAAAATGCATCGGTCGGCAGGGATAGCTTGCATGCCCAGACCCCGATCATCCAACTCACGCTTCACGGACACGCCGCGCACGCCACGACTTCCGACCGACAGCACCAGCGAGCGGCCTGAGCTTCGCGCGTTCCTGCTCCATCTGGCTTCCGAACGCGGCTTGGCTGAAAATACCCTTCACGCCTACCGGCGCGATCTGGAAGATCTCGATCGCTATCTCCAGACCTTATCCAAAAACTTTCTCACCGCTCAGACCGACGACTTCCGCTACTATCTCCAGAACCAGTCCCGTCTCGGCCAAGCGACCCGCACCGTCGCCCGGCGTCTGGCGGCTATCCGCGTCTTCCTCCGATTCCTTGCAACTCTCGGCCACGATCGCGCAACCATTCTTCTACAACTCGAACGGCCTAAGCCCGAACGCTCGCTGCCCAAAGTGCTGAGCCGGGCCCAGGTCAACCAGCTCATCGCCGCCCCCGATCCAAAGTCGCGTTTCTTTTCGCGCGACGTGGCGATCCTCGAACTGCTTTACGCCAGCGGACTCCGCGCCACCGAACTCTGCGAGGTCAAACTCCGCGATCTTAATCTCGAGATCGGCTGCGTTCGTGTCTTTGGCAAGGGCAGCAAGGAACGCATCGTCCCCCTGGGCCGAGCCGCGGCCGAGGCGCTGTCCCGCTACATCCTCGAAGATCGCCCCAAATTCGATCGCCGTCAGAATGAGCGCCTTTTCCTTTCCCGCACCGGAAAATGCATGGAGCGCATCGGGCTGTGGATGTTGATCGAAAAGCACGGCCGCCGCTGCGGCCTGCTCAAATCCGTCTCCCCCCACACCCTCCGCCACTGCTTCGCCACCCACCTCTTAGGCGGCGGCGCAGACCTCCGCGTTGTCCAGGAACTGCTCGGCCACAGCGATATCAACACGACTCAAATCTATACTCACGTAGACCACACCCGGCTTAAAGCCGTGCACGAAAAGTTCCACCCAAGGCGGTAGGAGATGCGACGTTCGAGGCTAGCGTCGGGAATCGGGAAACGTAAAGAGGGACTGATCCTGTTCTTGGTTCCGGGGTTACGCTATTATGGCTTTTCGCCCGTCCGCGTACGAGGTCCACATTGCAAAAGCGAAAATGCCGTTCCAGTCGGCTCGCCTGATGCGAACAAATTTGAGGACAACATTCCAAAAGCAGTGGCGCCGGTGCCGAAGGAAACGGGCAAGTGAACTTTTCGCAATTCTGGTGGGATGTGTGCCATAGCCATTTATTGGAGTAAACTCCTGTGCGGCCGAGATGGGCCACCGCATCGCCGCTAGCAACCGCCGAGCCGAACGGGATTGGAGCCGTCCCGTTTTTGGCCCCCAAAACGAGAGGTAATACATGAATGTTAGGATAAAACACTCAATCGTGTGTTTAGCGCTTGCTTTGGGTGCGGTTTCGGGATGCGCGTCGACCGCATCAGGCCCTCCCATTGGTACATCATTCACCGAAAGGCAATTCGATAAATACTTCCTGGTGCTGAGAGACTTAGAAAACGGTCGGCGGACCAATGGGGAATGGGTCGAAGAGGTAGTGGCGGGCTTGCCTTCTACTGCCAAGATTGAAAAGGCTAACTCGGCACTCTACACGTCGGCGCTCCGTGCACACGGAATGACAACCGAAGGCTTCGATCAGATGACCGAACAGGTCAATATTGCCTGGCTCTCGTGGTTCTTCGAACAGGCGGTGGAAGAGGGAAAGGGCGATGCGCAGGCGCAAATCAGGTTTTACCACGCGTACATCACGCGTGACGAGAAGAAACTTCACCTTTACAGAACGGCTAAGAAGGAGGGTCGGCATACGCTGACACTGACGGAGCGACGAACAATCGTTTCACTGATAGCGGCGGACAAACGAGACGCGCATCAGGAAGTCCTCAAACACCACGGTTACGACGTTCGGATTGCTGAACATGACTTGGCCAAGTCGAAAGCAAATGTGGAGCTCGACCCGACGGAGCGGGGTGCTGACGGTCGGCTCCTCGATGCACGCCTCAAGGAGGCGGAGTGCAGTGCGAAACTTGCCGCCGATACCGAACTGATAGCAAATCCCGATCTTGGAATAGGTGACGCCGACTCATCGAAAGCGATCGATGATATCGACCATCAAATCAAGGCATTGACCGACGAAATAGAGGAACTGAAAACCAAAATCCGCAAAATAGAAAATCCCGAAGCGCAGTTCAGGAAGGCTCGAGAGGGGATAACTCAAACGGTCGCCAGGGTTCCGGCCAATAATATGGCAATCTTCAGAAAGCATGCTAGGGAATTCCAAGACGTTGTCGGTGCAGAAAAGCAACCGCGACTTCATTTTCCTCTCGGAGGTCCAAATAGGCTTGATTCCGACTTCGGACTTGTTGATACATCAAGCCCCGGAACCAATGAACCACCAGCGTCGAAATCAGCGACCGCTGACGCGAGCACTTTGCGTGTCCCGACCCAAGCGGAAGTTGATGCGCTTCTAAAAGCTGTTGCCCAGACCGAAGAACAGGTCGACGATTATTCCAAAGAACGCGACCGGGTTCCGCGCACGTTACTTACGACCTTAACACAAAATAGCAAGACACTAACAACCAAAGTCTCGCTTCAGCTTTTCGCAGAATTTCATCAATTGGAAAAAGCGAGTGACGATCTTGGAATCCTCCGCGACCAGCTCCACGACGCTGCTACTGACTCTCCTGACGCTGCAATCCAGAATTTCGAAGCTTATCAGCGATTGATTCGAGAAACCAAGAGGCAATACGAACTGTGTAAAGATGCGCGGGAGCGACTTTTCGCAGACATGAGTGCAGCAGCAAATTCAGGGCGCTAACGATGCACCCAAGGGAATGCCAAACGGGACGGCTCTGGGAATGCCAAACGGAAAGCTTTAACGGGACAGCTTCGAATAAGTTTTAATGGGACACCGCCGGGAATCCTAAACGGGACGGCTCTGGGGAATCCTAAACGGGACGGGAATCCTAAACGGACGGCTCTGAATTTATCGTACAAAAAGAGCCGTCCCGTTTTAAGTTTTCGTTTTAAGCTTTCCTTAGCGGCATGACGGACAGAATGGCAATCAGCCGACGTGGACAAGTGTTTTGGGTTGCAACCGGTTCAGGGCGGACAGTATTTCGGGCACGAGCGGAGGCAGATCGTCGATCTTGCTGGACTTGCATTTAATAATCAGCACGGCGACGGGAAGCGCGGCGAGGTGTTGTTCATACTCGACGCCGGAATCCAGAGTGAGCCTCCCGTCGAAACCGGCATCGCCTGCGGCCAGCAGCAGGTCGCCGTTCTCGACGCTTTTCCAGTTCATATAGGCGACGGTGAAGACTTCGTGCCCGGTGAGGTAATGTCGCAGGTCGTGGGGCAGATTCTCGTCGAGCCGTATTTTCATCGCCTCAGAATTTCTTGACGCCAGACGCTTTTTCAGGTCTTCGCCAAGCGGGCCTCTTCGGTTCGCGCTCTGGCTTCTTCGAGCAACGCAACGACCTGCTCGCGCGTGACGCTGGGGAACTGGCTGAGGAAATAGTCGATGGTGTAGCCGGCTTCGAGGTGGTCGAACAGGGACGAGACGGGCACGCGCGTGCCGATAAAGCAAGGCGTTCCGCCTTGGATGTTTTTGTTGACGCTGACGACGGAGGCGACCATGCAGTGAATCATATGGCCGTCCAGGGGCCGATCGCAAGGATTTCAGGTTTGCCGCTTGGAAAGCTTGAACGGGACAGCTCCGAATAAGTTTTAATGGGACACCGCCGAGCCGAACGGGATTGGAGCCGTCCCGTTTTTCCGCGCCGGGTTTTCCGATCTCCGTCGCTACACATCTACTCTATGGCGGCGCGGATCTGCGCATCGCCCAGGAATTGCCCGGCAACAACGATATCAACGCGACTCAAGTCTACACGCATGTTGATCACACGCGCCTGAAGGCCGTGCATGAGAAGTTTCATCCGAGGCGGTAGGGGTAGGAAATTACGAATGACGAAATTCGAAATTCGAATCAATGACGAATGACTGAAACTCAAATGAC
>DAIRGS010000454.1:0-3870 GCA_036794395.1 Tepidisphaeraceae bacterium | reverse complement strand
GGGTTCGCCGGGCGGCGGTTCGTTGCGAAATTCAGGGTTGTCCCGTTTTCCGCGTTTGCGAAATTCAGGGTTGTCCCGTTTTCTGCGTCCGTTTTCTGCGTCTGAAATCATTAAGCGGACACAAAGCGATGACCCCGAGGCGAGTGAGCCGGGCGTAGATGTATCGTAAAACGAGCAGTCGGAGCCGTGAGGCTCCGACTGGTGCGGTCTAGGGACGTGGTCGCGGCCGACGGGCCACTTCCGCGATGTCCGCGTTCAGCGCGGATGAGGCAACCTCTCAAGTTGCTTCCCTAGGCCTTTTTCATCGCTGCACCAATTATAACACCAAAAAGCCTTCGCAGGGATGCCGGACAAAAAACCGCAGGTTCGGGCGAGAGCGAAAGCCAGTCTCGGGGACGTGGGTGGGCAATAGGAGTGTGGTCTCGACGGCCGGGTCGAGCACAAGGAAAAACCGTCGAAAGCGCCACGGAGAAAACTTGAGCAGCCGCTGCGCTTGGCTTGCGACTCGCTCGTGTCATGCACTGATTGCGTTTCCTCTCGACCCTTTTCAAATGCAGGGTCGAGAGGAAACTTCGTGTGTGGGGAAGCCATTGTCATTTGGGGGTACGACAAACGGTGGGGCTTTTACGCTCTCAGGCGACAGACTTGGTGTCCCGCCTAGTTGAAGCGGTGGCTAGCATTCGGCGACGTGCCCAGAGCGCCGCAATGTCAGACGCTTCGTCAAAGTACTTCCCCCGTGTATACCATTCGTGATTCGGGAAGATACGGTGCTTACGAAGTTCAGATAAAACAACAAAGTCGGCTTGATGCAATCGGCGTTGAAGGTCGCCGATCGGTGCGATATCCGCTTGACTCGACTGATTTAGCCATCCCTGTAATGATCGGCGCCGTCGCGCAAGACCAGGAAGTGTGTGAGGCGCGACTGATCGCGCTCCACGATATAGGCGCTCGCAGCTGTCGAAAAGGCGCTTGGCAACATCGCGCGGCAATTGCGTGCCCTTTGGTGAGTTCACTCTCACCCCGCAAACGGTGCGTTCCCGCCCGACTGGTTGCCAGCCGCTTTCTTGCACCTTGCGCGAATTAATCGATAGGCCGAGACGCGCAAGATTCCTCTCAATGATTAGCCCAATTTGCTCGGCATATAGTGGATCACGAAAGGATGCGTCGAGGTTATCTGTAAATCGAGTATACCTCGCGGCAAAAGCAGAGATTTCGCGCTCGATGTCGCAATCGATCCTGTAGAAGAAGAGATCGATCGCAGCATTCGATGCCGGCCCACCTTGAGGGATATACCCGTCTGGCAACAGCAGCTTGGTTAGAAGACTTGCCATTTCCCTGCTGAATCCCAGCGCAAGCATTTCAAGGTAAAATCGGCTTGCCTTCACATTGGGAAACGCATTCTTCACGTCTCGCGACAGAAGATTGCGCCGTCCAAGGTGGCGGCTGGCGGCGGTGAACGGGGAACACCCCGGGACGCTGCCGTGCGCGGCCGGATGTAACGGGAATTCGCGACGGAGGAATACTCCGAGCCACCGAAGGGGCATCTTCCAATCCCGCCGCGGCGGAGTAATCAGACGCGTCTTCGGTCCCACGGATCGCATTCTTGGCGTCCGGTGAGCTTTTCGTGGATGCGCGGCCAATTCCAAGACCTCGTCCACCGTGCGCTTCATCGCTGCCGCGATGTGTTCGATTCGTAGGTTTTTCGGCCGCATGTCTCAACCCAACTTCTGTCGCAAATCCATCTCGGCGTCGGCGACGCGCCGTAGCGAAGTGACGAGATCTTTGATTTGCTTTGATCGCGGAGTCGATGGAGTCGATTGCAAGAGTTCAATCTGTACCTGTAACGCGTCAGCCAATTTCCCGAGCGTTGAAAGCGGTGGAAGACGATCACCGCTTTCAATCAAACTCAGATAGGTTCTGCTGATTCCAGCTTTTGTCGCGAGACCGGCTGCCGTCAGCCCGCGAGCCCTTCTTAGTATTCGGATTGAATAGCCCAAGTGCGACATCGTTACTCAATCCGTTCAATTACGCTTTGAAAAATGCTCGCTACGCATGCGACCGCCTACGGGATTCGGAGTAGCGATAGCGCCTGTGCCAAACCCTCTGCTTGCGTGCAGACAAGGTGAAGCAAGACGTCGAACTCCTCGGCACCCGAACAGTGCTGACTTTCCTGCACCAGCTGCAAGATAAGCTGCGCACAGCCATGTGCCGTCTCATAGAGCCCTGATTTGCCTTCGCCGTCCTGAAACTTTGGATGCTCAAGTAGCAGTAGCGTTGCCGCCGCCTGCCGCCGAGCCTCCGAAATCAAGGCCGAGTCGGGCCAATCGTCTGGACCGTCGTCATTGTTCATGACTCTTCTCCTTCCAGCATTAAGTGCTGGGTGAAATTCCCAATACCTCAGGGCGCCTGATCGCCATGGGCACCATGCCCATGTTTTCAAAACGCACCCGCATGCACTCGCGTACCATGCACGACGGCGATGCAGGTCGTTGACAGATGGGAAGGAGATCGTTCCAGACGAGTTTTCAAAGAACAGCGGCACTGTCTACCGCGGATGAGAGCTTAGCGTGGCCTTGCTGTGTTTGTAAATACATTTACAGAAGAAAAAGTAAATTTATTTACAACCGCTCGGGCGCGCGGTGGACGTGATGCTATGTGGTCCGGTTTGGAGGAGGTGCAGAGATACCGTGAGTTGGGCACGCTACGACCGGCACATTCAACGATCCCGGCGTATCACCATCCTTGTATGGCCGCGGCCATGACGAGCATCCATGTGGCTCCCAAAAACGGGGCCACGCGCGGCGTCGGGAGCCAGGGCATCCAACGCCGGAATACGGCCAGGCCGCCAGCCAACGGCAGTGAGAACAGCAGCGCCATCAGCGAGAAGATGAATAGCCGGTTGTCGTGCGAGTACGGCACATCCGCCAGCCAGTTGCGTCCGGGCCATTGTGGGTCGTAGGCGACATCCTTTGTCGCCGGACTGCGCCCGGTGTCGATGGCGGATTGGACGCGAGCCGGAATCCCGTCAGAGACATCGGAAAACCACGCCAGGTGCCGCTTCCCTCGCTGATCGACGAACGAGCAGGTCAGTGTGTATCTGCGGTGGCCCTCGGGCTGGCGACGGGAGTGGCCCGAGACAATTTCGGCCGGCGCACGGACGGCACGGGAATGCGCCAGCGTTTCTTCGATGATTGAGTGCCCGGCGAGGGCACCTTCACAGGCGGCGGCGATGAGAAACGCAATGAATGTAACATCATACGCTTTGGGGTAGAGCGGCTTACCTGTGGTCTGGCTGAATCCATACTCCAGAAAGAGGAGCATCGCGATGGCAATCGGCTCCCAGACCACGGGCAACTCCCACAGCTCGAACCGGGCATTCTCGGAGATCAGCCACGGCCAGTTGCCGGCAAGCCCGTATATGAACAGCGCCACGGTTGTGGGAAAGAAGATCAGAAACCCGACAGGAGGAACGCGTGTCATGCCGGGCGGAAATATACACGCTAATGAGGAAGGATGGGCGGCTTGGCGGGAATGGGGAAGCGATCGATATTTTGAATCAGACGGTTGGGAAGGGCTGGGGTGGTTTGAGAACGGGGGAGTGGCTTTTGACGGCGCGGGAAGCGCTCCTCTTAGTCGCGGCGAAACGGGGATTGGAATTTCATCTGCGGCCATCTGCGGTTAAACCTTCTTTGCGTTTGTTCGCGTGTTGGCGGCTTTGTGGGGCAAAGGGTGCTGAGTGCTGGGTGCTGGGTTGGGAGAATGGAAAATGGAGAATGGAAAATGGAAAGTGGGGGGGCGCTGCGCGAGAGAGGGGAGCAGTAGAGAGTGGAGCAGGAGAGGGAGAGGGGGAGACAAGGAGACAAGGAGACA
>DAIRGS010000453.1:0-3895 GCA_036794395.1 Tepidisphaeraceae bacterium | reverse complement strand
CCCCAGCCCTCTCCCGAAGGGAGAGGGGGCAGGAGGGCGCGCCCTCCCCTCACCACGCCGGCGCTTTGACCGGTGCCGCCTTCAACAACTCCGTATTCTCCCGCTCCACAATCACCTTCACCGGCACCCCATCCATATCCGGCACCGTCGGCGGAATCCCCATCATCCAGCACGCGGTGGCGAAGGTGTCGTACGTATTCACTTCCAGCCGCGGATAACTCGTCAGATCCAGATGCTTTCGCACGTGCGGCCCCACCGCCACCCACGGAATATGCCGGCTCCGCGGATCGTCCGGCCCATGGTTCTTCCCCGCTCCGCCATGATCCGCCGACACAATCACCAACGTCGAATCCGTCAGCCCCGCCTCATCCAGCGTCTTGAGCAAAACGCCCACCGCCGCGTCCGCATCCTCGATCGCTTTCATCTGCTCGGGGCTCGCCCAGCCGATGGCGTGGCCCGTGTTATCCACCGACGGAAAATGCACCAGCATCACGTCCGGCTTATGCTCTGAGATAATCTTTACCGCCGGCCCGATCACATCTGCCGTCTCGCATTTGGTCGTTTTGGGGATGAATTTCCAGTCCAGGACGCCCGGCCGATCGAACATCGAAAACTTCGATTTCCCCGCCGCCATCGCGGTCGTATACCCATGCCGCTTTGCCGCCTCAAACAACGTCGGCACCCGCGGATACAACGGCTCAACCGTCTCAAAATCCCGGTTCCATTCAATATCATGCCGTCGCGGCGAAACCCCCGTCATCATGCTCACATGCGATGGCAGCGTGATCGAGTTGGGCGTCGTCCGCGCCCACATCGAGTACGACCCCCGCATCATCATCCCATGAATGTTCGGCGTGTTCGCCAGCAACAACAAATCCGGCCGCAACCCATCAATACTCACCACCAGCACATGGCGAACCTCTTCCACCGGCCGCGAAGTAGGCTGCGCCACCGGCCGAATAAACGGGCTCAACCCATCCCGCGCCGCCCGCTGCCGCGCCGCCGGAAGCCCCGCAGTCCCGGCATCCTGGGCGGTTGCCGATGTAACGAAAATGCAACTTGCCACGATCGCGGCAAGCATCAAACAACGGGTTGTGGTTCGCATGCCCGCAAGTTACCCCGCTAGTTTTGCCAACGCAAACCCCGCGGCATCTGCCCCGCAAACGAGGAAGCGATGGCCTTCTTCTCCCTCCACCGGTACGCCGGGGGAGGGTTGGGGAGGGGGCCTGCGAGAACACGCCTTGGCAACATCATCCAGATTTAAAGAACCCCTTCCCTGCCCTCCCCCCGGCGTACCGGTGGAGGGAAAACATTAGGGAGCGGCCACCGAAAACTGTCACGCATCCCACAGAAGGATGGCCCTGCATATAAATCCCCTAACCATCCCGCGGCTACACCGCCCCGGACGCCAGTGTTGCCGGTTTCAAGGAAACCGCCTTTCCACATTCCGGACACACGCCGCTGGCGTTACCCGTGAGATCATATAAGCACGCCCTGCACCGCCCCTCGCGGCGAGCGATCCGCCAGCGCCGCCAACTAGGAAACGCCACTACGATGGAGTACCAACCCGGTATCACGGCAAGAGCCCAAGTGACAAACCACGCCGGCGCGCCGATGAACCTGAGTTTGATGTACCAATCCTTATCACCGTATCGTTGATTATCCCATCGAAACGACTTGCGGCCATGTGTGCCCGAAGCGTGCATCGCCTCATGCACAATGTGCGGCTTCATGTTCGGCACACTGGGGTAAACATCCCGCGGATTATCAAATTGGTATGTCCCCTCGAATGAATATGCATACACAAGACCGGCTTCCGAATTGATTCCCCACCCATGCCAAATCCCCGCCGGCTGATCCTTCCAGCCCGCCCACCCGAACGTCTCTCCCCAAAAGTGGGACCGCACCCAGATCGCCGAAGCTCCGATGCACAACACCAGCGAAACCCCCGCGACGATGAGACTGAGGCGACCTCGCATGCACGGAATCCTAACCGCGGACATGACCATCGACCCCATCGCGGTCAGCCGTCTGATACCTCAAACGAGAACCATTCACTATCGATCGTTCTTCCCCGGCTTCATGCCTGCCGCAATCAGCTCATCGTCCGTGGAAGATCATGCGAAACAGCCGTCCCACATTCAGGGCAGATGCCGGTGGTATTTCCGCGCAGACTGTAGCCGCACGAAAGACAGTGCCCCGCACGAACCCGCCGGGCGTGACGACGTTTCTGAATCGCCCACAGCACAGGCAGCGGCACGGCGATCGCCAGCACGCACCAGTAAGGCAGTAGAATGAACACGTATTTTGATTGAACCACTTCTGGAGCCGGGCCGAACGCGCCGGTCAAGGTCTCCCACCGAGGACGCAGGTTTGAAGGGAATCCCATTTGCGGTCCGCTTTTGCCGAGCGGCTGTTTTTTCCACCGCCAGTCGCCGGGCTTCGTGTCCCAGGTGCTTTCAAACCGCGCGGTCGTGACCTCAACGCCGGTCGAAGTCCAACGGATAAAACCATCCTGTGACCAAATCTGCCAGTTGAGCCAATACCAATCAGAATGATAAGGCGAGAACGAAGTGTGCATGACGTACGTCTCCCACTTCAGACTCATTGGCCACAACACCACGGCAACAACACACACCGCAGACGAAACGGCAGCGGCCAACGTGAAGAGTTTTTGCCTCATGCCGTCACCTTCGATTGCTGCCGGATGGAAATGCCGCACTCGGGACACACGCCGCTCGTGTTGCCGGTGAGCGAGTAGCTGCACCTGACGCACGCGCCGATTCGATTCCGCGTTCGCCGGCGCAGCATCCTTGCCAGGTAGACGATCGGCAACGCGCCGGTTGTCGCCACAATCGACCAGTAGGGGATCGCCACCAGCGTAACGCGGCCCGCCGACGTAAGGGGCGTGACGGCAAACAGCGTGAACCCAAAGCCGTTCGACCATTGAGGAGGCGACGCCTCAGTCGGAAACGGCGTCCAGATCACGGATTGCGGATCGGCTGCCACTTCATGCACCATTCGATCGTGTGCGGGCCGGGCGCCTTGCGCGCGTTTAACACCGATTGGAAGCCGGAGGTTCACCAGCATGTGCCGAGCGGTCGAAGTGGCGCGTGCCCATTGAATGAAGACGCGACCGTCCCACGATTGCACAAGGCATCCGCTGCCGCGAAGCGCTTCGGGATAAGCATCAAACGTCTGGCTGAAGTTACTTCGACACCAGAACACCGAAGCCGTTGCGCATAACAGCAGCGACAGGGCAGAGGCGAGCGTGGAAAGTTTGTGTTTCACGTCGTGACGTTAGCTTTTTCCGCCACCGGCGTTCCGCATTCGGGGCACACGCCGCTGGTGTTGCGAATCAAACTGTAGCCACAAGCCCGACACTCGCGCCGCATCCTGCGCCTTTGCTGACGTGCCTCAGTGAAACTCCGTCGAATCATCATTGTCGGCCCAATAGCTAACATCAGCGCGAGGGGCCACAACGGCAGGATGTAACGAGATTCGTTCAATCTTGCGGAGGAATTCGCGCGCCCAGAGAATTGGAACATCCACAGTGGGTTTAGCCACCCCGGTCGCGTGCCAATCACGGACCCTCGCGGGCTTGCATGCTCAAGGTACAAATGTCCATGCTCGCGCCACCGGGCAAGGAGCCCTGGTGAAAAACCGTGGGGCGTTGTTTGATCGCTTCTATCTACGACAAGTCCCCCCGAGTCGGATAAGATCTCAAGGTTGTTGAAGATGATTCCATCTCCGCTGTCGCGGTTGAGCCAATGAGCCGTGAATCGATCCGAAACCCAATAGCTTCTCACCCACACCACCACCGTCGCCATGCAAAGCACGAGCGAGAAGCTCCATCCATAATGCCTCCATTTCGACAGCATTTTCATGATCCGCT
>DAIRGS010000148.1:0-17499 GCA_036794395.1 Tepidisphaeraceae bacterium | reverse complement strand
TGAGGCTCAGACCCGAAGGGGAAGCCCCATGCCACGAAGCGCGGAATCGCGCACGGTCATTCGGCAGTCATATGTAGTCTATCTGCGCGCATCGGTTTTCTTTGACGCCGTTCCATGTCCGGCTACCATTCCCCAATTACGGGCCACGATCTGGCGTCGCACTTCTCTCCATCCCTAACCCGGAGTTTCCCATGGCCGTCATGACTGGCTTGTCCGGCAACGAAATGTTTTGTCTCCGCCTCAAGGGCCTCTACCCCGGAGACCTGGTCATCGGCAACTCCGTGTTCTCCATGGGCTTCGTCGGCTCACTGGCCGCGGCGGGCCGCAACCTGATGGGCGGCGAGGTTTCGCAGATTACCAACATCATTCATGAAGGCCGTCTCGAAGCCTACAACCGCATGGTCAAGGAAGCCGAATCTCGCGGCGGGGTCGGCATCACCGGCGTGACCAACGAACTCCGCACCTTCCACAACAACACCGAGTTCCTCTCCGTCGCCTCCACCGTTCATCGAGAAGGCGTCCCCGGGGTCCCCAACACCGCAGAGCGCATCGAGTTCACTTCCAGCGCCGATGGCCAGGAGCTCTACTGCCAGCTCGACGCCGGCTTCACGCCTCTCAAATTTGTCTTCGGCAACGTCGCCTATTCCGTCGGTGCGGCCGGCGGAATCGTCGGAGCCTTCAAGTCGCTCGCCCGAGGCGAGATCAAGGAATTCTCCGACATCTTCAACCGCACGCGTCACCTCGCGCTCCAGCGCATCGCCACCGACGCGCTTCAAGCCGGGGCCAACTGCGTCGTCGGAATCGAGACACGCACCATGCGCTTCTCCGGCGCTCATGAGATGCTGATGATCGGCACTGGTTCCACGCATCCGGCGCTGGGCCGTCGGGCTGACGCCAGCCAAATCGTGACCAGCGACCTGACCAACGAAGAAATGTGGAACCTGGTCAACATGGGCTACATGCCGCTCAAGCTCGTGCTTGGCACCGCGGTCTATTCCCTGGGCATGGTGGGCGGGGTCAAGGCGATGTTCAAATCCTTCAGCCGGGGTGAAATCTCCGACCTCACCAGCCTTGTCTACGACGCCCGCGAGCACGCCATCGGCCTGATTCGCGACGAAGCGTCGGCGATCGGCGCCGACGACGTCGTCGGCATCAAAACCCACGTCCACGAGCACGGCTCCCTGCTGGAATTCATGGCCATCGGCACCGCCGTCGTCAGAGTCCCAGAACTCACCACCGTCTCCCAAACCCTCCCGCCCCAGGCCGTCATGCAAGATAAAGAGACGTGGATCGGCGAAGACATTGCGCTTCTCGATCGCGCCAAAAAGAAGGAATAAGCCGCACGCGCGCATCTGCCCGCAGGGAGAAAACTGCGTTCTCCCCGCGGGAAACGGAATTCACGCAATCCGCAAGAACTATTCAGCCACCCGGGCGTCCAACGGACAAACGATGGGATTGCCCCATTGCCGCGGTTTCGAATTATTCTTTCGGAGCAGTAAATGCGCACGCGACGATCCGCCTGGCCGCTCTCCCTCTTGGCCTTAGCAGTTGCCTTCATACCCGCTAACGCGGCTCTGGCCCGGATTAAATTGATCACACTGCCGCCGCGCGAGCGGGTGGAGATCCAACTCGACAACGCTTCGGCCACGCTGGTGGAAGAAGAACGTGTTGTCCCGTTGAATAAAGGGGCCAATCAGGTCGATTTCTCCTGGGCCAATACTCAGATCGATCCCAGCACAATCGTGTTCCGGGTGATCGCACCCGTTGGCGACAAACCGCTTGATGTGAAGGTTCTATCGGTCAGTTATCCCCCGAACGAGCAGTCGCTGGTCTGGGCCGTCGGCGCCGGCGATGCAGGCTCCGCCCGCGTTCGCATCAGCTACCTGCTGGGTAATCTCAATAAGAGCTTCAATTATCGCGCCATCGCATCGCGCGATGAAAAGACCCTCGTCCTGTCGCAATATATTCGACTTCAAAACCTCACCAATGAGGAATATGGCGCTACCCAGATCTGGGCCGGCTTTGGCAAGGAATTCCTCAAGCCGATCGGCCTGAACGAAACCCGCGAGATGCTCGTCAACACGTCCCAGCAGGTTCGGGTGCGCAAAACTTTTACTGCAAGCCTGAGCGAGTTTGGCTGGCTGGATCAGTCACAGCAAAAACTCCGGGTTCCCATGCATTACGTCATCAAGAATGACACCGCCAGCCGTCTGGGCGCAGCCGCGTTGCCGTATGGAAAGGTCCGCATCTTCATCGCCGGCCCGGCGGGCAACGAGACTTCCACCACTTTTCTCGGCGAAGACTGGGGCAAGTTCACGCCCGTCGATGACGACATGCGGCTGTATCTGGGCGTCGCGCAGGACATCGTCGTCAAGCGAACCATCGAGAACAACGAGAACCAGCGAATCGCCGGCAACCTGTCGAACCAGAACGTCATCGTGAAATACGAGATCGAGAACTTCAAAGACAGCGCCCTGACGCTCGATATCGGCGAAGACCTGCGTCAGCTCCGCAACGAAGTTCGCGGCGACAGCGGCCGCGATGTGCAGTGGGAGCTTGGCGACGCCACCAACTTTGAAGGCGGGCCGGATAAGCAGAAGAGCACATTCGATAAGCTCGTTCTGCACGTCTATCTGCCCGCCCGCGGCGCAGACGGCAAAAGCGAAAAGTTCGTCAAAAAACTCCACGTCATTCTGAAAAATGAGTGGTAGACGCCACACCTTGAAGCGTCCAAAAAGCGCAGCAGATCAACCTTCAATGTGCATTCCGAATGGGCCGGCGGACCGATTCCCCAGGCGCTCGCAACAACAGAGTCCACACATGAAACATCAACACACATTGCTTATCGCACTCGCAGCCCTTGCGATGCTTATATCGAGCCCCGCAACCGCCCGAAACGTCGACCTCTCAACCGTCCCCAAACGCGATACGGTGCAGCTCACGATCTACAACAGTGAAGACCTGACGCTCGTCCGCGAAACGCGCAGCCTGACTTTCAAGAAGGGCATCAATCCACTTCAGTTCAGTTGGGCCAACACACTGATTGACCCAACCTCCGTCGAGCTCAAATTCCTCTCCAACCCCGACAAGCTCACCGTCGTCGATACCACATTCCCGCACGACAAGCCGCAGATGCTTTACTGGAACGTACAGAGCGAAGTGGACGGCGAAGCGCGAATCGAAATCACCTATTTCACCAGCGGCATCACCTGGTCGGCCGACTACACCGCAATCGCCGACAAAGACGAGAAGCTGATGTCCCTCGATAGCTTCGTCCGTGTGACCAATAACAGCGGCGAGGAATACGAAAACGCCCAGGTTCGCCTCGTGGTGGGCACCATCAACCTGGTGGAGAAAATCGCACAACTGGCGCGAATTCCCACGTCCCAAGTATTGGACATGGCGGCGCGCGACAGGAGCGAGCTGCGAAGTCGCGCCTTCAAGGATGCCGTCCTGCAGGACGCAAATGCCCTGGGTGTCATGGGCGGCGCCCGCGCGGATGACAAGGAAAAGGTGATCATCAAGGAAGGACTCAGCGAATACTTCATCTACACCATCGAGGGCACCGAAACGATCAATAACGGCTGGTCCAAGCGCATGCGCAGTTTCGAGGGAAAATCGGTTCCGTTCAAAATCCAGTACCGCTATCGCCCGGCGGAATATGGCGAGCAACTGGTGCGCATGTATCTCCTGACCAACGACAAGGATTCCAAACTCGGCTCAACCCCGCTCCCCGATGGAGCCGTGCGCGTCTTCCGCGACAACGGCCGCGGCGGGCTCTCCTACCTCACAAGCCAGAACGTCAAGTACATCCCCATCGGAGACAAGATCGAAGTAAACCTCGGCGTCGACCCGAACGTTCTGTTCGATCTGATCAAGCTCCGCTCCTATCGCGATAACATCTGGATGCAGATCAACGGCGCAAACGTCTTCCGCCAGGTCGGCCAGCCCGGCGTAATTGTCGAAGCCAATTCCGCCGTCGCCGGCTGGGATACCCACGAGGTCTACACCCAGCGCATTCGCAACTACACCGCCAAGCTAATCGACGTCGAAGTCCGCCGAACCTGGCCCGGCGATATCACCATGCGCAGCAACCTCAAACCCATGCTCCACGACTTCCAAACCCCCCAATTCGAGGCGATTGTCGACCCCGGCAAAAAAGCCGATCTCCTCCTCGAAATTATCCGCCACGAAGCCCACAACGCCAAACAAAACAACGTGAAGCTGGAAGATGCCGAGATCAAGCCTTGAGCGTTCCCCCGACCACCCGTAGGGGCGCGACCCCCGTGTCCGCCCACGCCAAGTCGCATCGCGCGGCAATCCCTTCTTTTCTTCCGCTCGAATACCAAAGGCGTCCCCGACACCCGGCGGTCATTTATTCAACCGGAACGTGCGCACGCGTTGTCCATGCAACGGAATGCAACGCTATGCAACGTTCCTGAACTCGATGTCCGCTCGTTTCTTCTTCTGCGGAAATCGGCGCATTCTGCCGTTCATTTGCTATGGCCTTATGTGACATTTTACTTGTTCATCGATAGCTCCAAAAAATATGCGGCGATTTGAAGGTGGAGGTGGTAAAGTGCACGCTCATGTGCTGCCGCAATTACCATTGCGCTGCCCAAATCTCGCCAATACACTTGACGCACACGGCCGTTTTCTGGACATCTCACCGTTTTTTGGAGCAACTACATGTATTCGCAACGACCTGCGGCATCATCGTTTTTGTCCATCGGCTTTGGCAGCGCTGCTGCGGCACTGCTTCTGTGTCTGCTCAACCCAGCCGGCCCGGTCGCACGCGCAGGGATTGTGCTGATCGGCCAGGACCGCTTTACCGACATCGTGTCCGACGACGGCCGGAATCAGCACCAGGGGGCCACGGACTTCGGTCCCTTTAACTCCAATATTGAACTAAATGGAATCGGCGCGTTTCAGCAATCGACGCTGACTGTCACACCCGATGGAACCGGCGCGGAGTTCAAAGCGCTGCTGATCACCGGCCACGGGCTGGGTGTGCCGGAATCTCTTTTCCTGGTCAATTTCGCGATCACGAGCAGCGCCGTTCCGTTCTCCGTGACTTATTCATCCCTTACCGCGTCCGAAGCCGGGCCGAGTGCCGGTCCCACTGGAAGCTTCACCGGATTTAATGCTCCGGGCACGCTGGTTAATGGCGATGCACTGAGTGGAAAACTGGAAATGGGCCAATACGCCATTCAGGCGGATGCCAACAACTTCGCCGGGACGATCGAGTTGGATCTTAAAGTCGGGACATCCGTCGTCCCCTTGCCGCCGGCGCTCTGGGCCGTGGCGGCGTTCCTTCCGCCCATGCTGCTGGCGGCGCGGATTCTTCGCAGGGCGAAGCGTTGAGATTCGCGGTCGTAGAAAGGCGCGGGAGGTGCGAACCGCCCTTGTTACTTGTTCTTTTTCCCCATCGCCAGTTGAGCTTTCGCCGCCAGGTCGCGCTGCTTTTTCTGATCCGCGCTATCGGTCTTGGCTTTTTTCTGAGACGCCTGTTTTTGAACAGCCTTCGGAGATCGATCGCCCATAATGATTTCTTCTTTCAGGTAAAACGTGTTGCCGTGCGCGACACGTTAAACCTTTGGATCTGAATTTGCGAACTTCTTCGCGGTGCTCAATGCGATTTCCTGAATCGCCCGGATGTCATCCGCTTTGCATTTCGCAAATTCGTCAAGGTCATGCCGAAGGCCGACGGGGCTCGCCTTGAAGAGCGTGGCGTAGAAGACACACGCGGCCAGATAGCTGCCCAGGGGATCGGGGTGGCTGCCATCCTTATCAGGGAGAACGAGCTTGGAATTGCGTTTAAACGCTGATTGCCACGCCACGCCCACGGGAACAACCAATACCTCAAGCGTGCGGCCGATGCTCAGATACGCATCAGACAGCTCGTCCAGTCTATCCTGTGCATTGGCCCTTGCCCACGTCGATGATAACATGGCCGCCCCGAGCAATAATTCAGTGTCGCACGGTGTCGCATCGAGTCGCACGGCACCCCCGTTTTTCAATCAAAAACCAACCCGCATGCGACACGTATCGCACCTGTCGCGACGTCGTCGCATTTTGACGCCCGAACCTTCAAAATCGTCTGATCGCTAATATAGCTGCACTGAAAAGCATTACAATAAATAGATCCTCCTCCATGCGACGTTTGCGACACTTCGCGACACTTTTCGACTGCGAAGTTCGCGGCCCGCGAAACGCGCTCATTTTTTCCCGGCGTTCTCGAGGTCGTGGTCGAGGGCAACGCCATCGAAGGGGATGACGAGGACTTTGCTGCCGTGAATGTCGTTGGGGCGTTCCTGGTTTTTGGGGACGTCGATGACGGCGAGGGTGACGTATTTGATGTGCCCGTTTTCGAGGTAGACGCCGGGGCGTTCCAGGTTATTCCAGTGGTTGACGGTGCCGTCGGTGTAGCGGAGGAAGTCGGTGGTGGGGTCGTAGGCCAGGCCGCGGAAGGTCCAGTTGGTGATGCCGTCGGGGGAGGTGATGTGGTAGGCCTTCCGCGGCCGCCAGCCATTAACGACGATGTGGTAGAGGTTGCCGGAGTACCAGACGACCGGGTCTTCGAGAGTATCCAGAGGCAGGCCGGCGACGGATGGATAAACGCTCTTGCCCATGACCTTGTAGGGCCCGAGGATTCCATTTTTGCTGATCCAGACGGCTCCGGAGCGGGGGACGATTTCGAAATCGCCATCAGGGCGGACCATGATGCTGACGTTGGACATGCGGGGATTGCCAAAGCCGTTGCCGTCGGCGGTGATTTTGCCGAGATGTTCCCAGGGACCGTCGAGGGATTTGGAGACGAAGACGTCGCCCGGCCGGGTTTCGCTGACGACGACGGCATAGCGGCCATCGGGGAGGGTGAGGGCGGTGACGTTATGGCCTTTGCCGGCCATGTCGGTGGGCCAGCACAGGCCTTTATCGATGTAGGGGCCGGTTGGGTCATCGCTCACCGCGCTGACGGCCAGTGAGCCGCCCCATCCGCCGTGGCCGCGGGCCTGGTCCCAGCGGCTGGCGAACATGTGGTATTTGCCGTCCTGGGCTTTGATGATCTGACCATCCCAGTAGCAATACTTTTTGATGGTGGGGTCTTCGAGGCCGTTCTGGGGATCGCGGGGGAGAACGTTGGGCGCGCCCCAGGCTTTGGCGTCGAGTGTGCCGTGGATCGGCATGGGGAGGAAGTAGTCGATGAAGGTTTTTTCGACGGGTTTTGTGTTTTGGGCGGTGGTTGATTGGGCGACGTTGAGGAAGGCGAGGGTGGTCAGGACGGTCGTTAAGAATTTGCGGGGCTTGCGGGCGGGTTCGGAGGTGAACATATGGATTCCTGGTTCAATTTTTGAGCCTTGAGAATTCGACGTTGGAAAGGATGGTAACGCGCACTGCCGGATTCGACGGATTTGAATTTGCGGCAATTGGGTTGGGGGATTTGGATTTTTTGTCAGTGGGCGGCGAGCAGCGGGCATCGAACGATGATTTCTGATCTGGTCTCGGATTCTTCGCGCAACAATCACCTGAGCGAATCTCGAAAGCTGCGAATTGTGGTGAGGAAGCGATAACGACAACTTCATCAAATGCAGAAAAGTCGAGTAATCCCATCCAAGGGAGTGGATGTAAGTACCGCGAGTGCTAAACTCTTCCGGCAGCACATGCAGCACATACAGTTCCCCGGCAAGTCACCGATCAAATCATGCGATCCTTAGACCCATTGGTTCTCAAATCCGCGGTGCGCGGCTTCGTCGCGACGGCGATCCTCGGCGTTCTCATTGTTGTCGGATCGCGGAATTTGCAGCATTTTGATGCTGCGCTTGTCGGGTACACCTTTGCAACGCTCTTTGCGACATTCGGCATCACCTATCGTTATTCAATGTGGCTGCAACGACCGCCAACGCAAATGTACTGGCGACGGGGCTGGCAGGTTTTTATTTCCCCTCGCTTCTTCGTTCGGAACCTGGTTGTTTGGCTTCGGCGGCTGCTGGGGGTTTTTGTTTTGAACGGTTTCATCTGGCGGCGGGGCAACCTGCGATGGAGCGCGCACTGGCTGATTATGTGGGGCTGCCTGACGGCGGTGGCGATCACGTTTCCTTTGGTTTTTGGCTGGATTCACTTTGAAACCCTGCCAAACAATTTCGAATGGTATCGCGTTTATGTGTTTGGATTTCCCACCATTTCATTTCCGATTCATTCGTTGATTGGCTTCATGACTTTTCACGGGCTTGTCTGGGCCAGCTTCCTGGTCATACCGGGCGTGATGATCGCGATGTATCGGCGCATGCGCGATCACGGCGCCGCTGCCGTCCAGCAGTTCGGTGAAGACATCCTGCCCTTGTTCATGCTGTTCGCCATAAGTGTCACCGGGCTGATGCTCACCGCAAGCTATTCATGGATGAAAGGCTACGGTTACGAGTTTCTGGCCATCCTTCACGCCATAACCGTCATCTTCACACTGCTATGGCTGCCGTTCGGAAAATTCTTCCACATCTTCCAGCGTCCCGCGCAACTCGGCGTGGCATTTTACCGGGATGCCGGCGCTCGCGTCGAGCAGGCGAAATGTGCCCGTTGCGGCAACGAGTATGCCTCAAAGATGCACGTCGAAGATCTGATCACCATCGAGCGCCAACTCGGATTCGATTTCACCATGCCCGATCACTCCGCGGGGCACTATCAACGCATTTGCCCCCCGTGCCGACGCGCCATGTTGGCGCTGAGTCAGTCAATGCTTCGGCAGCCAGATCAAGCTCATTCTGATCTGAACTGGCTCTAGCGATATCGACAGGAGATGTCATGGCCGTTGTTCCCGCGGATGAGTTGAAGATCAACGACCGCTTCGGTCCGCATGCCGTTTTCGCCACTGGGAAGCGGCTTGATGCGGGCGTTCAGCCGGACCGTCTGGTCAAAACTCACTGCTGTTTCTGCGGCCAGCAATGCGGTATTCAGTTGAAGGTAAAGGGAAACGAAGTCATCGGCTTCGAACCGTGGGAGGAATTCCCGGTCAATCGGGGAATGCTCTGTCCCAAAGGTGTCAAGCGATATCTCCAGGGATCGCACCCAGACCGGTTGCTCCACGCTCTTGGCCGGGATTCGGCTGCGCCTGGTGGATTTTCGAATCTTCCGTACGACCAGGCGATTCGCACCGTTGCCGAGTCGATTCAAAACATTCAGTCCGAGCACGGCAACTCCGCGTTCGCGGTGCTGACCGGCGCAAGCCTGACGACTGAAAAATCGTATCTCATGGGCAAATTTGCACGTGTGTGCCTGAAGACGCCGTACATCGACTACAACGGCCGGCTTTGCATGGTCAGCGCTGGGGCAGCGAACAAGAAGGCCTTCGGCATCGACCGCGCTGCCAACCCGTGGAGCGATATCATCGGTACCGATGTGGTTTGGATCAGCGGGGCGAATATTGCCGAGTGTGCGCCGATTACCACGGATTATGTGTGGCAAGCGCGAGAACAGGGCGCGAAGGTGATTGTGGTGGATCCCCGCATTACGCCCATCGCGCGAACGTGTGATTTGTTCCTGCCGATCAAACCCGGCCGCGACGCGGCGCTGTTCGCCGGCGTGCTAAACCTCATGATCGAACACGACTGGATCGACCATTCGTCTATCGAGAAATACACGGTCGGGTTCGACAAGGTTGCGGAGGGCGTTCGCGAATGGACACCGCGCAAAACGGCCGAGGTGACCGGCATCAGTGAGAAGCTGGTCCAGCAAGCCGCCGAATGGTGGGGAACTGCCAAAACGAGCTTCCTGATGCATGCCCGCGGAATCGAACATCACAGCCACGGGGTTCAGAACTGCCTTGGCGCGATCAACATCGTGCTGGCCTCCGGACGAATCGGCCGGAAAAACTGCGGTTACGCCACAATTACCGGACAGGCTAACGGGCAAGGAGGTCGCGAACACGGACAGAAATGCGATCAGCTTCCCGGAGCGCGCGACCTGGGGAACCCCGATCATCGCAAGCATATCTCGGGAGTCTGGGGCATTGATGAGAAAGACCTGCCTGCTCCTGGAGTCGATGCGTATGAACTGATGCGGAAGATCGACGCCGGCAAGATCAAAGGGCTTCTTTCCATCTGTTTCAACCCGGTGGTTTCATTGCCGGACAACCAGTTCGTGAAGCGGTGTCTTGAGAAGCTGGATTTCTATGTCGCGATTGATTTCTTTCTAAACGATTCCGCTCGATACGCCGACATCGTCCTGCCCGGCAGCCTCCAGGAAGAAGATGAAGGTACGGTGACTCAGATCGAAGGCCGGGTCATCAAAATCAATAAGGCCGTCGACTGCCCGGGTGACGCACATCAAGACTGGCGGATCATCCAGGACATTGCCGGGGCCCTCGGCCGGCCACACGGAATGACGTTCGATTCGCCGCGCGCGATATTTGAGGAGCTGCGCGTGGCATCCAAAGGCGGCGTTGCCGATTATTCGGGTATCACCTACGAAAAGATCGAGAAGCAATTCGGCGTATTCTGGCCGTGCCCGAGTGTCGATTCGAATGGAAGGGCGATCGATCATCCTGGGACTGAAAGACTATTCGAATCCGGCTCATGGAACCCCGTCGCCAAGGGTTCCGGGCCATACTACTTTCCGGATGGGAAAGCGCATTTCATCGTCGCCCCCTACGCTCCGCCCACAGAGGATATCGACGGTGAGTTTCCGCTGATTTTGACGACGGGCCGCGTGGTGAGCCAGTTTCTATCCGGTACCCAGACGCGGCGGATCGGGCCACTGGTTGAGCAATACCCAGAGCCGCGCATCGAACTTCATCCCAAACTCGCCGACACGCTGGGCATCAGTGATCGTGACTGGGTAACTGCTGAAACCCGCCGCGGGTCCGTCACGCTTCGCGCGCAGGTTGTGACGACGATCCGCCCGGACACGATCTTCATTCCATATCACTGGGCCGGGCGAAAAAGCGTCAATCAACTGACTATTTCAGCTCAAGACCCGATCTCGAAGATTCCTGAATACAAGGTGTGCGCGGTCCGGCTCAAGCGGGCGGATTCGGCCCCGGCCTATGCATCGGAGCTTCAGCCCCAGCAGTAAAACAAGGATGCGTTTCAATGGTTCCGGATACGCTCAATTTCTACATAGACCCGAGCCGTTGCATCGGTTGCCAGTCATGCGTTCAGGCGTGCGGTGAGTGCGACTCGCACAAAGGCCATCCGATGATTCACCTGGAATACATCGATCGAGCTCGCTCGACCCAGACTACTCCGGTGGTCTGCATGCACTGCGAGAATCCGACCTGCGCGCAGGTTTGCCCAGCCGACGCGATCAAGAAAACGGCTGACGGCGTCGTGCAAAGTGCACGCAAGCCGCGATGCATCGCGTGCAGCAATTGCGTTCTAGCCTGCCCGTTTGGCGTGCCGAAGATGAAAAGCGATTTCGAACTGATGATGAAATGCGATATGTGCTACGACCGCACCTCCGAAGGCAAAAAGCCCATGTGCGCAACGGTTTGCCCGAGCCAGGCGCTGTTTTTCGGCACGGAAGACGAGATTGAAACGCTTCGCCCCCGCTCTCGACCTGTAAACGAATTCAAGTTCGGCCGGGAATTGGTTCGCACGAAAGTCTTCATGATGGTTCCAGTGGGCGCAACCACCGAGCACATCGACGTGACGGCCGCAATGAATGCCAGTTCCAGCGGGCGGCGGGTGAAACTGAGCATTCTGGGCGATGAATCAACCTTCGATGTGATGACTGCAAGCATGTTTGAACCGGAAGGCGAGGGAGCGATCAAATGAAGACCCGAATCAATGCCAATGAGCCCGGTACGAAGCATGACGCAGCGAAGCCGCAATGGGCCGAGGATTTCCCAATCGATGTTGACCAGGACAACTACGTTGCCCGCAGGGATTTCACCAAGTTCATGGTGTTGACCAGTTTCGCGTTTGTTATCGGGCAGCTCTGCATCTGCGTAGAAAACATGATACGCCGTCGGCGCGGCAAGCCACCGGAGCGGGCCATTGCGCTGATGAACCAGGTGGCGGTAGGATCATCCATTTCCTTCGCGTATCCCGGCGATCATGACCCCTGCCTGCTTATCCGGCGTGGCGAGAGTGATTTGGTCGCTTATGGGCAGAAATGCACGCACCTGAGCTGCGCCGTGGTACCGAAGGTTGCGCTGGGACAGTTGCAGTGCCCGTGTCACGACGGATGTTTCGACATGACCAGCGGCCGGCCGATATCCGGCCCGCCGCGGCGCCCGCTTCCGCGCATCACACTTGAGGTCCGCAAAGGGACCATCTACGCGACGGGTGTCGAGGAGCGGACGGTATGAACCTGATAAAGCGCAAGGCATCCCTCGAAAAGCGGACATTCATCGTCTACGGCATTCTCTGCATTGTGATGCTTGTGGTGGTCCTGCAATTGTGGCTGCTGACCGCCACAATGAACGCATTTCTCGGGGGCGACAGCGCCGTCATCTGGCCCGCCGCCGGAGCAAGCGCCTTGTGCTTCGCGCTGAATTTCGGATTGCTTTGGAACCTATACGGCCTGGAGCGAAATATATGAGCGCTATCAATTCGACTGGCCTGCCCCCAGTGATCGCTGATAGCGCGCCGACCGATGCTCGAAATACCGCTCCCGCGGGCAATCGCCTGCAACTGGCCCTGGGAACGCTGGCGTTTGCGGCCTGCTTCGCGGTTTTCGGTTCGCTGTCGGCGATGATGCCTGACGTCCGCAAAGCGTTGCATCTGACAGAAAGTCAGAAGTGGATGGCCATCGCCGTTCCAGTATTGCTTGGCAGTCTTGGCCGAATTCCACTGGGTGTGCTGACCGACCGCATGGGCGGGCGAAGTGTTTTCAGCCTGACGATGATCTGCTCGATCATCCCCGTGGTTCTGCTGGGCTGGGTGACGACATTTCCCATGCTGTTGGTGTGCGGGTTTTTCGTCGGTATCGCACTGGCAAGTTTCAGTGTGGGTGTCGGCTTTGTTAGTCCATGGTATCCGGCTAAAGAGCAGGGCATGGCGTTGGGCGTGTACGGTGTCGGAAACATTGGCCAGGCCGCCGCCGCATTCGGTTCACCGCTGATTGCCGGCGCGCTGGGATACCGCTGGGGATTCTGGATCTGGGGGGTCGCCACGGCCGTCGTACTGGTGGCATTCCTTGTTTTCGCCAAAGATGCTCCGCGCCGCGGACCCGCCAAGCAGTGGGCCGATTTCCTGCGACCCCTGGCAACCCGTCAGTCGTGGATCCTAAGCCTGTACTATTTCCTCACCTTCGGCGGATTTGTGGCGATGGCGCTGTCGCTTCCGGTGTTTCTTACCGAGGTGTTCAAGCTGACCAAAGTGGATGCCGGCTTTCGCACCGCGGGATTCATCGTCCTGGCGACGTTGCTCCGACCGGTCGGCGGCCGGCTCGCCGACCGCATCGGTGGCACGCGCATTCTTGCGTTCGTGTTTCCCGCTACTGCGTTTTTCGGACTCTGCATGGCGTGTCCGATGATAATGACGTTTACGGTTGGCGCGCTGGGAATGGCGGCAGCCATCGGAATGGGCAACGGCGCCGTTTTCAAACTTGTGCCGCAGCATTTCCCCAAAGCGGTTGGCAGCGTGACCGGTCTGGTTGGCGCAGCCGGCGGCTTGGGCGGGTTTTTCCCGCCGCTGGTGCTTGGCGTCATTCGGCAACGCACGGGCACGTTTACCCGGGGGTTTGTGTTGCTTTCAGCATTCTCGATCATTTGCTTGGTGGTGCTGGCCGGCAACAGTCGTCGTGGCCGGATTGAATCCAATGAAGCGGCCGCTTGAAACTGAGAATTCGCGGGAATGACTTGCGATTGCCGAGGCGGCAATCAGCTTTGCGTGCATCTGCGGGGAGAGGATGGCGATGGTGGTGGGCGTGTTTGGACAGGGGGACAAAGCGCGGAATCGCTCAGGTGAGTTGGGCGTTGGCCCAGTCGGCGTGGTCGTAGTCTATGTTGCCGGGGGTGGCGGTGCGGGCGATGAGGGTCAGGGTTTGGACGTTGGTGATGTTGAGGTTGAGGTGGGTGATGGGGGAGGAGCCGGTGAGGGTGGGGGAGGTGGAGAGGATGATGCCGTCGCCGAGGACCTGGAAAAAGATGGCGCCCTGGCCGGCAACTTCGTCGTCGACGCCGAGGTCGGCCTGGAATTGGGTGTATTTACCGGCGACGTTATAGACGATGCGGGAATTGGCGTGGGTGCCGATGCCTTTTTGATAGGTTGTGCCGCGGAGAGTGAGGGGGTTGCCATCGCTGGAGGCGTCTTTGTGGATGGAGCCGTATCCGACGGTGGCGCTGGTCCAGTTTAGATCGCTCAGATACGCGGAGGCGGTTTGGGCGAGAGTGGTTGCGCTGGCGATGTTAGAGGCCGGGGAGGGGCCGGCGGGGTTGGTGGCTTCGACGCGGTAGTAATATTTGGTGGAAGCGGAGAGACCGGTGTCGGTAAAGGTGGTGGTGCTGGGACTGACGCTAGTGAGAGGAGAGAAGGTCGTGCCGTTGGTGGATCGCTCGATCTGGTAGCCGGTCTGGTTGGCAAGCGGGTGGGACCAGGTGAGCTTGATCTGGGAACTGGAGAGCGGTGAGGCGGTTAGATTGGTTGGGGCGGCAGGGACGGTGGCCGATCCGACAAGTCGAGCCGAGGCCCAGTCGGCGTGATCATAGTCGATGGTGTTGGGGATTCCGTTGGTGGCCAGGAGGGTAAGCTGCTGGACGCCGGTGACGTTGACGTTGATATGGCCGACCACTCCGCCGCCGGTGAGGGGGCCGGAGTTGTAGAGGGAAATCCCGTCGCCCAGAACCTGGAAGATGACTGAGCCTAGATTGCCGACTTCGTCGTCGACACCGACGTCGGCGAGGAAGGATTGATAGTTGCCATTGAGGTTGTAGACGATCTGCGAGACGGCATGGGTGCCGATGCCTTTTGCGTAAGTTGTGCCGCGGAGGCTGATGGAGTTGCCATCGCTGCTGGCGTCTTTATTGATGGTGGCGTAGCCGACGGTGGCGCTGGCTGAAGCGAGATCACTGAGATAGGTGGTGACCGTTGTAACCGGAGACTGCGTGGTTGCCTTGGCGATGTTGGACGGCGCAGAGGCTCCGGCGGCGTTGGTGGCTTCAACGCGGTAGTAGTAGGTGGTGCCGGCGGAGAGGCCGGTGTTGGAGAAGGTTGTGGTGGAAGCGCCGACGGTCGTAAGCGGAGTGAAGTTGGAGCCGTCGGTGGATCGATCGATCTCAAAGCCCGTCTGGTTATTGGCGGTGTTGGTCCACGAGAGGTTGATTTGAGAAGTTGAGACGGCGGTTGCGCCCAGGCCCGTGGGGGCGGATGGGAGCGAGGGGCCGGTGACCGAGCCAGTGACGAGTCGCAGCCAGTTGAAGCTTGCGCCGACGCCGGAGGAACCGTTGGCGTCGATCAGGATTTTGATGACGTGTTGGCCGGCGGAGAGTGGGAAGTTGGTGGTTGAAACGGTTTGCCAGGTTTGCGTACCGCCGGTGTTGGGGATGGAGAGGGCGGAGCCGGCGGCCGAGTTATCGATGGTGGCGTGGAAGGTTCCGCCGGCGGAGCCAGAGGCGAGGCGGAAGTCCAGGTCGTAGGTGCCTGGCACGGGAACGCTGACGGAATAGGCGACGAATTCCCCGGCTTTAAGCGATTGGATATCGAGGGTTCCGTCGGTGTCGGAGCCCCACTCCGTGTTGATCCCGGTGGCGCGGTAGACATCGCGAATGTTGGTGGGGTTGTTGGTGGCGTAGGCAATACCGCGGCCGCCCTCATCATAATTTTCCGTGGGAATGGTGAGATCGGGTAAGGCGGTGAGGCCGGTGAAGGGAGATTCAAGTGAACCGATGTTGGTGTTGGTGAAAGGGACGACGGAGACGGAATTTCCGTTGGCGGCGACGTGGTTACCGGTGCCGGGGAAATCTCCGCCGGGCCCGGTGGATGAGCCCCACCAGTTGCCGGTCGCGTTGAGGGTGCCGACGTAGGAGGAGCCATTCATGAGCAGGGCATTGTTCGCCAGGCCATAGCCGTTGCCATAGACGTTATTGCTGGTGAAGGTGATCGCAGTACTGGGGGCATCGAAGGCTTTGGAGTCGATTGTGAGAGCGGGGGCGAGGTTATCGAAGAGGGTGTTGGAGGCGATGGTGACGTTGCTGACGCCGCCTTCGAAGCGGATGGAACCCGAGCCGGTGTCGAAGCTGGAGGTGACGACGTTCCCGGTGAAAGAGAGGTTAGTGGCGTTCCAGGCGAGGAAGGCTTTGCCGTTTTCCTCGAAGGTGTTGTTGGTGATGTGGATATTGGATTGGGGCGTGGCGGAGCGGGATTCGAGGGAGATGGCGGCTTCGAGGCCGGTGGTGGTGCGGTAGTCGCCGGTATTGCCGAGGAATTGGTTGGAGTCGATGGTGACGTTGGTGAGAACGGGGCCGGCAATGCCGCCATCGGAATAGATTCCGCGTCCGCCATTTGCGCCGAGATTGTTGTTGTATCTGAATACGTTGTATTGGATGAGGGCTGGGTCGGAGGCGCTGTTGTTGGCGAGAAACAGGCCGGAGATGTTCTTGTCGATGACGTTATTAATGATGCGGGTGCCGGCGTGGTTTGGCGCGATGACGATGCCTGCGCCGAATTGGGTGATGGAGGTATTGCTCTGGATATCGAAGCCATCGATGGTGACGTCGTTGGCGTTGATATAGAACGAGGAAGTTTTGCCGTCGGCGACCTGAGCGCCGCGGATAAGCGTTTCGCCGCCGAGGCCTTGGCGGGCGTTGGAGCGGCCGTCTATATCGGCGCGCGCACCGCGGAGGGTGAGGGTCTTGTTGACGTTGACGGCTTCATCGAGCACGCCGGCGTCTACGTTAATCACCGCCCCGGGCGCGGCGGCATCCACCGCGGCCTGAATGGTGGAGTAGACGGTGGAGCTGCCGACTATGTGAGCCGCCAGGAGCAGGCGGCGCTCCAGCGATTCAGGAATTTGCATTGATTTTTGAAAGGAATGAGCCGCGAACCGACGCTTCAAACTGACGCGCCCGAGAATCGACATGTCTGCCTCCAAGTCCGTTTAGAGAGTTCGCAGAACACCATACTTTCGAAGGATTGCGGTCACAAGCAATTCATGATGTGGAAACATTGCCGGCAGACCCCAAGGCGAGCTCAGCCGCGATTTGGCGCAGCGGCGTGGACCAGTCATTGGGGACGGATTGGCGGAAGAGGCGGACGGTGGGGTACCAGGGGGAGTCGAGGCGGCCCTGCATCCAGCGCCAGGGGGCGGCGAAGGGGAGGGCGATCCAGGTGGGTTTGCCCATCGCGCCGGCAAGATGGGCGACGGCGGTGTCGCACGTGATGACCAGATCGAGTTGGGCGATGAGGGCCGCGGTGTCGGCGAAGTCGTGCAGTTGATTGGTGAAGTCGATGAGGTTGAGGCCAGGCGGGGCAGGGAGGGGCGGGGCGTTCGGCGGGGGTTTTTGCAGGGTGTAGAATTGAGTGTTGGGGATTGCAGCGAGTTGGGTGAGGGGGGAGGGATTGATCC